>CAYOWF010000010.1:11416-24578 GCA_964407585.1 uncultured Qipengyuania sp.
GTCGCATCCCTGCGATTCGGAATGTGCGAGCGAATGCTTGCGGACGAAATTCGCTTCGAGCGGCTCGTCGGCGCTGCTCGCAAGCCATGCCGCTTCGGCGAGCATGCGGGTCTGGAGCGGCAAGAGATCGCGGAAAATGCCCGAGAGCGTTGCGACGACGTCGATCCGCGGACGGCCGAGCTCTTCGAGAGGGATCAGTTCGGCACCCGCGAGCCGGCCGTACCCGTCGAGCCGCGGCCGCGCGCCGATCAGCGCCATGGCCTGCGCCAACTGGACGCCTTCGCTCTTCATATTGTCGGTGCCCCACAGCACCATGGCGAGGCTTTCGGGGTATCCGGCATCACCGTCCGCACGATGCCGGACGAGAAGCTGTTCGGCCTGCCGTGCGCCTTCTGCAACGGCAAATGCGCTGGGAATGCGGAAGGGGTCGAAGCCGTGGATATTGCGCCCCGTAGGCAGGACTTCGGGATTGCGGATCACATCCCCACCCGGCGCAGGCTTTACGTAGCCGCCGTCGAGAGCATGGACCAGGGCGCCGAGTTCGTCGTTGGCGGCGAACTTGCGCTCGATCTCCGCGCGGTCCGTATCGGGATCGGCTTCGAGCATGGCGTCGAGGAAAGCGTCGCGCTCTTCGCCTTCGATGGCCCCGCCGAAGACGTGCAGCCCATGCGGGATCAGCGTGCGTTCCAGTTCGTAGAGGCGGCCGGCCAGATCGCCGATTTCGCCCTGTTCGATATCGAGCGCTTCGCACTGCTCCGCGATCATCGGTTCGAGCGCATCGCGCTCCCCGGCTTCGTCGCAGGAACGCCAGCGCTCGACCAGCGCCTTGAGGTCGGCAAACCCCTTGTAGAGGCCCGCCTCGGCAAGCGGCGGTGTGAGGTAGCTGATCAGTGTCGCCGAAGCTCGGCGCTTGGCCAGCATCCCCTCGGACGGATTGTTGGCCGCGTAGAGGTTGAAATTGGGCAGGTCGCCGATCAGGCGCTCGGGCCAGCATTCGCCGCTAAGCCCGGCCTGCTTGCCGGGCATGAATTCCAGGGCGCCGTGTGTCCCGAAATGGAGAACGGCGTCGGCTCCGAAGTCTTGCCGGATCCAGCGGTAGAAGGCCGAAAAGGCATGCGTCGGCGCGAAATCGCCTTCGAACAACAGCCGCATCGGATCGCCCTCGTAACCGAAGGCCGGTTGCACACCGACGAAGACATTGCCGAACCGGGCACCGTAGATATGGATGCTGCTGCCGTCGCTCTGCTGGCGACCCGGCGCGGGGCCCCATTGCGCTTCGATGGCTTTCAAATGCGGTTCCGCGCGGACATGTTCATCGGCGCCGATGCGCGCCGCGACATTGGCATCCGCCCCGAAACGCTCGGAATTGCCTTTCAGGATCGTGTCCTGCAATTCCTCGACGGTTTCCGGCACCTCCACCGAATATCCCTCGGAAGCGAGGCGCTGGAGCGTGGCATGGAGCGATTCATACACGGCCAGATGCGCAGCCGAGCCGGTTGCCCCGGCATTGGGCGGGAAATTGAACAGGACCACTGCGAGCTTGCGCTTGGCCCGCTCGACCTTGCGCAAAGCGATCAGCTTTGCCGCCTTGGCAGCCAGGGCCGAAGCGCGTTCCGGATGGCTTCGCATCGCGCGAACGGGCCCGTCGGCATCGTCGCTGCGACCGCCGAAGACGCTCGGGCAGATCGCGCCGTCCAGTTCGGGAATGGCAACCATCATCGTCGCCTCGATCGGGAGAAGGCCTAGCTTGCCCTCGCTCCACTGTTCGAGCGACTGGAATTCGATCGGATGCGCCGCGATGTAGGGCAGGTCGAGCGCGCCAAGCACTTCGACCGCGGCTTCTGTATCGTTATATGCGGGACCGCCGATCAGAGAGAAGCCGGTGAGGTTGACCACCGCATCCACGGTCGGCTTACCATCGCGGATAAAGAATTTCTCGATCGCCGGGCGTGCGTCGAGACCGCTGGCAAAAACCGGCACGACGCGCAGGCCGGCCGCTTCCATTGCCTCTATCACGCCATCGTAATGACCGGCATCCCGGCCCAAAACGTAAGACCGCAAAAGGATCAGGCCGACGGTGCCCTGCCTGCCGCCCGAACGGGGCAGGAGGCGCAGGCTTTCCGACATGCGCTGGCGCGCGCGCGGATGGTAGACGCCGAGTTCCGGATATTCCTGTGGCGCGATGGCCGGGGTCTTGCCGCGGCGCACCTCGCGGTCTCCGGCAGCGTAGCGGTCGACCAGGGCGCGCACCATCTGGACGACGTTCTCGTCCGAACCGGCGAGCCAGTATTGCAGCGTCAGGAAATAGGCGCGAACATCCTGCGCCGTGCCGGGGATGAACTTCAGGATCTTGGGCAGGCGGCGCAACATGCGCATCTGGCCTGCACCCGAACTTGCCCCGGCCTTCTTCGATCCGCGCAGTTTCTTGAGCAGGGCCAGCGGACCCTTGGCGGGCGCGTCCATGCGGTAGCCGCCAATCCGCGTCAGCTTCACGATTTCGCCCGCCGACATCAGGCCGAGCATGGCATCGCAGGTCTCGCGCCGCTCTTCGAGCGCAGGCCTGATCGCACGCACGTGATCGTCGAGGAAAAGCATGGTCGCGATGACGATGTCGCCGCTTGCAACGTCCGCCTCTGCGCGCTCGAGCGAGGCGGGATCCCGGTCCCAGTCGGACGCGGCATGAAGCGTGAGTTGGATATTGTCTGCAGCCAGTTTCTCGCCCGCGCGCTCGACAGCCCCCTTGAGGTGGTTGTCCAGCGTCACGATCACGACGCGAACCGGAGGCAGCGCGCTACCGGGCATAATGCGCCTTGGCATCGTAGAGCGTTTCGAGGTCGATCTGCGGGCGACCTTCGTTCGCTGCATAAAGTTCCGTGTTCCGCCGTGCCTTGCCGCGCACGAAAAACGGGATCTTCCGGAGCTCGCGTTCGGCTTCCTCGGTCCAGAGCGCGCCGTCCATCACCGGCTGCTGTGCAGGAGCATCGGCCGTAGAACCCTTGGGGGCATGGGCATGCAGATGGCTCGCGCCCGCCTCGTCGGAAAATTCGAAATCCTCGCGGAACATTGTGAGGAGGTGTTCTTCCAGGCCCATCACCAGCGGGTGGACCCATGTATCGAAGATCACATTTGCGCCTTCGAAACCCATCTGCGGGCTGTACCGGGCGGGGAAATCCTGCACGTGGACCGGCGAGGAAATGACCGCGCAGGGCAGCCCCAGTCGCTTGGCGATATGGCGTTCCATCTGGGTGCCGAGAACCAGTTCGGGCTGCGCGGCGGAGATCGCTTCCTCGACCTCGAGATGATCGTCGGTAATCAGGGGATCGACGCCGTAGACTTTCGCTGCGGCGCGGATGTCGCGCGCGAATTCACGGTTGTAACAGCCGAGACCGCAGACTTCGAAGCCGAGCTCCTCATGCGCGATACGGGCGGCTGCGACGGCATGCGTGGCATCCCCGAAGATGAAAACGCGCTTGCCGGTGAGGTAGGTCGAATCCACCGAACGGCTCCACCACGCCATGCGCGACTGATCGTCCGCGAGAGCGGGCTCCGGATCGACTCCGCCGAGCTCGGCCACCTCGCGAATGAATACCTGCGTGGCACCGACCCCGATCGGAACGGTGCGGACGGCGGGCTGCTTGAATGTGCGTTCGAGCCAGCGCGCGGCTTCGTCGCCGGTCTCCGGGTAGAGGACGATGTTGAAATCGGCGGCACCGATGCTGGCGATGTCCGCCGGCGTGGCGCCGAGCGGTGCGACGAGGTTCACCTCGATGCCGAGCATATCGAGCAGGCGGGAGACTTCGCGCGCATCGTCGCGGTGGCGGAAGCCGAGGGCAGTCGGGCCAAGGATATTCGCCGAAGGCTTGCGCCCTTCGCGCGGTGCCGGCCGTACATCCTTGTCGGCGAGATGGCGGACGATCTGGTAGAAGGTCTCGCTCGCGCCCCAGCTTTCCTTGCGCTGATAGCTCGGCAGTTCGAGCGGCACGACGGGAACGGGAAGCCGCATGGCCTCGGCGAGACCTGCCGGATCGTCCTGGATCAGTTCGGCAGTGCAGGATGCGCCCACCAGCAGCGCCTGCGGCTTGAAGCGATCGAGTGCATCGCGCGCGGCGTTCTGGAACAGTTGCGCCGTATCCTTGCCGAGATCGCGTGCCTGGAATGTCGTGTAGGTGACAGGCGGGCGCTTGCCGCGACGCTCGATCATGGTGAACAGGAGGTCGGCGTAGGTATCGCCCTGCGGTGCGTGGAGGACGTAATGCATTCCTTCCATCGCAGTCGCGACCCGCATCGCACCGACATGCGGCGGCCCTTCGTAGGTCCAGACCGACAGCTGCACCGTTACACCTCCAATACGTCGCGCCGCCTCAGCGGACGCGCAAAGAGTTCGGCGAGGTCCCCGGCCTGATCGAAACCGTGGATCGGCGAGAAGACGAGTTCGATCGCCCACTTGGTCGACAGCCCCTCGGCCTCGAGCGGATTGGCAAGACCGAGCCCGCAAACGGTGAGGTCGGGCCGGTCGTCGCGCACGCGGTCGAGCTGGCGGTCGACATCCTGCCCTTCGCTAAGACGGGTGCCCTTGGGCATTTGGGGCAATTCGCCGGCGAGAATTCCGCGATGGAGATAGGGCGTACCGACTTCGACGGGCACCATCCCGCATTCGGATGCGAGGAAGCGCGCCAACGGAATTTCCAGCTGCGAATCCGGCAGGAAGGTGATGCGCTTGCCGTCGAGCCGCTCGCGCTGGCGTTCGAGCGCGCGCTTGGCGCGCTCCCTGCCCGGGGCGATCACGCGGTTGAAATGCATTTCGTCGATGCCGAAGGCTTCCGCAGCCGCCTTGAGCCATGCGGTCGTACCTTCCGCACCGAAGGGGAAAGGGGCGGGAAGATGAGTCGCGCCGCGCGATGTGAGGGCCCGAAGCGTATCGCCCAGGAAAGGTTGGGCGAGAAGGATGCGCGTATTGGGCCCGACGCTCGGTAGGTCGGCTGCTGCGCGCGCGGGCAGGCAACCAACGTTGTCTATCCCGAGTTCGGCAAAGAGGCGCAGGAACTGGTCCTCGACGATATCGGGGAGCGACCCGACGAGCAGGAGCGATTGCGCGGCGTCGGCGGATGCAGCGGGCATTTCCGGCACAAGCGACGCAAGGCAGGCATCTTCGCCTTCGGTAAAGGTGGTTTCGATCCCGCTGCCCGAATAGTTGAGGATACGGGTGCTGCCGGCATGCTTCGAACCGAGCCGTTCGGCAGCCTTGGCGAGGTCGAGCTTGATCACTTCGGAAGGGCACGAACCGACGAGGAATAGCGTCTTGATCTCCGGACGGCGCGACAGCAACCTGTCGACCACCCGGTCGAGTTCCTCATGGCAATCGGCCATGCCGGCAAGGTCGCGCTCTTCGATGATGGCCGTGGCGAAGCGCGGTTCGGCGAAGATCATCACCCCCGCAGCGGATTGCAGCAAATGCGCACAGGTGCGCGATCCGACCACGAGGAAGAACGCATCCTGCATCTTGCGATGGAGCCAGACGATGCCGGTAAGGCCGCAGAAGACTTCACGCTGGCCACGTTCGCGCAGAACCGGTGCACAATCGGCGGCACCGACGCCATTTGGCGCTTCGAGAACGGTGGACCCCGTCATCCCGCAGCCGCCGCATTGCGCGGGTCTTCGAGCCGTGCGGCCCGAAGCTTGAGCAGGAATTGCACCGCATTGACGACATAGGCGGCATAGGCGGCAAGCGCGACGACCAGCCTTTGTTCTATGGTACCAAGACCGCCGATCAGCATTACGAGATAGGCGGTGTGCAATGCGATCACGAGCATCGAGAAGACGTCTTCCCAGAAGAACGGCCTGGCAAAGAGCCATTGGCCGAATACTTCTTTCTCCCAGATCGAGCCGGTCACCATGATCGTGTAAAGCGCCATGGTCTTGGCGACGACGGAGATATCTGCGGCCAAGGCGCCCTCACCGGACACGAAATACCGCAGGACCAGGACCAGGCTGGCGATGAATATGAAGAACTGGAGCGGTGCAAGGAGTCCCTGGACCAGTGTCCAGCGCGACTCGTCGCGGCGAATCCGTTCTGCCGGCGAATACAGGGTAAAGCCCTGTTCCTCCCCGCCTTCTTCTCCCCGATCACCCGGGATATTGCGAACCAGATTCGCCATCCTGTCGCGCCACCTCCAATCTCCTGGTGCAGACTACGCCTCGACAGACGCATGTGTCAATGAAAGTGGACGTTAATTAAATTAGACACAGGATGATTCGACAGTTCCGGGAATTGCGCCTACGCTCGCGAATCTCGGAGGGAGTCGAAAAACAAATCTGACACACCGGGACTGACGCGATCCGCGCCGCTACCAGACTGGGAGAGTCTGACATGGCATCGGCTATCGGCATGGGCTCTGCTGCCCTGCTAAAAGCGATATCCAACCCGCTCAAAGGTTGGAAAAAAGAGGGCGAAACCAAGGCAGCCGCCATGGAAGATGACTCGGGCAAGAAACTCGGCACTGTCATAGAGGCCGATTTCATACCGCGCTTGATGATGCGGTATTCCAAGAATCCGACCAATCAGCCAAGCGATACCGACGTCCAGATTCAAGCCGCAGAAGCCCGGCAGTTCGCCCCGCTTCCCCTGCAACTCGAAGCGGATGAGCTTCTTGTGGAAACCGAAGCCTACCTGCGCCGCGGCGTTAGCGTTGAAGCGGTATTCCTCGACCTTCTCGCCCCTTCGGCGCGGGAAATCGGTCGTCTCTGGGAAGAAGACAAATGCGACTTCGTGGACGTGACGATGGGGCTCTGGAGGCTACAGGAAGTCATGCGGGAAATCGCCGCGCGATCCCCGCCGGTCGTCCGATCGCTCGGAACGCCACGCACTGCCTTGTTCTCGGCCATGCCCGGAGACCAGCACTCCTTCGGCGCCCTGATCGTCGATGAGATCTTCGCCCGGGCCGGATGGAAAAGCGAAGCCTTGATCGATCCGGAACAGCGCGAACTTCTTCGACTGGTAGCGGAAAAGTCGTTCGATGTCGTAGGATTGACCATCTCGAACGATTGCCCTAGCGGCGCGATTTCGAAATTGATCAGTGCCATACGCACTGTCTCGGCCAATCCCCAGACGTCCATCCTGATCGGCGGGCGGGCAGTAAACGAAAACCCCGGCCTGACCGCCGAGGTGGGTGCCGACGGAACCGCCGTCGACGCCGAAGCCGCGCTCAAACTCGCGGCGAGCTTGGTGGATGATGCGAGACTGAGCGCTTAGCACGCATCGCGGCTGCGAGAACCAGATGCTGACACGAAAGCATAGCATTGATGGCAAACGGCCCTTCGTCGATTCCGGCGAGGTTTTCGATGCCATCGACGGCGATGCGGCCAAGACGCTGGCCATGGTGGCCGGCGATGTCGTCCTGGTGCTCGATACGAGCGGCGCAATCCTCGACGCATCCTTCGAAGAAGACGCCTTTCCGGAATTCGCCGATTGGGTCGGGGAAAACTGGCTCGACACGGTAACCGTCGAAAGTCGTCCGAAAATCATGGAAATGCTTGCTGGCGCGCGCAAGGGCGAAACCCAGCATTGGCGGCAGGTAAACCATCCGACCGGGGACGGGGATATACCGGTCAAATATGTCGTCGTCAGTGTCGATGACGGCGAACGTGCAATCGCCCTCGGCCGCGACCTGCGCGAATTCGGCAAGGTCCAGCAGCGCTTGCTGCAGGTCCAGCAATCGCTCGAGCGCGACTATTTGCGCATGCGCCATGTCGAAGCGCGCTACCGCCTGCTCTTCGAACGTTCTCGCGAGCCGGTGATGATCGTCGAGGCGAGCGACTACCGTATCCGCGAAGCCAATCCGGCGGTCCACGCGATGGTGGGCGCGCGGGCCGGGTCGCTGGTCGACAAGAAGCTGCTCGGCCTGTTCACCCGCCAGTCCGGCCCGGCGGTGACCGCCCATCTCGGCTCGGCACTAGCCTCGAACTCGGTCTCGCCGATCACGGTCGCGCTGGACAAGGGCTCAAGGGAAATAGAACTTCATGCTTCCGGCTTCAGCCAGGATCGCCGGCAGTACCTGCTCGTCAGGCTCGACGATGGCGAGCGCGCGGCAGCGTCCGATCATTCGGCCTTGATCGATATTATCGAGGATATGCCTGACGCCTTCGTGCTTGCCGATGCGCAGATGCAGATCGTCACGGCAAACACCGCTTTCATCGAAATGGTCCGTGCGGCGGGGGTGGACCAGCTGCGCGGAGCCGACCTGTCCAGCTTCATCGGTCGCCCGAATATCGATCTCGACCTGATCCAAGGTCAAATCCAGAAAGAAGGCAGTGCACGCAACGTCGCAACCATCCTCCAGACGATAAGCGGCGGGGAAGATGAACCGATCGAGGTTTCGGCCGTCGCCACGCGCGACGACGAACCGCACTACGGCTTCGTGATCCGCCCGATCGCGCGGCGCATGCGTGACCTGCCGCAAAGCCCCGAGGAACTTCCGCGTTCGGTCGAACAGCTTACCGAGCTCGTCGGACGGATGCCGCTCAAGGATATCGTTCGTGAAAGCACGGATCTGATCGAGCGCCTGTGCATCGAAGCGGCCCTGCTCTACACCTCGGACAACCGCGCCTCGGCTGCCGAAATCCTCGGCCTGAGCCGCCAGAGCCTTTACTCGAAGCTGCATCGCTATGGCCTCGGGAACCTGCCTGCCGAAACCGAATAGCCCAAACTTGCACAATTCGGTGTCAAAATGAATTGACGCATTGAAGCGTCAGGCATAGCCTCACCCAATGCTACGTTCGGCGGCCTCGAATCGGACGGTGCCGACACCTTCGGCATCCGCTGTCGTCGAGCTTCTCAAACCGATAACCTGGTTTCCCCCGATGTGGGCGTTCGGCTGCGGCGTCATTTCCGCCGGGGTTGCGATCGACCAGCGCTGGCTGTTCGTCCTTGGAGGTATCGCGCTTGCCGGCCCCTTCGTTTGCGGCACCAGCCAGGCAGTAAACGACTGGTTCGACCGGCATGTCGATGCGATCAACGAACCCCATCGCCCCATTCCATCCGGCAGGATGCCGGGCCGCTGGGGCCTTGGCGTTGCGATCGCCGGGACGGTGCTTTCGCTCGGCCTGGCAGCGATCCTCGGATTTTGGGTATTCGCAGCGGCGCTTCTCGGGGTCGGGCTTGCCTGGGCCTATAGTGCCCCGCCCTTCCGCTTTAAGGTCAGCGGATGGCTCGGCCCTGCAACGGTGGGTCTGACCTACGAAGGCCTGAGCTGGTTCACCGGCGCAAGCGTGATGGCGGGCGGTCTGCCATCGACCCAGGTCATTGCCATATTGCTGCTCTACAGCACCGGCGCCTTCGGGATCATGGTGCTCAACGATTTCAAGGCGGTCGAAGGAGACCGCATGACTGGCCTGCGCTCGCTTCCGGTGACCTTGGGTGTAGCACGCGCGGCAATCCTAGCGTGCGTGGTGATGGCCGGCGCGCAGGCAGCTGTGATCGCGCTCCTCGTCACATGGGGATATTTGCTCTCGGCTGGACTCGTCTCTGCCCTAGTGCTCGGACAGCTGTTCATGATGGCGCGCTTGCTAAAAGATCCGGCGCGTTTCGCACCTTGGTACAATGCGACGGGTGTCACCATGTATGTCTTCGGCATGCTCGCATCTGCGCTCGGCCTTGGCGGGTATATCTGATGCGCGGGTTCGGCTGGCTCTCGATCATTCGTCTAGGCCTGGTGCAGGCTTCGATCGGGGCCATCGTCATGCTTGCCACCTCGCTGCTCAACCGCGTGATGGTGGTCGAATACGCGCTTGTCGCGGCCATCCCTGCAGGTTTGGTGGCATGGCACTACGCGGTCCAGCTGAGCCGCCCGCTTTGGGGCCACGGATCGGACCGCGGAAGGCGGCGCACGCCATGGATCCTGGGCGGCATGGCGATCCTTGCCCTCGGTGCGCTCATGGCGATCAATGCGACCATCCTCATGGCCCAGAGCCCGTGGCTTGGCGGTTCGCTGGCGGTCGTGGCTTTCACGCTCATCGGCGTGGGCGTCGGGGCCAGCGGGACTTCGATGCTCGCCTTGCTGGCATCCGGCGTAGCGCCCGAACGGCGTTCTGCAGCGGCGGCAGTGACCTGGATCATGATGGTGGCGGGAATAGTGCTCTCCGCCGGCGTATCCGGCGCGCTGCTCGATCCGTTTTCCGAACAGCGCCTGGCCCTGGTCGCGAGCGGCGTCGCAATTGCCGCCCTGACCGTAAGCGCCCTTGCCGTTCGCAAGCTGGAGCCCGATGAACCGTTCGGCTTCGATATCGAGCCCAAGGGCGACGTCCCCAGCTTTCCCGAAGCCCTGCGCGAAATACTGCAAGAGAGCGCCGCACGCAGGTTCACCGTCTTCATCTTCGTTTCCATGCTCGCCTACAGCATGCAGGACCTCATCCTAGAGCCCTTCGCCGGTCTGGTCTTCGGCATGACGCCGGGCGAGTCGACCCAGCTGGCCGGCGTTCAGCATGGCGGTGTGCTCCTCGGCATGATCGTCGCTGGCATCGGTGGGAGCGCCTTCGCGGGGCGCCTGCCGGTCGACCTGCGTGTCTGGATCGTCGCCGGATGCACCGGCTCGGCATTGGCGCTTGTCGGACTGGCGGCAGGAGCGGTTTTCGGCCCCGGCTGGCCGCTTACCGCCAATGTCTTCGTCCTTGGCCTGTGCAACGGGCTGTTTGCCGTGGCGGCGATCGGCGCGATGATGGGCCTTGCCGGTGCCGGTCGGAATACACGCGAAGGCGTCCGCATGGGCGTCTGGGGAGCGGCGCAGGCCATCGCCTTCGGGCTTGGCGGACTGACCGGGGCACTGGGCGTCGATATCGCCCGGCGCGCGCAAGGGCAGGATGGCAGCGCGTTCCAGTTGATTTTCGCGATCGAGGCCTGCCTCTTCGTCATCGCCGCAGGCCTGGCCCTGCATGCGACGCGCAAGGCTCCGGCACGCAATAGGGAGGTGGCGACGGCATGAGCGAGACAATTTACGACGCAGTGGTGGTCGGCGGAGGGCCTTCGGGTGCGACCGCGGCCGCGGATTTGGCCCAGGCAGGGCGCAAGGTGCTGCTGCTCGATCGGGCGGGTCGGATCAAGCCCTGCGGCGGAGCGGTCCCCCCTCGCCTGATGGAGGATTTCGACATTCCGCAAAGCCTGCTCGTGGCTCGTGCGCGATCGGCGCGCATGATCTCGCCATCGAACCGCAAGGTAGACATGCCGGTGGGCGACATCGGTTATGTCGGAATGGTCGACCGCGACGTGTTCGACGAATGGCTGCGCGAGCGTGCGGCTTCAGCCGGAGCCGAGCGCCGGACCGGCACCTTCGAACGGATCGAGCGCGACGAGGAAAAAGGAACCATCGTCTGCTATCGCAGCACACGCGGCGGCGAAATCGAGCGGGTGCGCACCCGGCTCGTGGTCGGCGCGGATGGTGCGCGTTCCGCCGTCGCTCGCCAGAATATTCCGAATGCGGAGAAGATGCCCTGCGTCTTCGCCTATCACGAGATCATTCGTTCGCCTGGGACCGACAGCGATGTGTTCGACGGATCGCGCTGCGACGTTTTCTACCAGGGCAAGCTGTCGCCCGATTTCTACGCCTGGGTCTTCCCGCACGGGGAAACGGCCAGCGTCGGCCTGGGTAGCGCCAACAAGGGCTTCCCCCTGCGCGAAGCGGTTGCCGAAATGCGCGACGACCTGGGCCTTGAAGGCTGCGAAACGATCCGCAAGGAAGGCGCGCCGATCCCGCTGAAACCGCTCAAGAGGTGGGACAATGGCGTGGACGTTATCGTAGCAGGCGACGCGGCCGGCGTCGTCGCGCCCGCATCGGGCGAAGGCATCTATTACGCCATGACCGGAGGGCGCTATGTCGCCCAGGCCGCCGAAGAATATTTGCGCACCGCCAATCCCAAGGCCCTTCGTCTGGCGCGCAAGCGCTTCATGCGCGAACACGGCAAGGTCTTCTGGGTGCTGGGGATGATGCAGTATTTCTGGTACTCCAGCGACAAGCGGCGCGAGCGTTTCGTGACCATGTGCGCCGACAAGGACGTGCAGCAGCTGACCTGGCAGGCCTATATGAACAAACGCCTCGTTCGCGCCAAACCGCTTGCCCACGCCCGCATTTTCATCAAGGATTGCGCCCATCTGCTGGGATTGAGGGCCGCCGCCTGATGCATGGAAGTTGGTTGTTGCCGTTGATTGTGGCCGGACTCGTCGCAATCGGCGTCGCCTTTCTCGGAGCCACGATTACCGATCTGGGCCCGTGGTACCAGTCGCTTGCCAAGCCTAGCTGGACCCCGCCCGACCCGGTATTCGGCATCGCCTGGACCCTGATTTTTGCGCTTGCCGCGGTCGCCGGGGTTTCCACCTGGCGGGCCGCCCCGAACACGCGGGTCTCGGACACGGTAATCGGCCTGTTCGCGCTTAACGGTTTCCTCAATATCCTCTGGAGCCTCATGTTCTTCCGCATGCAGCGCCCGGATTGGGCCTTTGCCGAACTGCTGCTGCTGTGGCTCTCGGTCGGTGCGCTCATCCTGTTTTGCGGACGCTACTCACGCCTCGCCAGCCTGGCTCTGATCCCCTATCTGATCTGGGTGACGGTTGCCGGGGCGCTGAACTGGCAGGTTATCGAGCTCAACGGCCCCTTCGGCTGATGGAGCATTTGTTCGGCAGCGGCCATGCGGCCGATATCGTTCTCGCGGTGCTACTGGTCGAAGCGGTGTGGCTAAGGCTTCGCGGGTGGCGGTGGAAAACCCTTCTCGGGTTGCTTGGCCCCGCCGCCCTGCTGGTGCTCGGATTACGCGCCGCATTGGTCGGCGCGCCATGGTACCTCGTGTCGCTTCCGGTCGCCCTCGCCTTCCCACTCCATATGCTCGACCTTCGCAACAGGTCGCAGACACCGGACTAGCCCAAAACAAAAAGAACCCGGCTACGAGAGCCGGGTCCTTCTTCTTCCACGGGGAGGAAGCTCGTCACCCTCCAGGGGCATACTGGTGCTGCTGTGCCCACAAGTACCAGTTATCGACCACCGTGCCCGAAAGCAGGATGCCGATCCCGCCGGTCAGCGTGGTGAGAACCGCGAACCACCAGGCCCAGCGATGGATCGATTCCATCGTGGCGTTGAAGCCCATCGTCCAGCGCCAGAACAGGCCGGCGCGTTCGGATGCGGTG
>CAYOWF010000011.1:0-23345 GCA_964407585.1 uncultured Qipengyuania sp.
GCTGGGAAGAGGCGGCATCCGCCATCGGTACGACCGACACGTTCAACAAGGGCGCGGCCGCCTCCGCCATGCTCGGCGAAAGGCGCGTGGAACTGGCGGGCATCATCAAGGGCAGCGGCATGATCGCACCCGATATGGCGACCATGCTCGGCTATATCTTCACCGATGCGGCGGTGGAGGCGGGTTTCCTGCAGGAAATGCTGTCGCGGGCGAATGCGGAGACCTTTTCCTGCATTACCGTCGATGGCGATACCTCGACGAGCGACACGGTGCTCTGCTTCGCGACCGGATTGGCGGGAAATGCCCCCCTTTCGTCGTGGGACGATGCGGGGGCGGACGCCTTCTACGCGGCATTACTTGAAGTTTGCCGCGACCTGGCGCAGCTCGTCGTGCGCGACGGTGAAGGCGCGCAGAAATTCATCGAAATCGCGGTCTCCGGTGCGGAAAGCGACGAAAGTGCGCGCCGCATCGGACTGGCCATCGCCAATTCGCCGCTGGTGAAGACCGCGATCGCAGGCGGCGATGCCAATTGGGGACGCGTCGTCATGGCAGTCGGCAAGGCCGGAGAACCGGCCGATCGGGACAGATTGTCCATCGGCTTCGGCGGGGTCTGGGCGGCGAAGGACGGCCAGCCGCTGCCTGACTACGACGAGGCACCGGTAGCCAGACATCTCGAAGGGCAGGACGTTCGCATGGACGTTGACCTCGGCATCGGCGAAGGCCGCGCCACCGTCTGGACCTGCGACCTGACGCATGGATATATCTCCATCAACGCCGACTATCGCTCGTGATTGCGCTGGACGGCGAAGTTCGCGCGCTGATGCAGCGGGTTACCGAACAGGCCGTCCTCCCGCGCTTCCGCAACCTTGCCGAAGGCGAGGTGGAGGACAAGGGCGGCAACGACCCGGTCACCATTGCCGACAAGGAATCCGAGGCACTTCTGCGCGAAGGCCTATCGCGCATCGATGGCGGCATCGGCTTCGTCGGCGAAGAAGCCGCCCATGACGACCCGACCATCCTCGAACGGCTCGACCGTCCCTGCTGGATCGTCGATCCGATCGACGGAACCCGCAATTTCGCCCATGGCAAGCCACCCTTCGGCATCATCATCGCCCGTGCCGATGGCGGAATTACGCAGTCCGGATGGATCCTCGATTGCCTGACCGGCCGCTTTTGCGCCGCACACCTTGGACAGGGAGCTTACGTCGATGGCGAACGCGTCCGTTCGCGTGCGACCGGAAAGACGCCTCCTGTCGCCGCCATCTCGCTCATCTTCATGGAAGAGGAGCGCCGGCAGGCAACGCGGCGCCATATCTCGCCGAATTACGAGCTGGTCGACATTCCCTTCTGTGCAGCCGAGCAATATCCGCGCCTCGCGCTGGGGGAAAACGACGTTTCGATCTTCGAGCGCACGCTCGCGTGGGACCATGCGGCAGGTGCGCTGTGGCTCGAGGAAGCGGGCGGCAAGGTGGCGCGACCGGACGGTTCTCCTTACCGGGTCGACGAATGGGACCGCAAAGGCCTGCTGGGCGCCGCCACTCCCGAACTCTGGGACCAGCTCGCGGAACGCTACGCAAAACTGTAACATTCGCCTGTAACGGTTGTATTCCGATAGTCGGTCGAAACGCTTCCCATAAGCGCACCGGCACCCTAATCTGCCGGATGATGACACGAAAGGCTCACTCGTGACCTTAGGCGAAGCGCCCTCCACCGACATCCGCGACACCGGCGGAGAGCCGAATGCGGAAGGCGTGGCCTTGCCGCCGGATGCTCCCGAAGAGCGCTATGTCAATCGCGAGCTGAGCTGGCTGAGCTTCAACCGCCGCGTCCTCGCCGAAAGCGAAAACAGCGATTATCCGATCCTCGAACGCCTGCGGTTCCTGTCGATATCGGGCAGCAATCTCGACGAATTCACCATGGTCAGGATCGCCGGGCTAGAAGGCCAGGTGCAACGCGGGATCGAGACCATCGGCATCGACGGCCGCAGCCCGCGACAGCAGCTGGATGCCATTCGCGAGCAGGTTCTCGAGCTGGAAGATCGCCAGCAGGAAAGCCTCGAAATCCTGCGCGGCCTCCTGGCGGAAGAAGGCATCGTCGTGGCGGTCGTGGAAGAGCTGTCCAAGACGCAGCAGAAATGGCTCGAAGACTATTTCGAGACCGATATCCTCCCCCTGATCACGCCACAGGCGATCGACCCATCGCACCCCTTCCCCTTCGTCGCCAATGGCGGAATGGGCGTGCTGTTCCGCCTCAAGCGCGGCAAACGCCTGGGCGAGCTGGTCGAGATGGTGCTGATCCCCAGCGGTGCGCCGCGGTTCGTGCGCGTGCCCGGCGAACAGGCGATCTACGTCGCGATCGAGCAGCTGGTCACCAAATTCGCCGACCAGATGTTCCCCGGCTTCAAGATCCTCGGCGACGGGATTTTCCGGGTGCTGCGCGACAGCGATATCGAGGTGGAGGACGAGGCGGAGGACCTCGTCCGCTACTTCCGCACCGCCATCCAGCGCCGCCGCCGCGGCCGCGCGGTCCTGCTCGAACTCGACGACGAATGCGATGCGGTTGCCGAAGCGCTCCTGCGCGAGCAGTTCGATGTCGATGCGGCGATGATCGTCAAATCGGGCGGGATGCTGGGTCTTACCGACCTCGATGCCATCTGCGAAGAGCCACGGCCGGACCTGAAATTCCCGCCTTTCTCGCCGCGCTATCCCGAACGCGTGCTGGCGCATGACGGCGATGTCTTCACCGCCATCCGCGAAAAGGACATGGTCATCCACCACCCCTACGAAAGCTTCGAGGTCGTGGTCGATTTCCTGCACCAGGCGGCGGTCGATCCGGCGGTGGTCTCGATCAAGCAGACGCTCTACCGCGCGGGCGACCAGTCGCCGGTCATCGCCGCGCTGGTCGAAGCGGCCCAGAACGGCAAGGCAGTCACCGCCGTGGTCGAATTGAAGGCCCGCTTCGACGAGGAACGCAACATTCGCTGGGCGAACGAGCTGGAACGCGCAGGCGTGCAGGTGATCTACGGGTTCACCGAATGGAAGACCCACGCCAAGGTCAGCCTCGTCGTGCGGCGCGAAGAGGATGGCTATCGCACCTATTGTCACTTCGGCACGGGCAATTACCACCCGGTCAACGCCAAGATCTATACCGATCTCAGCTACTTTACCGCCGATGCGGCACTGGGGCGCGATGCGGCCAAGATGTTCAACTTCATCACCGGCTATATCGAACCCGACGACCTCGAATGCATCGCCATCTCGCCCATCGGCCTGCGCGAGAAACTGAACGATCTCATCGAGCGGGAAATTGCCAATGCCAAGGCGGGCAAGCCCTCCGGGATCTGGGTCAAGCTCAACTCGATCACCAACCAGGCGATGATCGACAAGCTTTACGAAGCCAGCCAGGCGGGGGTCGAAATCCGCATGGTGGTGCGCGGCATCTGTGCGCTGCGCGCCGGTATCCCCGGCCTGTCGGAAAACATCAGCGTGAAATCCATCATCGGCCGCTTCCTCGAACATGCGCGCATGTGGGCCTTTGCCAACGGCAAGTCGCTGCCCAGCCGCCAGGCCGAAGTCTATATCACCAGCGCCGATACGATGAGCCGCAACCTCGACCGGCGGGTGGAGGTGATGGTGCCCGTGACCAACAAGACGGTTCACGACCAGATGCTGAAGCAGGTCATGCTGGCCAACCTGCTCGACACCGAACGCAGCTGGCGGCTCGATCCCGACGGGCAATATCGCCGCATGGGTATTGGCGAAGGCGGCTTCAACTGCCACGAATATTTCATGGCCAACCCTTCCCTATCGGGCCGCGGCGCCGCGCTCGACAGCCGCGACGTGCCGCATCTGACCCTTCCGGGGCGCGAGGCGTGAACTCGATCAAGACGCGCAATCCGAAATGGCAACGGCGTCTCATCCATCCGCCGCGCGCCGTCATCGATATCGGATCGAACACCGTCCGCCTCGTGATCTACGAAGGCACCGGCCGTGCACCCGAGGTCGTCTGGAACGAAAAGGTCGCTGCCCGGCTCGGTCGCGACCTGTCGGAGACCGGGCGCATTCCCGAAGAGGCGATGGACGAGGCGCTCGATGCGCTGGCCCGATACGCCTTGCTCGTCGGCGATCGCAATATCGAGGATGTCCAGACGGTTGCAACCGCCGCTGCACGCGATGCAGAGAATGGCGCGGAATTCCTCGACCGGGTGGCCGCCCTGGGCCTCCAACCGCGCCTGCTCAGCGGCGAAGAGGAAGCCTGCGCCTCCGCTTTCGGAGCCATCGGAGCATTTCCGGGCGCGCAGGGAACGGTCGCCGACCTTGGCGGCGGCAGCCTCGAACTCGTCGCCATTGCGGAGGGCGATTGTCACGATGCCGTCAGCCTTCCGCTCGGCACATTGCGCCTGCCCGCGCTACGTGCGGCCGGGCGTGACATCGCCGCTTCGGTCCACGACATCCTCAACCGCGAAGGCTGGGCCGAAGCGCATTCCGGCCCGCTCTACATGATCGGCGGCACCTGGCGCGCACTGGCGCATTACGCGATGGTCGAAGCGGATTACCCGCTCACCGATCCGCACGGCTTCTGCCTCGAAACCGGGACGGCACGCGATCATGCCAAAGCCCTTCTCTCAGCCAAGCCGGACGACCTGATGGACATTTCGGGCATTTCCGAAATGCGCGCCAACTACCTGCCCGATGCAGCTGCGCTTCTCCTGCCGCTACTCGACGAATTGCAGCCGGACGCGCTGATCTTTTCGAGCTGGGGTATCCGCGAAGGGCTGCTCTATTCGCGGCTTACCGACCTCCAGCGTTCGCTCGATCCGCTGCTGTCGGGCGTCCACGCCTTTGCCGAGCCGCGCGATGCGGCGGTGGTGGATGCCACCCGCGTCGCAGGCTGGACGGTCGAACTGGCCAACGGCAATGGCAAGCGCAACGAGCGGCTGCGCCTTGCCGCCGCGCAGCTTGCCTCCGCGCTGCAGCGGGTCGAGCCGAACCTGCGCGTCAATCACGCCACCGAATGGGCGCTCGACAAGCGCTGGATCGATTGCTCCGCCCGCGATCGCGCGATGATATGCGCCGCGCTGTTCGGCAGCCTCGGGCGGACCGAACTCCCTGCCAAGCTTCGTGAAATCGCAAGTGACGACGATCTGCGCGAAGCATTGACCTGGGGCCTCGCTTTCCGCCTCGCGCGCCGTCTAGGGGCCGGTTCTCGCACCGCGCTCGCCAGCAGCAAGCTTCGCATGAAGACGAATTCGCTCGTGCTCTATGTCGACGAGAGCCGGAGAGCGCTCGCAACATGGCCGCTGACGCGCGACCTGGAAATCCTGGCCGAATGGGTGGACCGCAAGCCCAGGATCAAGGTCGGGGATTACGACTTCGAGAGCGATCCCGAAGACAAGGACGACTAATCGGCGGTCGCCGGGGCGGCGAGCGGGAAGTAGGGAATCCGCACTTCGAAAGGCGAACCGTCTTCGCGGTGGAAGGTGTAGAAGCCTTCCATCGAACCGAAGGGCGTATCGAGCGGGCAGCCCGAAACGTAATCGTGGCTTTCGCCCGGCGCGAGGACGGGCTGTTCGCCGACCACGCCGTCGCCGTCGACATGCGCCACCATTCCTGCACCGTCGGTGATGCGCCAGTGCCGCGTCATCAATTGCACCTTCTCGTGCGAAGCGTTCTCGATGCGGATATGGTAGACCCAGAACCACTTCTCGGCTTCGGGCTGGGACTGTTCCGGCAGGAAGTTCACGGCAACCCGCACGGTAATGCCATCGGTCATGGCGCTATGCTGGAAAAGTTCCTTGATCACACCTTCAACCTAATACTTCTCCCCCCGCGCGCAAGGGGCACCCCCGCTTATCCCACCGGCTTAATATCCGTTAACCGGGAATCCAAAGCTGCCGGTAAGCAGAGAGGTCCATTTTCTGTTCAGGGAAAGGGGACGCGACATGTTGTTCGCATTTATCTTTCGGCTGATGGCCGACCAGGACGGGGAAGGACGCATCGAACTGATGCTCGCCGCCCAGGTCGTTTTCGCCGCCTTGGCACTGGGCTAAACAAGCCGACTCCAGCCTTCAGGGCTTTCCGCCCGAGAGATAGCTTTCGAGCTGCTCGAGGCGCTCCTTGCCGAACCACATTTCTTCGCCGACGAAGAAGGTCGGGATGCCGAAAGCGCCCCGCTCGACGGCGTTTGAGGTATTTTCGACAAGTCGCTGTTTAACTGCATCATCCTGCGTTCGGGAAAGCAGGTCGGCTGCATAGAAGCCGGCGTCCGACAGGACCTGGCCGACCGCTTCGACATCTCCGCAATCGATATTCCGTTCCCACACGGCCGGCAGCAGCGCATCGACCAGCGCCTGACGCTGTGCTTCGTCGTCGGCTGCCACCAGGAGCCGCTGCAACAGGATGGAATTGAACGGCAGTGCGGGGTGCATCGAGAATTTGTCCATCCCGTGCCGATCGAGAAAGCGCCGGAACTCAAGCGCCGCATAGGGCACTTTCCCCTTCACTTCGGCATCGCGCACCATCGGCGGGGAATTGCCCGTGATCTTGTGCATCCCTCCAAGGAACACCGGCGTCACTACCAGCTCCACCCCGGTTCGCGCGACGATGTCTTTCAAGGGATACCAGGCGAGGTACCCATTGGGCGCGGCAAGGTCGAAAATGTATTCGACGGTCTTGGTCATTCCTCTGCTCCGTTCGCGCGGGATCCTGCTGGAAAACGACGATCCTAGAGACCCGCGGCCTTCAGCGCGCGATCGAGGTCTTCCTTCACATCCTCGACATCTTCCAGGCCGATATTGATGCGCAGCAGCCCTTCGGTCACACCCATTTCGTCGCGCGCTTCTTCGGTCATTGCGGCATGCGTGGTGCTCGCCGGGTGGCACATCAGGCTGCGGGCGTCGCCGATATTGTTCGAGATATCGACCAGTTCCAGCGCATCGAGGATGGCGAAGGCGCGTTCGCGGCTTTCCACGTCGAAGGCGAAGATCGGGCCGGTGGCAGTCATCTGTTCCAGCGCGAGGGCGTGGCGCGGATGGCTTGGAAGCCCGGGATGGAGGATGCGCGGGACCCTGCCTTCGATGAATGCCCCAACTTCGACGGCATTCTCGCTCTGCTTCAAGGCGCGCAGTGAAAGGGTCTCGAGCCCCTTCAGCACGACCCAGGCATTGAATGGCGCGATATTGGGGCCGGTGTTGCGCTGGAAGGGGAGCAGCACCTCGTCGATCCACTGCTGCGACCCGCAGACGGCGCCGGCCAGCACCCGCCCCTGCCCGTCCATCAGCTTGGTGGCCGAATAGGCGACCACGTCCGCACCGAAATCGAGCGGCCGCTGCAATGCGCTGGTGGCGAAGGCATTGTCGACCACGGTCACTATGCCATGCGCCTTAGCGACCCCGCAGACATGCGCGAGATCGACCACGTCGAGCGTCGGATTGGCCGGTGTCTCGAAGAAGAAGACCTTCGTGTTCGGCCGGATCGCCGCTTCCCATGCATCATTGTCCGCGCTGTCGATGACCGTAGTCTCGATACCGAAGCGGGGCAGGAGGCTGTCGAGCAGCCAGCGACACGAACCGAAGGCCGCACGCGCACCGACGATATGGTCGCCCGCAGACAGCTGGCACAGGAGCGCCGTCGTCATTGCCGCCATCCCGCTCGCCTGCGCACGGCAGGCTTCGGCCCCTTCCATCAGCGCGATGCGCTCTTCCAGCATGGCGACCGTCGGGTTCTGGAGACGCGAATAGGTCATGCCGTCCGCCTCGCCCGCAAACCGGTCGGCGACGGTCTGAGCGTCGTCGTAGGTATAGCCGGAGGTGAGGAAAAGCGCCTCGCTCGTCTCTCCATGCTCGCTGCGCCATGTGCCGCCGCGCACGGCCTGAGTCGCGGGGCGCCACTTGGAAGTCGTCGAACGGTCGGTGCCGGTGGTTTTCTTCATGGCATCTCGGATAGCATCAGGACGCCGTCCCGCAAGAGCATCACCCTTCGAAGGCGACAAGTGCAGCTTCGGCGATATCGGCCTGGCCCACGGCACCGAGCATTTGCGATCCTTCGATGAAGGTCAGCAGGAGCCGCGCCCCGCCCTTCGGGTCGGGATCGTTTTCGGGCATATGCGCTTCGAGCCAGCCGAGCAGCAAGCCCATCGTGGACGACGCGCTCTTGCGAAAGGTTTCATCGCCAGCCGCGGATGCCGCGACGACTTCCCACCAAAGCCGCATGAACGGGCTCAGCTCGGGCGCGGCGGTGATCTTGAGAATGCGGCGCAGGGTTTCCTTGCGATCGGGCGCGCGCTCTTGCGGGAGCGCCGCTTCGAGCCCGGCTTCGTAAAGTCCTGCCAGATAATCGAGCAAGGCGTCGATCGCACCCTGGCGGTTGCCGAAATGATAGATCAGCATGCGGTCGCTGGTGCCGGCTGCCCGCGCGAGCGGACGCAGGCTTACTCCTGCAATTCCGTGCTCCAGCACATGAGCCGCCATTGGCGGCAGGAGCGTTTCCGGAGACATGCGAACTTTCGGCATGCGACTATTGTAGCGGGTGCTACAAGAAGCTACAAGTGTAGCACTCGCTACAAACGAATCGGGAGCTTGCAATGTCGCCCTTTGAAATCCTAGCCGCTGCCGGGGCCGTCGCCGCTCTCGTGGTCATCGTCTATATTGCCGCAAGTCGCAGCGAGACCGGCAGCCCTGCCCTTGCCGCAGCCCTGTCGGGCGCCTTCGGCGCTTTCACCGCCGTGACGGTCCTTACCGAAGGCGTGATGCCCGTCTGGACCAACCACACGCAAAACCTGTGGGGCGTGCAGGTCTGGTGGGACCTGCTTATCTCGGTCGGGATCGCGCTCTTCTTCGTCGTTCCGCGCGCCAGGGCACGGGGCATGAACATTCTGCCCTGGATAATTTTCGTGGGCGCCACCGCCAGCATCGGCTTGCTCGCTATGGTGGCTCGCCTGTTCTGGCTCGAAAAGCGCGCCGCTTAGGCTCGAAGCATCTTGCCGGGTGCGCCGGGCTTTCCTAAGCCGAGGCCCGATGAGCCGCGCGCCCGATCAACCCCGTGACCCGCTGGTATGGTGCGCCGCGCTGGCGCTCGGATTCTGGATATTGGTCCTGTGGAACCTCGCCATTCCGAGCGAGCCCTATTTCGACGAAGTGCACTACCTGCCCGCCGCGCGCGACCTGCTGGCGCTGTCGGAATATTCGAACCGCGAACACCCGCTTTTCGGCAAGGAAGCGATAGCGCTGGGGATCGCCCTGTTCGGCGACAATCCCTGGGGCTGGCGGCTGTTGCCCTCGCTGGCAGGAGCGCTCTCTCTCTTCGCGGCGATGCGTGCAGTTTGGTTCGGAACGCTCGACCGTTATGCGGCCATCGTTGCAGGTGTCCTGCTGGCAAGCGGCTTCCACCTGTTCGTCCACTCTCGCATCGCCATGCTCGATATCTTCATGATCGCCGGACTGGCGGTCGCCTTCTGGCAATGCGCCGCCGCGATGCGCGAACCCGAAACCGGGCGAAGACGGCTGATCGCAGCTGGCATTGCGCTCGGCTTTGCCATGGGCGCGAAATGGAACGCGGTCGTCCTCGCCATGGTGCCGGGATTGGCCTTCCTTATCCTGCGCTGGTTCGCCGGTCGGCGCCGGTTGCTGCTCAGCCGGCGCGGAATGCCTGTGCCGGGCATTACCCTGCTCGAAGCCGGCCTTTGGCTCGGCCTGCTCCCGCTGGTCGTCTATGCCGCCACCTTCCTGCCCGGCTACTACTTCGCGACCAATGCGATCGAGGGGGGACTTGTCGCGCACCACCGCCTTATGCTCGATTTGCAGACCCAAGTCCTGAGCCCCCATCCCTACCAGTCCGGCTGGCCCGAATGGGTCGCGAACTGGCGGGCTATCTGGTACCTCTACGAACCCGTCGACGGGGCGCAGCGCGGGGTCATCCTGATCGGCAATCCGCTGACCATGCTGCTTGGCTTGCCTGCGCTGCTATGGTGCGCATGGCAGGGCCTCGCGAAGCGCCTGCCGATGCATGGTGCGGTCGCCATTCTCTATGCGGTCAGCCTGGGATTCTGGATTTTCGCCGCCAAACCCATCCAGTTCTATTATCACTACTTCCTGCCGAGCACTTTCCTGCTGGTTGCGCTCGCACTGGCGCTGTCGGACCTGCGCGAAGCCGGATGGAAGCGGAGCGTCACGATGGTGCTCTTCGGCAGCGTTCTGATGTTCGCCTTCTTCTACAAAGTCCTTGCCGCAGAACCGCTTGCTGGGCCGATGAGCTTCCAGACCTGGACCTGGCTCGAAAGCTGGAAATAGCGGTCTAGTAGCGGCCCCAGACGAAGCGGCTCGATAGCGCGTAGTTCCACACCGAACCGATGGCGATGCCGATCAGCGCGGCAAATAGCGAAGGCAATCCGCGTTCGAACAGCAGCGATGCTATAGCGACATTGGCGAGCGCGCCGATGCTGCAGGCGAGGACGAAACTTGCCCAGCCGCGCAGCAGCCTGCCCGCCGTATCCAGCCTGCGATCGCGATAGGTGAGGAAGTTGTTGAGCCAGAAATTGAAAGTCATGGCGCCCAGCGTGGCGATCGCCTGGCTCCATGCGAATTGCGCGCCTGCAAGCAGCAGGCAGAGGTAGAGAATGGCAAGATGCACGCCCACGCCGAGCGCGCCTACCGTGCCGAACAGGGCGAAGCGCGTCGGGACGATCCGGCCCAAAGCCT
Source organism: uncultured Qipengyuania sp. (assembly GCA_964407585.1). Lineage (GTDB taxonomy): Bacteria > Pseudomonadota > Alphaproteobacteria > Sphingomonadales > Sphingomonadaceae > Qipengyuania. The sequence continues at coordinate 10,694 of CAYOWF010000011.1, forward strand.
TGTCGTAAAGCCCGGCAAGGAAATCGAGCGCGATGGCGCGGTCGAGCTTGCTCTCGCCCGAACGCCGCGCCGCGAATTTCATCGGGATGTCCTTCACCTGCAGCTTGGTGTCCGAGGTCGCGAGGAGGTCGAGCAGGATCTTGAAACCGATACCCGACAACCTCGGCACGAGCGCTAGGGCCAGCTCGGTACGCAAGAGGAAATAGCCGCTCATCGGATCGGACAGTTCGACGCCGGTCAGCTTCCGCGCCAGCGCATTTGCGACGCCCGACAGCCTTTCGCGGTCGGGCCGGCCCCAATCCGCCGTGCTGGCCCCTTCCGCGAAGCGGCTAGCCACGGCGATGTCCGCTTCGCCCGACCGGACCGCCTCGAGCATGGGCACAAGCAAGGCAGGGTCGTGCTGGTGATCGGCGTCCATCACTGCGACGAAAGGGGCGGCAGTCGCGCAGAAACCCTCGATGGCGGCGCTCGAGAGACCCCGTCTTCCGATCCGCTGGATCACGCGAATGCGGCTGTCGGCCCTTGCGAGACGACGCGCCTCCTCGGAGGTACCATCGGCAGAATTGTCGTCGACGACGAGCACTTCCCAACCGTCCGGACCGAGTGCCTCCTCGATACGGGGCACCAGCGGCGCAAGATTGTCGCGCTCGTTCAGCGTCGGCAGGATGATGGCAAGCTCGAGCGTCATCGGGTTAGCGCCTGACGCGTCTTGGCTGCGATTTCAAGCCAGCGCGGTCAGCTGGTGCAAGATCGCATCGCCGATTTCGCCGGTCGAGGCGCTGCCGCCGAGGTCCGCACCGCGCACGTCGCTCGCCACGACCTTGGCCACGGCGCGTTCGATCCGGCCCGCCTCGGCCTCGCGACCCAGCGAATGGCGCAGCAGCATGGCGAGGCTGAGGATTGCGGCGACGGGATTGGCCCTGCCCTGTCCCGCAATATCGGGGGCGCTTCCATGGATGGGTTCGTAAAGGCCGAAGGTGCCGAAATCTGTCTGCCTTTCGCCCATGCTGGCGCTGGCGAGCAACCCGATCGAGCCGACGCAGGCGCTTGCCTGGTCGGACAGTATGTCGCCGAATAGGTTTCCCGTCAGAATGACGTCGAACTGGCCCGGACTGCGCACCATCTGCATGGCGGCATTGTCGACATACATGTGGTCCAGCGCGACGTCGGGATAGTCTTTCGCGACTTCGATTACCGTTTCGCGCCAGATGCGGCTGGTTTCCAGGACATTGGCCTTGTCGACGCTGGTCAGACGCTTGCGGCGCTTTTGCGCAGCCTGGAACCCTATGTGCGCGATGCGGCGCACTTCGGCTTCGTTATAGGACATCGCGTCCCAGCCCTCGCGGCCGCCATTGCTGTCACGTTCACCCTTGTCGCCGAAATAGACGTCCCCATTGAGTTCGCGCACCACCAGCAGATCGATACCCCGCGCAACTTCCGGGCGCAGCGAGGACATCTCTTCCAGGCCCGGATAGCCGGCCGCGGGGCGCAGGTTCGCAAACAGGCCCAGTTCACCGCGCAGGCCGAGGATCGCCTGTTCCGGTCGAAGCTCGCGCGGCAGGTCGTCGCAGGCCGGGTCTCCGACCGCGCCGAACAGCACCGCATCGGCAGCACGCGCCATGTCGAGCGTTTCCGCGGGCAAGGGATGACCATGGCGTTTGTAGGCAATCCCGCCGACATCGCCTTCCCAGATCGTCAGTTGCGGCAAGGAAAGCGCATCGAGCACGCGCCGCGCCTGCGCCGTCACCTCGGGTCCGATCCCGTCGCCGGGCAGTATCGCGATCTTCATTCAGGCCATCCGTTCCAGCCGCTGCATCAGGAGTGATCTTGCGGCTAGAACGTCGGCACGGGTGTCGGCAAGGAGGTAGCGTGCAATCGGAGCCTCGTTTGCGCGCAGAATTTCCAGAGCTTGCTCAAGCCCCGCTATCTCGGGCTTCATTCCGCCATAGCCCAGTTCGCGCAGGAGCAACACTTCGTAGGCGGCCAATGCGGGCGCCCAACCGCGCGCCGAGGGGGCATTGCAGATCGCGTCGAGCAGCGCGGACAAGGCCCGATAAAGGTTCGGATAGGCATTGCGTTCCGGCAGGGCACTGGCAGTGACCGCGCACGTCCAGCTGATTGCGGAAGCGGGAAGCGGTTCGGTCAGCCAGGGCCCCCGGCTTTTTGCCAGTTCCAGCCGCGCAAAGGGAAGCTGGCTGTCCGACTTGGCACGGATTTCGGCCTCCACGAGATTGCCCGGGATCACCACCGGTCGCAATTGTCGTCCCCTGCCGCCCGCGACATAGGCGGCGACCACGCCGCTTTCCTCGGTCAGCAATCGTGCGATGACCGCCGTTTCGCCGTGCGAACGGGAGGCAAGGAGGATGGCGGGCGCGCGCAAGTGCATTCCCACCGCTGTGGCTCAGGCGAAGACGCAACTCAAGCGCGGCGCGGCACGGCCTCAGCGGCTATCGGCGTAAGCGCGCAATCGCCGCGCATTCTCTCCGCGCAATTGCCAGGACATGCAGCGCACGCCGCCGCCCATGGTACAGACGACGTCCGACTGGACCCGTACGATTGTCTTTGATGTCAGCGCTCGAACCGCAGCGTACGCCTGAGTATCTTCGGGGATTCCGAATTGCGGCAAATAGATGCGGTCCGGGGTTACAAGCATATTGGTATAGAAACCGCAGGCCGACCCAAACCGGGGATCGAAGACGTCTTCCGGATCGTATGGCGCGACGATCGTGCTGATCCGAGCGTCGGGGAGCCCCTCTTCCAATTCCCTGCGAAGTTGCGCAGCGAAGGCGGGGTCGTCCGGATATTCGTTGATCACCAGAACGTTCGGCTCGAGAAATGCGACCATCCCATCCGCATGTTCGAGCCCTCCCGGATCGTCGGTCTCGATAAATGCCACCTCATCGAGGCCGGCAAGCGTAGACAGCTGCTGACGGGCATCCGTTTCGGTCAGGCCATTGTCACGCAGGAACTTGCGGCTGATCACCGCACGTCCGGCATAATCGTCTACAAGGTTTCCTCCATCGTTCAGCAAGCCGCTCTCGGCGAACTGGAGGCCCGCTTCCCGGGCGAGCCGAAACAACGCATCCTGCACCGCATCGGCCTCAGCCTGTGCGCCTCTGCCTCCGCCCTGCCCTGCTGCCGTATAACGAAACATGACAGGGGTGACGGGATTGCTCGTCCCGAAATCTCGCGCCCAGACATCCTCCTGGCCGAATTCCAGCACATGGTTCGATCCCAGCGCAGATATGTACCTCTGGGCAAAGCCGGAATCTGCCAGCACCAACACATCGTCCCCCGCATCGATTATGCTTTCCGCATAGGCGATGTGGAACGAAACGATTTCGTCCGTAATCCCATCGTAATAGCTGTCGTTCGAAGCCGGTGCGGCCAAGACGATCAGTTCCCTTGCTTGCACTGTCCCTCCCCCGTCCGGTCCGCCCGTCGACGGTCCCGAGCCGGAGTTCTCATCGCCGCCGCAAGCGGAGAGGAGCACCAGGGCAGCGACTGCCAAGATATAGGCGACAAGTGTACGGCGCATCCTGAGCGTTCCCGATGTCATAGCGGGGGCGGGAACTGCGCTTGGGTGACGGGAGATGCAATACCCGTCAAAAAGAACTCAGAATTCGGACATTCGCCCGGGCGGGCAGCGAAGGTTATTTCTGCCCGGCTTCCAGCGCCGCGACGCGCGCAGCGAGGTCTTCCGCCTGTTCGCGCGCCTTGGCAGCCATGGCCTTGACCGCGTCGAATTCCTCGCGGGTGACGAAATCCATGCCGCCGAATGCTTCCCTCGCACGTTCGCGCGCACTCTCACGCGCTTCGCGCGACATGCCGGCAAGCGTACCGGCTGCCGAATTGGCGAGTTTCACGAAATCGGCAATCATGGGGTTCTGGCTTTGCATGGAGGCTATCTAGTCCGGCTGCCGCAAGACTTCAATTGCCGATCCGCACGCGCTCGACCGCATTGCCCTGCGAGCCGCCATCAGCATCCGGATTGAGGCGCAGGAATTCGTAATTTAGCGCTCCCGCGAAGCAGATCCATGCGAGATAGGGAAGCAGCAACACGGCGGCTACACGGCGGACCTTCCAGAACAGAACCATTACCGCCAGCAGGCTCAATATCATGAGCCCGATGACCACCAGCGCCGCAGTCATTTGCTGGAGCCCGAAGAAGGTCGGCGACCAGGCGAGGTTGAACGCGAAATGCAGCGCGAAAACCCACAATGCCGCGCTTCGACCGCGCGCGCCCCAGGCGCTTGCCACAAGCGCCACCGAGATGCCGATCATGATGTAGAGGACGGTCCAGACGATGCCGAACCACTTGGGCTCGGGATAGATCGAAGGCTTGTCCAGCGCCTGGAACCAGGCACTTTGCGGTCCCGCGCCCAATTGCCCGGCCAGGAATCCGAGCAAGACGCAAAGCGGCACCAGGAAAAGGGCCCAGCGGATGAAACTTGCGCGAAGTTGGCCGCGCGAAGCCAGCATGTTCATCGATTACAATCCCTCATGCGCCCCGAATCGTAGGTCTCTGTTGTGAAACGAACAAAGGCCGAGCGCAATCGTGAGAACCCTCTTGCCCCCGAAAGCTTGGGCTAGAAACGCAACAGGATCTTCTGCGCCAGCTTGGGTGATAGGGAATGGATCCGTTTCAGCAATCCAACCTGTCCGATATAGACTTCGTCCTGCCGGCTCTCGATCGCGTAAACAATGGCCGCGGCACATTCTTCGGGAGTGATCTTCTTCCCCTCGCGCCCGGAGGTCATCTGGGTATCGACCATCGGCGGCAAGGCCTCCAGCAAGTGGATACCGCACTCACGCAACTGTTCGCGGACGCCGATCGAATAGCTCCTGAGACCGGCCTTGGTTGCGCAATAGAGCGGTGCGGAAGCGCTTGGCGTGATCGCCAGGCCCGACGTCACATTGACGATTATCGGTTGGTCCGCACGCTTGAGGTTATCGAAAAGCTTCGCCCCCAACAGGATCGGCGCGGTAAGGTTGGCGTGGATATTCGCTTCGATATCCTGCGTATCCAAACTGCCGGAGCGAAAATCGTGATCGCGGCCCATGCCGGCATTGTTGATGAGGATATCGAGCGGCCGCTCGCCCCAGTGCGCGATGACCGCTTCGACGCCGCCCGGATGCGAGAAGTCGGCCTCGATCGTCTTGAAGCCCGCCGCCTCCATTGCGGCGAGCTTGTCGGGAGAACGCCCGGTAAGGACGACCTCCGCTCCCTTAGTCCTGAGCTGGAAAGCAAGAGTCTTGCCGATCCCGTCGCTGCCTCCGGTAAGGAGGACCTTCTTCCCGGCGAGATCCATCAGACCTTCACGACCCCTTTCTCGACCAGGCTCTTCACCGTGTCTTCCAGCGTCTTCTCCGCAGGAATATAGGTGTAGCCGAGCTTTTCCTCGGTATGCTTGCCGCTGACATCGCGGATATTGCCCAGTTCGCTCTTGATCTGCCTCATTTCCGGCATGAACAGCGCGAGGAATTTCGCCAGCCAGTCGGGCATGCGACGGGTCGGTACCTTGCCGGCATATTCGGGCACCCGGCTGCGGATGATCTCGGTCATCTGCTCGATCCAGAGGAATTTTTCCGATGTCGGGAAACGCTCTCCTCTCACGATTTCGGCAGGTGCCTCGATCGCGCGCACATGCGCTTCGCCCACATCGCGCACGTCGGTGACGCAAATGCCCATATTGGGAATGAGCGGGATCGAACCGTCGATGATCTTCTTCACCATTTCGACGCTGGTCGACATGTCGTCGTCGTAGATCGGTCCGAAAACCGCCACGGGATTGATAGAGCAAAACACCATGTCGGGCGCGTTCTGAGCCACCCAGTCGCGCGCTGCCCGTTCGGCCACGGTCTTGGACTGGATATAGGGCGGCGGATTGGCTGTGAGATCGGTCCAGTCGGTGTAATCGAAATGATCCTTGCCCGGCTGGCCATAGGCGATCGCCGCCGCCGAACTGGTCTGGACGAACCGCTGCACACCGGCCTCATGCGCAAAACTCAGGGCGCGCAACGTGCCTTCGCGAGCTGGGATGATGAGATCGTCCGCATTCTTGGGCACGTCGAGCGGGAAAGGCGATGCGACATGTGCCACCGCGTCGCAACCGGCATTGGCTTCCGCCCAGCCGCCATCCGACGTCAGGTCGGCAGAAAATACCTTGAGGCGTTCACCTGCATCCGGCCAGCGCTTGCGGAGCTTCGGCTCGCTCTTCTGCGCGTCGCGAACGGTCGTGTGGACGGTGTAACCCTTGGCCAGCAGACGGTCGATGACCTCTCCGCCGATATAGCCTGTGCCGCCGGTTACGAGTACGGTGCCTGACATGTTTCTGCTCCCGGTAAATGCCGTTTCGGCCCAGTGGATAGGTTATTGAGTTGCATTTCGCAATTTACTCCGAACCGATGAGCCGATGAGACGGGTGGATTTCCTCGTCGTCGGAGCCGGTATAGCCGGCCTGTCGGCTGCCGCCCGGTTGGCTCGTCACGGCAAAACGGTGGTCTGCGAAGCCGAAAACGCGCCCGGATACCATTCTTCGGGCCGGAGCGCGGCCTTTGCGCATTTCGATATGGATTCAAGGCTGGTCAGGGCTCTGACGGCGGCAAGCATGCCGATGCTCGTGGAGCCGGGCGCCAGAGTCCACCCTGCGTTGTTCATTGCGCCTGCCGGACAAGAGAAGGCGCTCGAGACGCTTGAGACAAAGTACCGGGAGTGGGTGCCAGAAGTCGAACGTCTCACTGCCTCGGAGGCTGTCGGCCTCGTACCGGTCCTTTGCGAAGACCGCCTCTCCGGCGCAATTCTCGACCGGTCGGCACGCAAACTCGATGCGCACGCGATGCTCGAGGCGCATCGCAAGGCTCTCGCGGCTGCAGGCGGGACGCTCGCCTGCGACAGCCCGATTACAACGCTCAGGCACGCAGCCGGTCGCTGGCTCGTAGACACGCCGGGAGAAAGCTATTCTACACGTGTCGTGATCAACGCCGCAGGTGCATGGGCGGACCGCATAGCCATTCTGGCAGAGGTGAAACCGCTCGGCATCACGCCATACCGGCGCACCGTCATCACCTTCGATGCGCCAGAAGGAGTGGAGGTGGCTGGTTGGCCTTTCACAAAGACCGTTGGTGCGGGTTTCTACATGGAACCGGAGGGGACCGGACGGCTCCTCGCCTGCCCGATGGACGAAGGTCCGAGCGAGCCTTGCGATGTGCAACCCGAAGAAGAAGACGTCGCCCTGGCGGCCTGGCGCGTGGAACAGGCGACAACGCTCGAAGTCCGCCGCATCGCCAGCAAGTGGGCTGGCCTACGCAGCTTTGCACCGGACCGGCTTCCGGTGGCCGGTTACGACGGTTCCGCGCCCGGCTTTTTCTGGCTGGCCGGCCAAGGGGGGTTCGGCCTGCAAACCTCCCCCGCAATGGCAATGGCTGCAGAGGCCCTGGTGGCGGGGAGCGACTGGCCCGATGAACTGCTTGCCGCAAGCGTAAAGCCGGATCGCCTGTCGCCTGCGCGGCTGGCCTAGCGCATCAGGACGAGTTCTTCGGCCATCGTCGGATGGATCGCCGTGGTCGCATCGAAGTCGGCCTTGGTAAGCCCTGCCTTCACAGCGATTGCCGCCGCCTGCATCATCTCGGGCGCATCGGGGGCGATCATGTGGATGCCGACGATCTTCCCGCTTCCCGCATCGCAAATCATCTTGAACAGGCTGCGTTCGTTGCGACCGGCGAGCACGTTCTTCATGGGGCGGAAGTCGGACAGGTAGATCTTCACGTCGCCCAGCTTGTTCCTCGCCTCGCCTTCGGTCATGCCTACCGCTGCGATCGGCGGATGGCTGAAAACGGCACTCGGGATGCAGCTGTGATCGACCGCGACCGGATTGCCGTCGCCGAACACGGTGTCGGCAAAAGCCTGGCCTTCGCGAATGGCGACGGGGGTCAGTTGCACGCGGTCGGTGCAGTCGCCCACCGCATAGATGTGATCGACATTGGTCTTGGAGAAACGGTCGACGACGATCTCGCCGTTCTCGCCGAGCTCGACACCGACTTCCTGCAGGCCGAGGTCCCTGGTGTGCGGCACCCGGCCGGTTGCGAACAGAATGCAATCCACTTCGAGATCGTCATGATTGGTCATCGAAACGCGCAGGCTGCCGTCGTCGTTCTTCTCGATCCCGCGGAACTCGGCATGGAAGCGGAAATCGATGCCCTTCATCATGCTTATCTGTAGCAGGCGATCGCGTACCGATTCGTCGTAGCTTCGCAGAAGCGTGTCGGTGCGGTTGATGATCGTCACACGACTGCCGAATTCGTTGAAGATGCCGGCGAATTCATTGGCGATATAGCCCCCGCCGGCAATCAGGATGCGCTTCGGCACCGCATCGAGATGAAACGCCTCGTTGCTGGTGATGCCGAATTCGTGGCCCGGACAATCGGGTATGCGCGGTGTGGCACCGGTGGCGATGAGGATATGTTTCGCGGTAACGACCTTGCCGCTCGCCAGCGTAATCTCGTGCGGACCGGTCAGCGTTGCTTTCTCGTGATAGATCTCGACTTCGTGGTTCTCGAGTGTTTCGGTGTAGAGACCGTTGAGCCGGTCGACATCGGCAAGCACGTTGTCGCGCAGCGCCTTCCAGTCGAAACTCGCCTTCTCGATGGTCCAGCCGAATTTCTGGCAGTCCTCGATATCTTCGGCAAAATGCGCACCGTAGACGAGCATCTTCTTGGGCACGCAGCCGCGAATGACGCATGTTCCGCCGACCCGATGTTCTTCCGCGATCGCAACCTTCGCCCCATGTGCGGCCGATACGCGACTGGCGCGTACGCCGCCCGAACCGGCGCCGATGGTGAAGAGATCGTAGTCGTAGTCGTCTGCCATGCGGCGCTCCTGTCAGCTTCGCGCGTGTCTCTCGCCAACAGTGCGCGGATTGGCAAGTTCAGTCTTACCTTCCGCCCCGCGAACGGTTCCGGTTACGGTTGCGATTGCGATTTCCGCCCGGACGACCGCCGGGGCGGCCGCCCTGCCCTGCGCCTTCGGGCTTGCCTTTGCGCGCGGGATGTTTCTGCTTCGGCTTGGGTTTCTTGGCCGCGGCATTGCCGGTGGGGCGCACCTTGGGCTTGGCGAGACGCGGCTTCTGTTCGCGCTTGGTCGGGCCGACGCCTTCCACCACTGCGCGGAAGTTGTCGGGCAAGGGCAGGCGCTCGAATTCCGCGTCGGTCTTCTTGCGGATATCCTTAAGGTAATCGCGCTCGTCCTCGGCACAGAAGGCGATCGCGATACCGTCCTTGCCCGCACGCGCCGTGCGACCGATACGGTGCACATACTGTTCGGGCACATTGGGCAATTCGTAATTGATCACGTGGCTGACACCCGGAATGTCGATCCCGCGTGCAGCAACGTCGGTTGCCACCAGGATCGGCGTCTTGGCGCGCTTGAATTCGTCCAGGGCGCGCTGGCGCTGCGGCTGGCTCTTGTTGCCATGGATGGCATTGGCCGGAATGCCGCGCTGGCCAAGCTTCTTCACCACGCGGTCGCACCCATGCTTGGTGCGCGCAAAAATCAGCACGCGTTCGAATTCGCCCGGCACTTCGTGGCGTTCGGACAAGATCATCTCGAGCAGCGTCTGCTTTTCGTCCTGCTGGACCATGAAGAGATACTGGTCGATCCGCTCTGCCGTGGTGCTTTCGGGCGTAACGCTCACCTTCACCGGATTGCGGCAATACTGGCCGACCAGTTCCTGGATCTGCTTGGGCATGGTCGCGCTGAAGAAAAGCGTCTGGCGATCGTCGGGCACGAGCTGGCTAATCCGCCGCAGAGCGTGGATGAAGCCGAGGTCGAGCATCTGGTCGGCTTCGTCGAGCACGAGCACTTCTACGCCATCGAGACGAAAAGCTTTCTGGTCGATCAGGTCGAGCAGCCGACCGGGCGTCGCGACGAGGATGTCGGTGCCGCGATGGAGTTTGTTGCGGTCCTTGTTGACCGACGTACCGCCGACGATGGAATGCACCTTGAGACCCGCAAGCGCGCCATAGTCCTTGGCGCTTTCGGCGATCTGGCCGGCCAATTCGCGCGTCGGGGCGAGAACCAGCATGCGACAGGACTTGAACGGTGTCTGCTTGTCGGCATCGCGCAGGCGATCGATGCTGGGCAGCATGAAGGCGGCGGTCTTGCCCGTGCCGGTCTGGGCTATGCCGAGCAGGTCGCGGCCTTCGAGCACGCGCGGAATGGCCTGCGCCTGGATCGGCGTCGGCTCGGTATAGCCCTTCATGTCGAGGGCCTGGAGCACGGGCTGCGACAGCCCGAGGTCGGTGAATTGTGTCATGTATACTCGCAATATGCTTGCGGCGCGCAGACGGATTTGTCGCGCGGCGCGGGTGTCAAACGACCCGCGTGAAAAGGGAAGTCCTTGGAAAAACTGGACCGAGGCGCGGCCGGGGCGATGGATGTGTCCGCATCGCCGCTTCACGCTGGCTTGCGCGCTTCGATGGCGGGCATGTGGATGCTGCAGTGCAAAAAGTCAATCGCTTCGGCTTTCGGGGAACGGCCGATAGTCCGCCCGATTGATCAGATATGCTTTCACTTTCTCTGGTACATTTGCTTGCCGCCGCCGCCTCTCAGCCGGTCGCCGCGCCAAACGCCCCGCTATATCTACCGGTCGACGATATTTTCGTCATCGAGGCAGAAGATGCCGCGCCAGTCGCCGATTGGGTGCCCTCCGAAGGCAAGAGCGCGACCGGTGGGCAATACATGCACTGGCGCGGCCCGAACCGCTACGAGGCCGAAGCCGAACACACCGGTCTGCGGTATTGCCTGCGTGTGGAAAAACCAGGCGAATATCACCTGCGTATCCGGATGATGCGATCACGCGCCGGAGAATCCGAAATCCGCGAAGACGAACGCAACGACCTGTGGCTAAGGATGGATGGTCGCCACTGGATGAAGCTCTTCGCCAACACTCCGTGGGAGGAATGGGGCTGGGACGGCGGACTCGATTTCCACCATCTCTACGGCAAACGCCCCCGCGCTACGCTGACTTTCGAGGAGGCAGGAGTGCATTGCATCGAGATCGCCGGACGGTCGGAGGATGTCAGGCTCGATCGGATCCACCTGGCGCTAAACGAAGAAAATATCGACGAGTTGCGCGCCATGACGCGGACCGGAGACTGAATATGCGCCGCCTCGTCAAACCTGCCGAAAATTGAAGGCAGCGTTGAGAACGAAAACCGCAAGGCCCGCAAAGACCGATACGATGACGCGCGCGACGAGGTAGTTCATCGGCGTCCAATGCGTCAGCGCCCAGAAAAGACCTACCGTCACGATCAAGCCGACCACGGCATTACCCAGGAACAGGACGTATCCGGTCGAGACCTTCCTGTCCGATCCGGCGAAAATCCACGTACGACCGAAGACGTAGTGGATCGAGTTGGCGATCAGGAAGCTGATGGCAGTCGCAAGGACAGGATCCACGCCAGCCTGTTCGACCATCGCCCAGAGCACACCGAGACCAACGAGGAAGACCCCCGTACTGACCACGGTATTGCGCCAAAGCATGCCGCCGGCACGGCGCGTCAGGAAACGGTCGATCATGGCGCGGGCGAGTGATGAAATTTCCGCTTGGGGTCAAGCCGCCATCGCGCTTCGCGGCGCCGGCTTCGGATTGATTTCTCCCGCATCGCGCCATTCGGTCCGCCGCGGGGCACCGAACCAGAGGAACAGCAGCGGAAGCTTGATGAAGAGCAATTCGGAATGGATCATCCGGTCGATCCAGCGCTCCCACCTATTAGGCATGCGCCGCTGGTTTTCCGCAAGCCACTTGTCATAGGGCTGGAAATGGTCGGGTTCGTCGACATGGACGACTTCGAATATCCTGTGTAGCGCCCGGTCCTGCTTGACGATGGGGTGATCGAGCAGGATTTCGACCTGCTTCAACCCACGCTTCTCGGTCAGCGAGATGACGCGGCAAAGCCGTTCGAAGAGATCGTCGCTGGCAATGATGGCATCGGTATCGAGGCTGTCGATCGATGTGCCGAAGGTGATTTCGATGAAACGGTCGATATGGCCGAACGTCCGGTCGAGCGCGATCGGCATCTGCCCGCGCAGCTGGAACCAGCGCTTGAACATCGTGTAATGCTTGCGTTCGTCGGCGCGGTGTTTTTCGACCGCCGCTATGAGCTCGGTCGCTTCCGGATGCTTCGCTTTGACCGCTTCGAGCACCCGATCCAGCGCGGTATAGCCGCGATGTTCGTTATAGATGTAGATCGACCCTAGGAGGTCGAGATAGCGGCGTGCGAACCATTCTCTCATGCCGCGAACCTACCACAGGTCCGCCCACCGGTAACTACAATTTGCTAAGCGCGATGAGGCGTTCGGTACTTGCGTCGAAGTCCTCGCCGCCCTGCTCGATCGCTTTCGCCATCTGTTTGCCAAGTTCCACGCCGAACTGGTCGAAGGGGTTGATCCCCATCAGCACGGCATTGGCGAATGTTCGATGTTCGTGGAAGGCGATCAGGCCGCCCAGAGTGGCGGCATCGAGATCGTCCACGAGGATGGTCGCGCTGGGTCTGTCTCCGGGATAGTTGCGTGCAGGGTCGGCGCCCTTCTTGCCCGCCATCAGCGCGGCGCCCTGCGCGAAACAGTTCATCAACAGGATGCGGTGGTGCG
>CAYOWF010000012.1:0-23256 GCA_964407585.1 uncultured Qipengyuania sp.
ATGACGCAGCGTGAACATATATGCGACAAGATCGTCGATATGTTCGGCCGGGATCTCGAAATACATGTCGCGAGGAAAGGCGTGGACGGTATTCAACCACTGCTTCAAATCGGCTTGGGTGGCGCCGGGCTTGTTTGCGATAGCTTCGAAGGTGGGCGCAGACGGGTGAGGAGAATCCTTAGAATGCTCCACGCTATGACAATCGGAGCACCGATTGCGCGCGAATTTTAGCCCTTTCCATTCCGGTGTGTCCTTCTGGAATCCCCCCACTTGAGAAGCCGTGCCTGAATCGGACTCCAAAGGAATTTGCTGGCAGCTCCAAAGTAGGGCAGGGATCGCAATCAGCCAAAACTTTCGCATAATCCTAAGCTTAGTTGACAGATATCGAGTCTGGCAAATTTCTTTCGTTCCAATGTCGCTGCGTCCTTATCGGCTAGGGTCGAAGAGTTCCGCAGAAGGCTTAACCACTCCCAGGACAGGCAATCTGGATATCCGGGCCTCGCAGTGGTAGGTTCAATCGCCTTGGAGGGGGAATATCATGATGAAGAATTTTCTAGCGATCTGCAGCATCGCCGTTCTTGCCGCTTGCGGAAGCCCTGAAACCGCCGAAGAAGACGTAGCGGCTGTCGATACGGAAGCTCCTGCAGAAACCATGTCACTCTACGAGACGAGTTGGACATTCATGATGGACGAAAAGGAAATACTTGAGTCCATCGACGCGGACGGGAATTACATTGCAAACGCTGGAGATGAACATTTCGACCACGGCACCTACGAGATGGTCGACGGCATGCAGTGCTTCACGAGTTCCATGAATGAAGAGGGGCAAGAGTGCTGGGAAACTCCGGCCCGTATCGAGGTCGGCGAGAGCGTCGATCTTACGAGTGACAAAGGTCAGCAGTTAACCGTCACCCGTGTCGAATATCAGCCGTTGACGATGTAATTCTGCCTCGAAGCTGGTCGAAGGAGGATGCTGTCCGCAGCAAAGGGGTCAGTCCCTCCTTCGCCGGTAACGTGCATTCAGTGGGTGAAATCGGGCTGAGGCCGAACTCTGCCTCTAGTCAGTAACGTCGAGACCGTCTCGGATGACAAGATCGTTCTAATGGCCCCATACTGGGGTTAGCGGGTGAGGCAAAGCCGACACCGCCAGAGACCCTGGCTCCGATGAAATGGCACCTGCTGATTGTCATGGTGCGATCCTATCTTGATGGATAAGATGCAGGGACGACCAGGCAGGAGATAGGATTGAGCGGATGGTTGCCCAGTCTCCGGAACACGGCGATTGCAGTCGCCGCGAGCGTGCTCGCCTGCTCGGGTTCTGCATCCGCAACGCCGGTGAATGCATGGTCCAAGGAAGACTTGGCCAAGCTTAGGCAGTGGGTTGCCGCCGCTTCGCAAGACGCGCTTCCTTCGCTCTCGACGGCTGGTCTCGACAGTGCCGTTGCAGGCGGTGACGAGCAGGATATTTCCTCCGAAGCGCGCGAATTGGCGCTCGATCTGGCCGGAATGCACCTTAAAGGCGCTGCCAGGGAAAGCGAACGCACCGGCTGGAATATCCGCGACACGGACGACACGGCGGCCCTTGGACCCATGCTCGAGAAGGCTTTGAGCGCTGGAACGCTGGATACGTTCTTCGCCCTGCAGCGTCCGGTGCACCCCGAATACTCGGCATTGCGTACAGCCTTCAATTCGGAATCCGATCCCCAGCGGCGCATTGCCATCGCTCGCAATATGGAACGTTGGCGGTGGATGCCGAGATCGCTTGGTTACGACTATGTGCTGGTAAACGCTGCCCGTTTCGAAGCTTACTTGTGGCGCCAAGGTAAAGCGGCGGGAACGTGGCGCGTGATCGTGGGGAAGGCTTCGACGCCGACCCCGGTATTCGACACGCGCATAACCGGTGTCGTGCTCAATCCGTGGTGGGAAATTCCGGCAAGCATCGTCAGGGAAAGCGTCGGCGCGCTGGTCAGGCGGAATCCGGCGCTTGCGAGAGCCCGCGGTTACGTGTGGTCGAATGGTCGCTATCGCCAGAAACCCGGACCCAACAATGCCCTAGGTCGGATGAAGCTGGTGATGCCCAATCCCTATTCCGTCTTCATGCATGACACACCGAACAGGGCGCTGTTCGAGGAGGATGTCCGGGCATTCAGCCACGGTTGTATCCGCACGGGCGAAGCGGTGAGCTATGCGGCCACTTTGCTCGAGGGGGTCAAGACGCGGGACGAAGTGGATGCAATCCTTGCTGCCGGCAAGACGACCCAAATCGCCATTGCACGTCCAATACCGCTCTACGTAACATATTTCACGGTAGTGAGTGACGGTAAAGGCGGGGTTTTAGAACTCCATGACATTTACAATCGCGACCGGCGCATCAATGCGACTTGGGCAAGCGGTGAACGGCACTCGGGCAAGGTGGAACTCTTGGCACGCCGAAACCCCGACACGTCAGGGCGGATTCCGAGTACGGCAAGCGAATTGCAGCTCTTTCCCGAGTGTTAGGTTCCACCAGAGTGGAGCGTCCGCGTGTTGGGGTTTCGCTTACCTTGACCTAGGCCGGTCATGCTATCCGCCGAGAGGGCTGGCAGCCGCAGAATGCAGGGCGATAAATGCATTGGCCAGATCGGCCCGGTTGTCGAGCAGGGATTGGCGACTGGCGATCAGCTGGCGCTGGGCATCGAGCACGTCGAATAGCGAGGCGAGCCCTTCGCGATACAGCGCGTTGGACTGTTCCAGCGCGGTTTCGCTTTCATCTATGGCCTTCGAGAGCGCATCCGCCCGCTGTTGGTAAGCCTGGATTGCGACGAGGGCATTTTCCGCCTCGCCCAGCGCCAAGAGGAAGGCCTGTCGGTATTCCGCAAGGCTTGCATTCAATTCGGCGCTCGCCGCTTCGACTTCGGCACGCCTCCTTCCTCCATCGAACAAGGGTAGGTCGAGCGCGGCACCGAGCGTTGCAAGCACATTCGTGAAGAGACCGTCGAGCGAACCATCTCCAATGAGGACTGAACCGGGCACCACGAGCGAAGGCCGCAGGTCGGACTGTTCCACGCCGACTTGCGCCGCCGCGGCGGCAAGTCGCGCTTCCGCGGCCAGAACATCGCCGCGCCGCCGCAGCAGATTGGCCGGCGACCCGATAGGCGGCCCGGCGGAATATACTGGAATGACTACATTCCCTTTTGCCACCGCGGGAATGTCCAAGGTGCCCGGCGTTTCCCCGAGCAGGACCGCCAGCGCATGCTTTGCATCGGCCCTCGCTATTTCGATAAGGCCCAGGCGGGCCTCCGTCTGGGCGAGATCTGCTGCGGCTCGGCGTACATCGAGATTCGCGGAAAGCCCCGCTTCGAAGCGCAGGGTTACGATACGCAAGGTTTGTCGCTGGATATCGGTCGATTCCCGGAGCAATTCCAGCTGTGCGCCCGTCCTGCGATATTCGACATATTGGGAGGCGATCGCAGACGCGACGAGCCGCTGCCGGTCGGACCGCAGGTATTCGGCCTCGGCATACAGCGCGGTGGCGCGGCGGATTTCGGCCCCAAGCCTGCCGGAAACACCAAGGTCGAAGCCGCCGATCAGGCCAGCACCCGCAATGGAACGCGTCCCTTCATCATCCACTTCTAGGCCGATATCGGCCGCTCCATCGATCGTCGGGAGGCGGTCTCCCCGTTCGGCTCGCAGCAATGCCTCTGCCGCGCGCAACCGATCGTCGGCGGCAGCGATTTCGAGATTGGAAGCAAGGCCCCTGTCAACCAGATCGTCGAGTACGGGATCGTCGAAGGCGCGCCACCAGACTTCACCCAGTCCCGTCGGTGGCAGGTCTGCCGCGTAACTGTCAGGCGCAGGCATGGCGGCATCCGGGATCTCGACCGCGCCGGTCGCGCAGCCGGCGAGCGACAAGGTGATCGCCGGGAGGGCAACTGTCCTGATCATCATGCAGGCGCCATCGTCATGTCTTCATCGACGTGCTCGATTTCTTCCTGCAGTTTGGCCAGGTCTATGCTGCGCGGCTTCCCGAAACGGGCAACGCCAAGATAGATGACCGGTGTCAGAAACAATGTGAAGAAACCGGCGATACCGAGGCCGCCGAAAATGACCCACCCGATCGATTGACGCGCTTCCGCTCCGGCGCCCGATGCAAGGATGAGGGGCACCGCGCCAACAACTGTCGAGATCAGCGTCATACCGATCGGGCGAAGCCGGATGGCGGCCGCTTCTTCCACCGCCTCGCGAACGCTGCGTCCCTGATGGCGGAGCTGGTCGGCAAATTCGACGATCAGGATACCATTCTTGGCCATCAGCCCGATCAGCATGACAAGGCCGATCTGCGAATAGATGTTGAGCGAAACGCCCGACAGAAGAAGCGAAATTATCGCTGCGGCCAGCGCGAACGGGACGGTGAAAAGCACCACGAGTGCGCTGGTCAGGCTTTCGAATTGCGCAACCAAAACCAGGAATACGATCACGAGAGCGAAAAGGTACGTTATCAGCACGTCGTTCGAAGTCTCTTCGAGGCTTTCCGCTTCTCCCTGAAGCAGCATGTCGATATCTTCCGCTACGGTTTCTTCCGCCAGGCGCTCGATTTCGTCGACCGCGTCCTGGAGCGGCACCCCTTCGGCTATGTTCGCCGACACTTCGATCGCTCGGCGCTGTTCGGTGCGGTCTAGCTCGGCCGCTACACCCTGTTCGATGATCCGGGTAATGCTGGACAGGGGCACTAGGCCGCCGTTTTGGGTGCGAACATAAAGGTTGCGCAGATCCGAGGGGTCCGTCACCGCAACGGCCTCGGATGTGAGGAATATCGGCACAGCCTGGTCGCCGACATTGAGATCGACGATGTCGTCACCGCCGACCATCGCGCGAAGGGTCTGTGCGACATCGTCCAATTCCACGCCGAGGTCCGATGCCCGCTGGCGATCGATCTGCACCGACAGTTGCGGCTGGGTCGGCTGGTAGGAGATATCGGGATTGGCGAGAATATCCGAACCGGTATCGATAGCTTCGCTCAACGCCAGCGCCGACCGATAGATATTGTCGTATTCCCCACCGGTCAGCGCGACCTCTATGTTGCCGCCTCCGCCGCCCCCGAAGCTCAATGTGCCGCGCCCGCGTGCATTGGTCCGTGAACCGGGAATCTCCCGGAGGGGTTGGTTCAATTCCTCGACGATCTCGGCCTGGCTGCGATCGCGATCGCTCCAGTCTGCGAGTTGGGCCGTCACGCGAACCCGGTTGGGATCGTAACGACCGACGATTGAGAATGTGCTCTGGACCTCCCCGCTGTCGAGATATGGCTGGAGGACGACCTCTATCTCGTCGAGCTCGCGATCCATGAAATCGAGACCCACGCCATCCGGGCCGGTGGCGTCCACTTCGATAACGCCGCGATCCTCGTCGGGCACCAATTCGCTGTCTAGCTGTGTAACCAGCAGGCCGGACAGAGCTGCAACCGCGACCGCGCTTCCGGTTACGGCCTTCCCCCGGTCGAGACACCAACCCAATGCCGTTTTGTAGCGTTCGCGCAGCTTGCCACCTAGGCCAGATAATCTGTCGGAGCCGTCATCTCCGTTCCTGAGGTCGAACCTGGACGCCAACGCAGGTACCAGCGACAAGGCGACGAAGGAAGAGATCAGAACTGCGACCGAGAGCACGAAGCCGAATTCGCGAAACAGGCGGCCCGCTTGCGAAGGAAGGAAGCTGATCGGCAGGAAGACCGAAACCAGGACGGCGGTTGTAGCGACCACGGCAAAGAATACCTGCCGCGTCCCGACGACCGCAGCCGCACGCCGACCGAGACCCTTGTTCTGCAATCGTTGGGTATTCTCGAGTACGACGATTGCGTCATCCACGATCAATCCCGTCGCAAGGACCACCGCGAGCAGGGTGAGCAGGTTGATCGAGAATCCCATCAGCCAGATTCCCGCAAGTACCCCGATCAATGCCACCGGGATCGTGGTGCTGGGTATGATCGTCGGCCGCCATGCTCGGAAGAACAACAGCATGGTCCCTACGACCACGATTATCGTCAAGCCGAGTGTGATCAGCACCTCTCGGACCGAGATCTCGATAAAGTCCGCGTCGTCCGAGACGACGGAAATCGCTATACCGTCGTATCGCGCATTGACCCGCTCGACCGAGGCGCGGATCGAGTTCGAAATCTCTATCGTGTTCGAATTCGCCTGTCGCACGACTCCTAGCCCAACGATCGGGCGACCATCCAGCCGAACGAAATTCGTAGCATCGGCCGGGGCTAGCGTCACTTCGGCTACATCGCCTACCCGGGTCGTCCCCTCAACGATTACGTCCCTGACAAGGTCGGGGTCGGTAGCGCTCGCATCGGCGCGTACGACGAGCTGCTGCGCATCGGAACGGAATGATCCCACAGGTACGTCGTAAGGCGCGCGTTCGAGCGCGGAGCCCACATCGCTCATGGTCAGACCGAACCGGTTGAGCCGCGCCGGATCGACGGAGACCCGCATCTGCACGGGACGCGTTCCGAACTGATCGATGCTGGCCACACCTTGTGCCGTGAGAAGCTCCGGAATCACATCGTTTTCCACCAGCCGCGTCAGATCGGTCTGGCCGAACCGATCGCTCGACACGGCCAAAATCATGATCGGCTGGGCATCGGCATCGGCCTTGACGATGTTCACCTGCTCGACCCGGTCGGGAAGGTCACGGGTGACGCGACTGACCGCCTCACGGACGTCCGAGGCCGCTGTGTCGAGATCGACCCCAGGGTCGAACTCTGCCCGGATACGGGTGTTGTTTTCTTCGCTGGACGAGTTGATCTGCCTGACACCTGTCACACGGGCAACGGCGTCTTCGAGAACGCTCGTCACCTCGCTGTCCATCGTTTCAGGTGCCGCTCCCGGCAGGGATGCCGAGATCGACACGATCGGACGGTCGACATTCGGCAATTCGCGAACTTCGATGCCGGCAAATGCCGCAAGCCCGGCAATAACGATCAGGAGATTGAGTACCCCGACCAGTAACGGCCGCTTGACCGCCAGCATCGGAAGGTCCGATTTATCAACCATCTTCATCGGCGCGTGCGCCCTCGTCCGGACGCAATTGCACATCTGCCTTGGGCGGCTGAACCGGCTGAACGAGCCGGATCGACTGCCCATCGCGGATCTTCTGGACGCCCTCGACGACAACCCGGTCTCGTTCCGTGAGCGCGCCGTCTACGAGCGCCAAGCCTTGGCGACGCGAGGTGATCGTCACGGGCAATCGTATTGCCTTGCCTTCGCGGACGACGAAGAGATGAGAACCTTCTCCGCCCCATACGATCGCCTCCTCTGCAACGGCAGCCCGGCTGGAATCGTCGCGCGTGAAAGTCACCCGGAAACTCATGCCGGGTCGAAACCGATCGCCGGAGTTCGCTATGGCGGCGCGAGCGATGAAATTACGACTGTCCCTGGAAACCCTGGAGTCGGTCGAAACAATCCGCGCATCGATCGAATTGTCCGGGTCGGAAAAGCCAGCCACTTGAACGACCTGCCCTTCGCGTAGGGTTGCAAATACCTCCTCGGGCGCCGGGAAGTCGATGTAGAGGCGACTACGCTGATCGATCTGCGCAATGGCGGTGGTATCGCTGACCCGATCTCCCGGATCGATTTCCGTCAGCCCGATGTGACCGGAAAAGGGCGCCCGAATGACTCTGTCGGCCAGTTCCGTCTGAGCCTGCCGCAAGGCTACCCTGGCCGCTGCCAAAGCCGTTTCGCCCGCTTCGATCTGACTTTCGGAAATGGCGCCGGTGTCCTCGATGCGACGATATCGCCCCAGAAGCTGTTCGGCTTCTAGCACCTGCACCCGCGCGGCTTCAACGGCCAGACTTTCCTGCCTTGCATCGAGTTCGATCAGCGGCTGGCCTGTCCGGACATAATCACCTGCAGAGAACAAGACGCGGGTCACCCGGCCAGCGCTTTCAGGATAGATTTCCGCAGAGGTTACAGCCCGTGCCGTCCCGATCGCTTCGACTTCAACCTGCTCGGGAACAAAGCGTACGTCTTCCGCAACCACCGGGACGGCTTCTTCGTCCCGCTCTCCACCCTCGGTCGAGCATGCGGCAAGAAATGCCGCACACAGCAAGCCAACCGATCGTTTGAAGAGAGCCATTCATTCTCGCGTAGAGAACTGGATCGATTAGCAAAAGCTAAATCCTGCAGGAAAATACGCTTACAGTAATCGCCGCAAGGCAGGTTTGGAAATGGTCGGCAATCAGGCGGAGCGAAATACCCGTGGTCGAGCTCGCTTTTTGAGTGCAAGGCTGACGCATGTGGAATGCCCCATTGGCTTCTTGTTGGATTGAGACCGACCATTCCTGTCTGTCCTCCGCTCCCATAACCGTTGCTCATTTGTAGTTGCCGCCTGATTGCCATAGGCTTCTTCCGGGTCCGCGGGGAGAAATGTGATGAATCCGTTCGCAAGATCTACAATTGTTGCAATTGCCGCTGCCGCCTTGGCAATTCCGCTTACAGTTGCACGGGCCCACGACTCAGTCGGACACCAGCTGGAGGTGGCACGTGTCGAGGCGATGCAAGAGGCGACCTCGGCCTTTCTCTCTTCGCTGACCGAACAACAGCGGGAAGGGGTGATGAGTTCGCTGGACGATAACGCGACCAGAACGAGCTGGTCGAACCTGCCGGTCAGCATGGCCCCCAGGCCTGGGTTGGTTGTCGCGGACATGACGTCCGAGCAACGCCGCGCGCTGCATGCGATGATGGTTTCGGCACTCTCGAGCCAGGGCTATCTCAAATCGGCGACGATCATGTGGCACGAGGACGTGCTGCGCGAGATGTTCGATGCCATGCTGGCAGATTTGCCCGATGGCGATCCGCGCAAGGCTCAGGGCCTCGCTTTCGCCGACAATTACGATGCCGAGAAGTTCTTCGTTACGGTCTTCGGGAAGCCGGAGGACGAGGACTGGGGCTGGCTAGTGACCGGGCACCATTTTGCCGCGAACTTCACGATTTCCGGTGGCAGGATTGCATTCACGCCGATGTTTCTCGGTGCCAATCCGCAGGTCGTCCAGGAAGGACGCTATGCCGGCTGGCAGATTTTGCAGCACGAAGCCGACAAGGCGCTGGCCTTGCTCCGGACATTGGATGAAACCCAACTTGCCAAAGCTGTAGTGTCGGCGGAAGTGGATGGCGATCTCTTCTCCGGCCCGGGCAACCAGACAAGCCACGAGCGATCCTTCGGTATCAAAGCCTCCGAACTCAACGACATGCAGCGTCACCTGCTGGATGGCCTGATCGACGAATATCTACAGGACGCGTCGGCAGAAGCGGCAAGGCGACAGCGGGCGGCAATCGCAGCGGACGGCCCCGACACGCTAAGGTTCGCATGGTGGGGTGCGACCGACGCACCGAGAGGTCGCTACATGTTCCGCGTGCAGGGGCCTTCGGTGCTGATCGACTACGTTCGCGAACCCTCTGCGGGCGGGGCATTCAATCACGTGCATTCGATCATGCGCGACCCGTCGAACGATTACGGGGCCGACTGGCTTCAGCGTCACTACGCGGAAGCGCACCGGGAATAGGCCGAAAGTCACGCGTTCAGCCCGTTCCGTTGAGGAATTCGGAACCGCGCTCCTCCTGAAGGATCAGGTTGCGGTTCGGGTAAATGGTCGATTCAGCCGAACGATTGACGCGTTCAGTATGGCTGCGAAACTCACCCAGGCGAGATACGGGACGATCAGCCAACTCGCCGTAATCGACCAGTCTCTGAGGACTACGCACAACGCCAGCACCGAAATCCACAGGAACGGCACCTCGATCAGCGCCCAGTCCGGACGCCGCATCCTGAAAAACAGTGGTGACCAGAGGAAATGAAAGATGCCGTTGGTAAGGTAGAGGCCAATCAGGAGTGCCTGTTCTCCACCGCTTGCGGCAGAGTCCCAGCTCTTGACGAAGGCCCAAGCAGCGAGGCCCAGGATGATCGTCCAGGCCGGACCGAAAAGCCAGTCGGGTGGCTGCCAGGAAGGCTTCTCGAGTTCGTGATACCACCTGTCGATCTTAGTGAGCAGGCCACCGCCCAAGCCGAGGACAATCGCCCAGGCAACCGCGAAGATGATCGGAAATTCCATTCGTCTTAGCCTAAGGGCACGCGCCCGCTCTGCATAGGCGTATCATGCGATGTCGTGCCGCAATGCCCGAAAATCGCTAGCCAAAGGTCTTGCCGCCGCCGAATAGCTGCGCCAGAAAGCAATTCTGTATGGCGCGCTTTCCCTTTTCCGCAATCGTCGCTCAGGACGAGATGAAGCAGGCGCTACTCGTCAGTGCGGTCGATCCTGCGATCGGCGGTGTCATGGTTTTCGGTGATCGCGGGACGGGCAAATCCACCGCAGCGCGTGCGCTCGCTTCGTTGCTGCCGCCGATATCCGCGATCAAGGGCTGCCCCTACGGTTGCTCCAAAGACGATGCGGTGCGTTATCCGGACGTGTGCGGAACCGGACCGTTGCGCAAGCGGTCGGTCCCGTTCGTCGATATGCCGCTCGGAGCGACAGAGGACCGGGTGATCGGCGCGCTCGATCTCGAGCGGGCCTTGCGCAATGGCGAGAAGGCGTTCGAGCCGGGACTGCTGGCGAAGGCGCATCGCGGCTTCCTCTACATCGATGAAATAAACCTGCTTGAAGACTATCTTGTCGACCTGTTGCTCGATGTTGCCGCCTCGGGTGAGAATGTGGTCGAACGCGAAGGTCTCTCGGTTCGGCATCCCGCAAAATTCGTCCTGATCGGAAGCGGCAATCCGGAAGAGGGCGAGCTCCGTCCGCAATTGCTCGACCGGTTCGGGCTCTCGGTCGAAGTGCGCACTCCTGTCGAAATCGAAGATCGCGTCGAGATCATGCGACGCTGCGCCGCACAGGAACGCGATCCCGGTACTTTCGCTGAAGAATGGGCCGCCGAAGACCAGAAAATCCTGCGCAAGATCGCACGCGGCAAGAAAAAACTCGAAACGATGACGGTACCGGACGATGTGCTGGCCGATTGTGCGGAGCTGTGCGTGGCGGTCGGTGCCGATGGGCTGCGCGGTGAACTGACATTGATGCGCGGGGCGAAGGCGCTTGCCGCGCTCAACGGGGCCAGGGCGGTCCGGCGCGAACATGTGATTGCCATCGCGCCCTCTGCACTGCGCCATCGCCTGCGGCGCGATGTGCTCGACGAAACCGGCTCGACCACGCGGATCGAGCGTGCAGTGGACGAATTGTTCGGATGAGCGGGCATGCGGCGCCGTTTCGTCCGCTCGACGATGCGCTGCTTGCCCTGCGACTGTTTCTGGCGGCTCCGGCGAAACTCGGTGGTCTCTGCCTGCGTGGAGGCGGCCCGGCGCGCGAACTTGTGATCGACCACCTTCATCGTTCTGGCATCTCGCTACGTCGCATGCCGGCGCATATCGACGACGAGCGCTTGCTCGGCGGGATCGACATTGCGGCCAGCCTTTCAAGCGGTCGCACGATCCACCAAAAAGGATTGCTGCGTGAAGCTGCCGGGGAGGTTCTTGTCGTACCGCTTGCCGAACGGTTGTCAGATGCGACGGCCGGGAAGGTGGCGCATTTCATGGACAGCGGTTCCGATAAGGACGGAATCGGCCTGGTGCTGCTCGACGACGGGATCGAACCCGAGGATTCCGCGCCCCGATGCTTGCTTGAGCGGGTCGCATTTCATTGCGACCTTACGCGGGTCGAAGGCCTCGAGATGGCGGAAGTTAGTGCAGGACCTTCGGTGGATCGCGATCGGCTCGAGCCATTGGAAGAAGTCCAGCTTGCAGGGATCGCGACCACCGCTGCCGCACTGGGCATTGCGTCCGCCCGCCCGCTGCTTTTCGCGGCGGAAACGGCACGTCTCCATGCCATGCTTCATGACCGGACCAAGGCGATTGCCGCGGACCTCGAGGCGGCAGCGCGGTTGGTCCTCGCGCCGCGCGCCACGCAACTTCCACCGATAGAGCAGGAGCCGGATTCGCCGCAGCCCGAAGATACGCCATCCGAGGGCAGTGGTGATGACAATTCCGATCCGGGCGATCGTCCGCTTGACGATGTCGTGCTCGAAGCCGCTGCCGCCGCGATCCCGCCCGACCTGCTCGCACAGCTTTCGTCAGGCAGGGCGAAACGCAATGCGCAGGGGAGCGGAGGCGGACGGAAGCGAAAATCGGCCTTGCGAGGCAAGCCGCTGAGCGCGCGGCCCGGGACACCGCGCGGCGGTGCAAGGCTAGCCCTGATCGATACGATGCGTGCCGCAGTACCGCGCCAGGCATTGCGCCGCCGAAACGCAGAAAATGACGGCCTCCTGCAGCTGCGCAAGGAGGATTTGCGCATTCGCCGGTTCGAAGAGCGGGCGGCAAAGGTCACCATATTTTGCGTCGATGCCTCGGGATCGGCGGCGGCTTCGCGGCTGGCAGAGGCCAAGGGGGCCGTTGAGTTGATGTTGGCCCAGGCCTATTCCACGCGGAGCGAGGTCGCACTGGTGGCCTTCCGCGGGACTACGGCGGAACTGATCCTTCCGCCGACGCGCTCGTTGACCCGCGCAAGGCGTACTCTGGCCGAATTGCCGGGAGGCGGAGGAACGCCTCTTGCTCTAGGCCTTCAGGCGGCTCGGGAAACCGCCCAAGCGGCGGAAATGCGCGGGCGGACGCCGCAGCTCGTTATCCTGACCGATGGCCGGGGCAATATCGCTGCCGATGGCAGTGCCGGCCGGGCCCGAGCGACTGAGGATGCCGAAAAGGCCGCCAAGGCGATTGCGACAGCCGGCATAGAGGCGCTGGTTATCGATATCTCTGCGCGTACCGGTCCAGACGCGTCACGTCTCGCACAGTCTATGCAGGCGCGCTTTCTTGCACTGCCCATGGCGGATGCCCGAAAATTGCATGCCGCCGTCACTGCGGCCGTAACGCAACGCGCTGCATGAGCCGGTCGCTGGACTGGAATCGCGAAGGGCGCAACTGGCCGCATCGCGATGCCAGCCTGTTCGTCGAAAGTGGCGGTATCCGATGGCATGTCCAGCGGATGGGTATGGGGCCGACTATCCTCCTCCTGCACGGAACCGGGGCATCGTGCCATTCGTGGCGTGATGTCATGCCCTTGCTGGCCGAGAATTTCTGCATCGTCGCCCCGGACCTCCCTGGCCATGGCTTTACGCGCGCCATGGGCGCTCACATGACTTTGCCTGCCATGGCGCAGGCCCTTTGGACCATGCTGGATGCGATGGACGAAACCCCGGCCATGATCGTCGGGCATTCCGCAGGCGCTGCCATCGCTCTGCAGATGCTGCGCGAACGCGGGGCTTCCATCCGCGTCGCGGGATTCAATCCCGCACTCGCTCCCTTTCCCGGCCTGGGCGCGCAGGTTTTCCCGCTGATGGCCAAGCTCCTGTTCGTGAATCCGATCGTCCCGCGGCTGTTTTCGGGCCTTGCCCGCTTCGGCGGAGAGACCGAACGCTTCCTCTCACGCTCGACCAATTCACGGATCGATGCCGCCGGCCTTCGCTGCTACGAAACGCTGCTCGGGAACAGCGCCCACTGCAAGGGTGCGCTGGCGATGATGGCGAACTGGGATCTCGAGAGCCTCGACCGGCAACTGCCACAAGTCGACAGCCCGGTCTTGCTGGTCCACTCCGAAGGCGATGTGGCGATACCGCTCGCTTCGGTCCGGAAGGCTGCGGATCGCTTGCCCGGTGCCCGGCTGGAAGTGTTGCCCCATCTCGGCCATCTTGCGCACGAAGAGCAGCCGGAGCAAGCTGCAGCCCTGATCGGGGAATTTGCTGCTGACAACTGAAAGGGATCACCCATGGAAGCCCTGAGCGAGAATTTCGGCTGGATCGAAATCCTGTTCACCGCACTCGTCGCATTCGGTTTCGGCAGCTGGCAATACTGGTCGGTCAGCCGCGAGATCGAACGCGACAAGCAGGCAAAACGCGATGCGGACTCAGCGGGTGGTCCGGGGCATGCGGTAGGGGAGCATGAACTGGACGATCGGTGAGGTGAACCTGCGCATGTCCAAGCTTTCCTGCACTGCCACCACCTGTTCGCCATAGACCTGCGAGGCAAGCGTCGAGCGCGCATAGAAGGGCGCATCCTCCCAGGTCTTGATCACGCTGGCATGACCGCGGTCGGCGCGGGTCTTGCGTTGCATCTGCCAGAGCGTGTTCGGTAGCGGCGCGGCGAGAGGCAAGGGAGCGTTTTGCGGCAGGCCCATGCGATCGAAACGGATCGCGCTGGCGAAATGGGACCCGTCGCGGCGTCGGCCTTCGTAACAGACGACCGCGCCTTCTTTCAGATGCGCGCGTGACCAGTGCCAAACGTCGAAACCCTCTTCGAGCGACTCGCTGCCACGGTTCGAATCGAGATAGGCGCGGCCTTTCCATGAAAGGCCCGGCTGATCCATCTCGACTTCGATGCGCGCACGCGGGGCAAGACAGTGCCAGATATGCCGCGCCGCGGGATCGAGTGCGTAGCTCACGGGATTGATCGCTTCGGGATGAAGCCGAACCTTGCCGCGAACCCTCCGCCGCCACGGGATGCCGACACGCTTGTCGCGCTCTTCGATGTCGATCTCCAGCGCGTCGCCGGCCCAGCGCACTGAACTTGGGCCGATCGAGAGGCTGTCGCGCTCCTGGGTCACCGCGTTTCGCGAACGCTCGGTCATCGTCCAGCGTCCACGCGGACCGTATAGCGCGACGTTGAGCGAGGCATGGTCGAGCGGATCGCCGCGTCCGCTGGCCTTGTAGTAGGGAGAAAAGACGCTGCCGATGAAGGCGATGATCGTCAGGCCGTGGCGTCCGTCGTCGCTGATCGCATCGACATACCACCACCCGTAGCCGCCGGGAGGAACCGGCGCGTCGAAGCGCGGTCGGCCATCAGCGTGCGCGCCGCCAGCTGCCCGGACAAGGCGGCCATCGGGACCCCCGCGCCCGGATGGGTGCTCCCCCCGGCGCAATAGAGACCAGGGATCCGCGTCCGCGCGCCCTGGCGCAGGAAGGACGCCGCCCATCCGTGCGAGTCCCGTCCATAGAGGGCTCCACCCGTCGAGGGGAACAGGGCCTCGAAGTCCTGCGGCGTCACCAGCGAATGCGGCATGTCCGCCTCCAGCTGAAGGCCGCATCGACTGAGACTGCGTGTCATCGCTCGAGTGCATTGGTGAAGCTCCTCTTGGTCGTATTCTCGGGTATCGCCGGTGGGGGCGGCATTGACGATTATCTGCAGGCGTTCGCGGTCATCGCGGCGATCTTCCTCCGCAGCATCGCGGTCCTGTGCGCAGATGTAGACCGACGGATCCGCGATCATCCGACCTGCTTTGAGCGCGCGGAATTCGCGTGCGTAGTCGGGGGAGAAAAAGACGTTGTGCCGGGACAAGGGGAATCCGGAGGTCTGGGCATGGGCCAGCCATACGAAGGCGGAAAGCGAGCGCCTTTTCGGGGGTGTTCGTCCGACTGCGCGACTGGCAGTGTCTCCCAGAAGGCCGGAACCGAGTGCGGCCGGATCGGCGTTGCAGACGACAGCGTCGGCCGCGATGCGTTCGCCGTTTGCCAGAATTACGGCTGTTACTCCGGAT
Organism: uncultured Qipengyuania sp.; assembly: GCA_964407585.1. Taxonomy (GTDB): domain Bacteria; phylum Pseudomonadota; class Alphaproteobacteria; order Sphingomonadales; family Sphingomonadaceae; genus Qipengyuania. The sequence goes on from CAYOWF010000012.1 coordinate 15,542, forward strand.
CCATCGGATTCGATGCCTTCCACGGTTTCGCCCAGCTTGAAGCGGGCTCCGTTACGCTCGCCCAGCGCTTTCAGGGCTTCGGCCAATGCGCTCATCCCTCCGTCTATCAGCCAGACGCCCTGGGCCTCGACATGGGCGATCAACATCAGCGTCGCCGGTGCATCGAAGGGAGAGGAGCCGCAATATGTGGAATAGCGCGCGAACAATTGCCGCAGCCGCTGGTCCGCGAAATGCTCGCCCAGGACTTTCCAGAGACTTTCATAGGGGCGAATCGCGGCAAGGTCCCCAAACCTCCACAGACCGATGCGCCACATCAAAGGTAGCGGCCAGTGGACTTTCGACCGCCGCATCAGGCTGCCGTCGAGGATATTGTAGATGCGCCGAGCCTCGGCCCTGAAGTTTCGATAGCCTTTGGCCGCATCGGCCCCGGCGAATTCACCGATCGCATCCTCGCTACGCTGCGGATCCTGATAGAGATCGAGCCGTTCCGTCTCGCTCCACGCATGACGGGCCACCACTTGCGAAGGGCGCGTGGTGAGATGTTCGTCCAGTTCGCTTCCGCAGCGGCGGAAGACATCCTCGAAGACTTCCCGCAGGGTGAAGACCGTGGGGCCGGCATCGATCTGGGCGCCATCGACTTCGATACGGCGCGCCTTGCCGCCGACCGACGGTTCCTTTTCGACGACGGTCACATCGCGACCGGACGCAGCGAGGAGTGCAGCGCTCACCAGGCCGCCGATTCCAGCTCCAATGACGACGACTCGTTCGTCCAACAGTCCATGCCTCCGGCGGAAGTGATTGACCTTTACATATCATCTGTCCACCTAATTGGACAAATGGAGCAAGATGATAGCTTGAGGCGGCAGCCGCCAGACAGCCTGCGCATGCGATTCCTGCAATGGCGGAATCGCATTCTCGGCAGCGGAAGGTTTCAGCAGCTTGCTGCGCGAAATCCCTTGCTGAGACCGGTCGCCCGCCGCCGCGCAGCTGCGCTCTTCGATCTCGTCGCCGGCTTCACTTACACGCAGACGCTGCTCGCCATGGTCGAATCGGGTGCGCTCGAAAGGTTGGCACTCGGGGCCACTTGCTCGGAACAGCTCGCCGCCGAAATTCACTTGTCCGAAACTGCGACCATCCGCTTGCTGCGGGCCGCCGTCGCCATCGACCTCGTCGAAGAGGCCGAGCCCGGATGGTTCGTTCTGGGCCGACATGGCGCGGCATTGCAGGCGAACAGCGGCGCCATCGCCATGATCCGCCATCACCGCCTGCTTTACGCGGATTTGACGGATCCGCTGGCTCTCTTGTCCTGCGAGGATCGGTCGGGCACCCGGTTGGCCAAATTCTGGAGATATGCTGCCGATGCGGAGGGCGAACCGGATGCGCGGGCGATCGCTGCCGAATATTCGCAGCTTATGGCCGACTCGCAATCGGCCGTTGCTCAGGAGGTCCTGGCTTCCATTCCTCTCGGTCGGTCTCGATCCCTGCTCGATGTCGGCGGAGGCAGCGGCACATTCTTAAAGCATGTTGCGGAGGCGCATCCGCATCTGAAACTGGGCCTGTTCGACTTGCCTGGGGTCGTGGTGCTGGCGCGTACCAAAATCGAAGAGAGTGCGACTCCGACGGTGCCCGAATTTCATGGAGGCGACTTCTTCAACGACTCGCTTCCCGAAGGATACGAAATCGTGACTCTGGTCAGGATATTGCATGATCACGATGATGAACCGGCATATCGGCTGCTGGAGAATATCCACAGGTCGATGGCGCCCGGATCGCAGTTGCTGATCGCCGAGCCGATGGCGGGGACGCCCGGTGCCGAGGGCATGGGAGATGCCTATTTCGGCCTGTATTTGTGGGCCATGGGCTCCGGAAGGCCGCGTTCTTCAGAGGAAATCCGTGCGATGCTTAGGAAGGCCGGTTTCCGGAATTCGCGCATCGTCCGCACAAACCAGGCGGTCGTAACTTCGCTGATTGTCGCAACTGCCTGACACCACAAGTGTCATCAGCATTTGACAGTTCAAAGTGTTCGGCCTAGCTTACACATTGCGCTCATTTCCTTATTGGAAAGACTCCGCAGAAGGGGGGACCAAGCGATAATGAAGGCGATGGCTGTCACGCTCGAAGCCCCGAGGCGCTTGGCGCTGAAGGCACTCGAATTGCGCGAGCTCGGTCCTTCAGACGTTCTGGTCGAAATTCGCTGGAGCGGGATCAGCAGCGGTACCGAAAAACTGCTTTGGTCTGGCGAGATGCCGGCCTTCCCGGGGATGGGCTATCCGCTTGTACCGGGATATGAGTCGGTCGGACGTGTCGTCGATGCCGGTGATGAGGCCAAGGGACGAGTCGGCGAATGGGTCTTCGTGCCCGGTGCCGATTGCTATTCGGACGCGCGCGGCCTGTTCGGCGGAACCTCGCAACGTGTGATCGTTCCTTCCGCCAGGGCCCTTCCGGTTTCCGAAGATCTGGGCGAGCAGGGCGTTCTCTATGCGCTCGCCGCGACCGCTCTGCATGCGCTTAAGGGTGGCGATTTGCCCGAACTCATCGTCGGGCACGGGGTGCTCGGTCGGTTGCTGGCGCGGATGACCGTGGCTTCGGGTGGCTCCCCTCCCGTCGTATGGGACAACAAGGCGCACCGGCGCACAGGTGCGCAAGGCTACGAGGTCATCGCTCCCAAGGACGATGACCGCAAAGACTACCGCACGATCATCGATGCCAGCGGAAGCAGCGACGTGATCGATATCCTGATGGGCAGGCTCGGTCGGAAGGGCGAGATCGTCCTTGCCGGCTTTTACGCCAACCGCATCAGCTTCGCCTTCCCGCCGGCTTTCCAGAGCGAAGCGCGCCTGCGTGTTGCGGCGGAATGGCAACCCGACGATCTCGCCTCGACTCGCGCGATGATCGAAACGGGCGAACTCGACCTGTCCGATCTCATTTCGGATGTGGAACCTGCGGGACGCGCCGAGGCCGCCTATCCGGCCGCCTTCCAGGCGCAGGACTGCCTCAAGATGGTTCTCGATTGGAGCGAATACGCATGACGATGCTCGATACCGACGCGAAAGACATGGATCGGGCGCTGCGCGAAGAAGCCGCAATCGAACCCGATCCCGTCCATACGGGCGAGGTGAAGAAGGAAACGCAGATCATTGCGATCTACGGCAAGGGTGGAAGCGGCAAGAGCTTCGCCCTGTCGAACCTCAGCTACATGATGGCGCAGCAAGGCAAGCGCGTGCTGCTTATCGGCTGCGACCCCAAGAGCGACACAACCAGCCTGCTTTTCGGCGGCAAGAACTGCCCGACGATCATCGAGACGTCCTCGAAGAAGAAGCTCGCGGGCGAGGAAGTGACGATCGAAGACGTCTGCTTCCAGCGCGACGGCGTATTCGCCATGGAACTCGGCGGCCCCGAAGTCGGCCGTGGGTGTGGCGGACGCGGGATCATCCACGGGTTCGAGCTGATGGAGAAGCTCGGTTTCCACGAGTGGGGCTTCGATTACGTGCTGCTCGACTTCCTCGGCGATGTCGTTTGCGGGGGCTTCGGCCTGCCGATCGCGCGCGACATGTGCCAGAAGGTGATCGTGGTCGGTTCGAACGACCTGCAATCGCTTTATGTCGCCAACAACGTGTGCAAGGCGGTCGAGTATTTCCGCAAGATGGGCGGAAATGTCGGTGTCGCCGGCATGATCGTTAACAAGGACGACGGCACGGGCGAAGCGCATGCCTTCGCCGATGCGGTCGGCATCCCGGTCCTCACTGCCATTCCTGCCGATGAGGATATCCGCCGCAAATCGGCCAATTACCAGATCATCGGCAAGCCCGGTGGCGAATGGGCCGGCCTATTTGAAACTCTGGCCGAGAATGTCGCCAAGGCACCGCCGCACCAGCCGACGCCGCTGGAGCAGGAGGGCCTGCTCGACCTGTTCAGCCCCGAAGATACCGGCGGCAATGTGCAACTCGTTCCGGCAACGCAGTCCGACATGCGTGGCGGCAGCTACGAGCCCAAGCCTTCGCTCGAGGTGATTTATGACGAGGTGTAGCGGATGACCGATTACGCCGCCGATACCGTGCGCGCTCCCGACCGGCTCGATCTCGAGCCGGCGGATACGGGCGAGGGCGGCTGCCATGGCGGCGCTGACCGGATGCAGGACGCCGCGCGCAAGGCCGGCAAGAGCGAAGTGCTCGATCGTTACGCGAAGGATTATCCCAAGGGGCCGCATGATCAGCCCCAGAGCATGTGCCCGGCCTTCGGTTCGCTACGGGTGGGCCTGAGGATGCGGCGCACCGCTACAGTCCTGTCCGGAAGCGCCTGTTGCGTTTACGGCCTGACCTTTACCAGCCATTTCTATGGCGCGCGGCGAACGGTGGGATATGTTCCCTTCAGTTCGGAAACGCTGGTCACCGGAAAGCTTTTCGAAGACATCAAGGAAGCGGTCGAACAGCTCGCCGATCCCGAACATTACGATACGATCGTCGTCACCAACCTCTGCGTGCCTACTGCCAGCGGCGTCCCGCTGCGGTTGTTGCCCGACCAGATCAACGGCGTTCGGATCATAGGTATCGACGTGCCGGGGTTCGGTATTCCGACCCACGCCGAAGCCAAGGACGTGCTGGCGGGCGCTATGCTCGCCTATGCGCGCGGCGAAGCGGAGCAAGGCCCCGTAGCCGCGCCGAAGGAGCGGCCGGACCGCCCGACGGTGACTCTTCTGGGCGAAATGTTCCCTGCCGATCCCGTCGGCATCGGGCAAATGCTCACTCCCTTGGGTCTCTCCGCCGGTCCGGTCGTTCCGACCCGCGAATGGCGTGAGCTCTATTCGGCGCTCGACTGCGCGGCCGTCGCCGCGATCCACCCGTTCTACACGGCTAGCGTTCGCGAATTCGAGAAGGCTGGCCGCAGCATCGTGGGCTCCGCGCCGGTTGGTGCCGATGGCACAGCAGCGTGGCTCGAGGCCATCGGCGAGGCATGCGGCGTCGAGAAATCCAAGGTCGATGCAACGAAGGACGCAATGGTCGGCGCCATTCGCGGTGCCTTGTCGGCGATGCCGGTCAAGGGACGTATTACCGTTTCGGGCTATGAGGGTTCCGAACTCCTCGTTGCGCGCCTGCTGATCGAAAGCGGGGCGGAAGTTCCCTACGTGGGGACCGCCTGCCCTCGCACGCCATGGTCCGATCCGGATCGCGACTGGCTCGAAGCCAAGGGCGTCCGCGTCAATTACCGCGCCAGCCTCGAAGAGGATATCGCTGCGGTCGAGGAATTCGGTCCCGATCTCGCCATCGGGACGACGCCGGTGGTCCAGCATGCCAAGCAGCGCGCGATCCCGGCACTCTATTTCACCAACCTGATCTCCGCCCGCCCATTGATGGGCCCGGCAGGGGCGGGGAGCCTGGCGCAAGTCGTCAATGCCGCTCTCGCCAACAAGGATCGATTCGATCGCATGGCCGAGTTCTTCGGCGAGGCCGGACAGGGCGATGCGGCGGGCATTTGGGAAGACACGCCGGTCGACAGGCCGAAGTTCAAGAAGAAGTTCGCCGCGCAAACGGCAGCTGCCGTCAAGGCGGCCGAGGCGGTGGGCACATGACGCTGGTCCTCGATCACGATCGCGCCGGCGGATATTGGGGTGCCGTCTACGTCTTCACTGCGGTGAAGGGGCTGCAGGTCGTCATCGACGGCCCGGTCGGTTGCGAGAATTTACCGGTGACCTCGGTCCTACATTATACCGATGGCTTGCCGCCGCACGAATTGCCCATCGTCGTCACGGGCCTGGGCGAAGAAGAGCTCGGCAAGACGGGCACCGAAGGCGCGATGAAACGCGCTTGGGAAACGCTCGATCCTGAACTTCCCTCGGTGGTCGTGACGGGTTCCATCGCCGAGATGATCGGTGGCGGCGTGACGCCCGAAGGTACGACGATCAAACGCTTCCTTCCGCGCACCATCGACGAGGATCAATGGCAAAGCGGCGATCGGGCCTTGAGCTGGCTCTGGACCGAATTCGGTCCGAAGAAGATGCCAGCTCCCAAGACGCCCAAGGAGGGCGAAAAGCCCAAGGTCAATATCATCGGCCCGGCCTATGGCATGTTCAACATGGCCAGCGACCTGGCCGAAATCCGGAGGCTGATCGAAGGAATTGGGGCAGAGGTCAATATGGCCTTCCCGCTCGGCAGCCACTTGGCGGACATCGGCAAGCTGGCGCAGGCGCAGGCGAATGTCTGTCTCTATCGCGAATACGGCCGCAATTTGTGCGAACTCCTCGAGCGGCCCTATTTCCAGGCACCCGTCGGGCTGACTTCGACCACCAAGTTCCTCCGCTCGCTCGGGGCGGAACTGGGCCTCGATCCCGAACCGTTCATCGAGCGGGAAAAGCACACCACGATCAAGCCGCTCTGGGACCTGTGGCGCTCGGTTACGCAGGACTTCTTCGGCACGGCCAACTTCGGCATCTGCGCTAACGAAACCTATGCGCGCGGCATTCGCCATTTCCTCGAAGACGACTTGGGCCTGCCCTGCAGCTTCGCATTCTCCCGCTCGGCGGGCGTAAAGCCGATAAACGAAGACGTGCGTGCCGCGATCCATGCCAGCCCGCCACTGGTGCTCTTCGGGTCCTATAACGAACGCATGTATCTCGCCGAAGTGGCCGGCACCGGACACGGGCCATCCGGCCAGTTCATTCCCGCCAGCTTTCCCGGTGCCGCAATCCGGCGCCATACCGGCACTCCCTTCATGGGATATTCCGGAGCGACCTATCTCGTGCAGGAAGTGTGCAATGCGCTGTTCGACGCGCTGTTCCACATTCTTCCGCTCGGTTCCGATCTCGACAAGGTCGAGGCGACGTTGGCCAAGCCACACGAAGAATTGCCCTGGGACGAGGATGCCAAGCGCAAGCTGGATGCGCTCGTCGAAGCGCAACCGGTGCTCGTCCGCATTTCCGCCGCCAAGCGGCTGCGCGATGCCGCCGAACGTGCCGCTCGCCGCCAGGGTCATGCATCGGTTTCTGCCGAATGCCTTGCCGACGTGCTGCTCGAAGGAGTCGTCGTATGAACGGGGTCGCTCCCATTCGCCCGGTCACGGGCCACCAGATCCCCGCAGGATTTCCTGTGCGGATACCGCCGGGGGCATTCAGCCTCCACCACCTCGCAACTGATTGGGAGAAAATCCAATGAACGATCCGACATCTGGTGACGATCGCTTTGGCTTGAGGACCTATCTGACGCCTGAAGAGGCGAAGGAATTCCACAAGATCTTTATGGGCAGTTTCCTCGGCTTCACAGCGATTGCCGTCGTAGCCCACGTCCTCGTCTGGGCCTGGAGGCCGTGGCTCTGACCACGACCTTCTCCAGCCTGTTGCCGACCCGTGCGGCAAGGGGCGGGGCCCACACTACGCATTGAAGGAGAAAGACAATGTGGAGACTTTGGCTAATTTTTGATCCGCGCAGGGCGCTCGTCGCCTTGTTTATCTTCCTGTTCGTACTCGCGCTGCTGATTCACTTCATTCTGCTCAGCACCGACCGCTACAACTGGCTGGACGGCGCTAGCGCCGCACGGACGGCAGTAGTCGAAAGCACGATTCAAACAGGCTGACCAACCGGTCTTTGAGAGAGCGGGTGGGATTCGCCTGCCTGTCTCTCCGGCCATCGAGTAGGAACCCGATGAGCCTGCCCTTACAGGTAGGAAGGAAAGAGCTATGGCGCTGCTGAGTTTCGAGCGGAAATACCGCGTGCGGGGTGGTACGC
>CAYOWF010000013.1:0-17886 GCA_964407585.1 uncultured Qipengyuania sp.
CGTCGGGAGTGGTCGCCACGACATCGGTGAAGGTGCCGCCGCGATCGATCGCGAACCGCCAGGCTTTGGTGTCGGAGTTACTGCCCATGGATGCCGCTTCGCATGGGGAAGGTGGAAATTCAAACGCCCTATGGTTCGACCGACACAGCCGAAGGATATCGAAGCGATTGGCTCACGAAGTTCGGCAATCGCCCAAATTCGATCGAGACGATGTACGGAACGGCTTCGGGGAGGCTAGCCGGCGTTCAATTGGCTCGCGAAGGACAGGGCGAGAGTTTGCCAGACTTCCAGGGACAATTGCGTGCCCAAAACATCGAGATCGAGGGCCAGCAGTTCGCCTCTGGTTTCGTCTACGGCCATGCTTGCCCGATCTGGCGGTCCGACCGTGTTCCGCAACCACTCGAAAAAACTCGGTATCCGCTACCTGCTCGTTAACTTTCCTCGCTTACTTCGAAATCGAAAGGCGCACTCCGTAAAGGAGTACGGGCAAGGCAAACTCCCGGGGCGGACGACCTAGCCCTGAATTCGTCACGGGAGCGGGGCCGGACTGCCATGCGGCGGTTCGGCCCCGAATTCTTTGGCGAAAGGGTGAACGGTATGCGCAGGTCGCGCGACAGGCGTCAGTGCGTGAGCCGCTGGCGCATCCGGTAGCGACCATTCTCGAAATGCTCGAAATACTGGTGCACATCGGGATGGGAAACCGGACCGGCAAGCGAATCCGCGATCAGGTTCTGCTGGCTGACGTAGGCGACGTAGTCGTTCTCGTCGCTTTCGGCGAGAAGGTGATAGAAGGGCTGGTCTCGGCGCGGACGGATTTCCTCGGGAATCGATTGATACCAATCCTCGCTATTCGCGAAGACCGGATCGACGTCGAAGATCACACCACGAAAATCGAAGTTTCGGTGCCTGACGACATCGCCGATCGCGAAGCGTGTCTGGATACGGCGCGGCGCTTCGAGAGTGCGGCCTGCCTGTGCGGAGAAAAACGATGCCCGGTCCATGAGTAGGAAGGATATGGTGCGCTGCGGCGACAAGACAAGGGTTGGTCTTCGCTCGTCCCCCGTTTTCGCCTGTAAAAGGGGTTGGCAAGCCGGATGAGCAAGGCTAATGGGCGCGCTCGCTTCGACCGGGGCCCCGTGGCCCATCAGGCGCACCCTACATGCGGAGAGGTGGCAGAGTGGTCGAATGCGCCGCACTCGAAATGCGGTATACGGGCAACCGTATCGAGGGTTCGAATCCCTCCCTCTCCGCCACCTACGCTAACACTGGTCTCTGTTTACAGGATATCTCGGCAAAGCTCAGGGACCGACCGCTTTGCGCAGCCGAATAGGGCATGAGTGGTTCCATCGGTCCGTGTTGCCAGTCAAGGCGAGCAAAACACAATCCGTGTGTCAGCGACCAGGAAAGACTACCCGCTTGGTCAGACCAGGGTCGAGACCGAAATGACTCGCGCAGCTTGAAGCAATCACATCTTCCAGCGCGCTTGTTGGCCTGAGGTCCCGACCATGGAAGAGGTCTGCCTGGCCAAGGCCGGGCCAATCGCCGAGGATCTCTCCGCCCCCGATCGACCCACCGTAAAGCAAGGTTGCGGATGCCGTCCCGTGATCGGTGCCGTTGGTCCCGTTGACTGCCGCGGTGCGACCGAACTCGGTGGCTACGACTACCAGTGTTTCAGGCCAGAGCCCGCCCATTCCCACCTTCAGGGCATGGATAAGTTTGTCGAGATTGCTGAGCTCGCGTGCCAGCCTCTGGCGCTGGCCGTTGTGTGTATCCCAGCCATTGGTTTCGATCATCGCGATCCGTGCACCGTCGTCGCTCGAAAGCATCCGCGCGGCCAGGGCTCCGACCTCCGCCGCCTGTCGCATATTTCTGCTGCCATCGATGCCTTCGGCCATGGCACGGATTGCAATGCCTTCTTCCCACAGTGTGTGGAGTCGCTCGTCGTGCATATAGAGCTGACCGATCCGGCGTATGTAGTCGTCTTCCGCGTCGGGCAATCGCGATGGCGCATAGGACCCGGCTTTATGGGGACCTTGCAGCGCCAGCGGGACCGTCTGCGAAATGGCGAGGCCCGATGCTTCGGTATCGGGAAGCAGGCCGATGAGCCGGTTAAGCCAGCCATCGCTGCGGGCATAGGGCCGAATCCCTCCGCTCTCCAAGACATTCTGGCCATCGAAATGCGATCGGTCACGATACGCCGAAGCGACCGCGTGGACGGCCAACATCTCGCCTGTCGAGAACATTTCTGCGGTCCGGCGCAGCGAAGGATGAAGCGCAAAAAGCCCGCCAATCTGCGCCGTATCCGCAAAATCATCCGCCAGAACGCCGCGCAAGGCGGCATAGGCGGGGTCTCCCACCGGCGCAATTATGCCGAGACCGTCCGCAGCTCCGCGCTGCAGGATGAATACAAATCGCTTGGTCCCACTGCCACTGGCGGCAAATGCCACTTTCGGCAGCATAGCGGCGCCGAATGTTGCAGCCGATGCTCCAAGCAAGGTCCGTCGGTTCAATATCATCGCCACATCGCCTCCGGGCTTGCGAGCAAGAGAGCCATCGCCTGCGCGGGGCTTTCCGCGCGTGAGACAGCCATAGCGCTGTTTTCGCTCCACACGTCTTCGAACAGCAAGGGACCGAGCCTGCGCGCATCCAGCGATGCACCGCGCCTTCCGATCGCCTGAGCAGCTTCAACGCGCCGATGCAGAGCTTCCGGTGCGGCCCAGGCGGAAGCATGGTCGTCAAAGCCTGCTGGGGAGCCCGGTTTCCACAAATCCTGCCCCAGATTGATCATCATCCGCCGTATGGGCGTCGGGTCCAATTGATCTGCGCCGACCGCCCGCAATGACGCGATAGTCCATTCCCAGGGGTTGAGGAATTTTCGGCGGTCTTTCCGCCAGACTTCCGGAGACTCTATCAGGGAAAGCGTCAGTGCTCCAAGGTGTCCGCCCGTATCGAGAAAGCTCTTTGCTAGCCTGCTGACGAGCGATTCCGGTGGGTCATCTTCCGAAAAATGCCGCGCCAGCTTGCTCGCAATGTGTTTGGCGGTTGCAGGATGTGCCGCGAGGTCGCCGAGAATGTGCGCTGCTTCGCGCAAAGAATCCTCACGATAGGTCTTGCCCAAGACAGTCTTGGGGCCCGGTTCATGGAGCGGCGCAGCAAAGGCATAGGAAGGTTCTCCGCCGTCGCCATTCCATCGCAATACGGGAACCGTGTGACCTGTAAGCGCCTTGGCAAATTCGGTGACATCGGCCTGAGTGTAACCGGAACGCACGCCCAGCGTATGAAGCTCCAGGATTTCCCGTGCGAGATTTTCGTTCAGCCCAGCGCGTCGCCTGCCTCGCCTCGCCGCGGCCCTCCCGCGCTGGCTATTGGGTCCGATGGATTGCGCCTGATCGAGATAGATCAGCATCGCCGGATGGGTTTCCGCCGCGAGCAACATGTCTGCGAAGCGGCCGAATACGTGAGGCCGGATCGCTTCCGCTTCGAAGCTGCCTGCGAGCGGGCCTGTGCCCGGCTTCTCGGTGGAGACAGCGAAATGATTGGCCCAGAAATGCACCAGCCGTTCGGCAAAGGGCGACTTTGTTTTCACTGCTAATGTGATGCGACCAGCGATCGCGTCTTGCAGGTGACCGCGCAAGGCCCGCCTGGCCGAGCGCTTCGCCTCTTCTTCTCCGTTTCGAAGCCTGCGAAATGCTCCGAACTGTCGAGCAATTGGTTCGGACGCGGGAAGCGTGGCAATTGTCGATGGCAAAGGATAATATTCCTCCACCTGTCGCCTCAACCAGTCTTTCGGCGAGCCGGCAGTCAGGGCGGATGGCCGCTGGCCATAACCAAAGCGCGTCGCAGCAATAATCCAGGATTGGTCAGTCATTGCCTTTCCTTTTTCGACAGGAATGACACCACACGAGTGCCTGTCGGACAAGCGATGGCTTGTCGCAAATTGTCGCGCTGGCAGCAGTCAAAAGTATTGTAGCAGTCTGCTGGGCGTGACTACGACATTGGCCGAGAACTTGCGTCTCTCCCCTGTAACCGCTTGGTCCGCCCGTTCCCGACAGCATTCGTTATTCGCATCAAATGGCAACCTGTAGCGACAGGCCCTGCGGTTGCTGCATTACCTCAGTTTCCAGGGAGTGCTGCGCGCCAGCCGTCCTGTCGCATAATTTCAAGCCGCTTGAGATCGTCGGCATATCTTTGGTCACCGGCCTTGTTGACGCTCTCGGTTGGATCGTTGCGAAGGTCATAGAGTTCACTCTCGACAAGCTCTCCGCCATTGCCGACCCATGCTGTGTAACGGAAATCTTGCGTCCGGACAGTATAACCCATGCTGCGGCCAAAGCCGGGGATGTTCCGGCCATATTGCGCGAAAGCGGCAGACTTCCACGGTCGTTCGGGCTTATCGAAAAGAGGGACCATAGAAAGGCCCTCAAGGTCGGAGGGCGCGTCCAGCCCAGCCAATTCGGCAAGGGTAGGATAGACGTCGACCGTTTCGACCATTGCTGTGCTGCGCGTTCCGGAGCGTGTGGCTCCGGGCGCCACCACCATCAGCGGGATACGGATGTCGAGGTCGACATTGCTATGTTTCGACCATCCGGCCTGATCCCCGAGCTTCCATCCATGATCCCCCCAGACGACCACGATGGTATTTCCATCGAGACCCTGAGCCTTGAGTTCGCGCATGAGGTCGCCAACCAGACTGTCGGCATAGCTAACTGCGGCAAGGTAGGCATGGCGAAGTTGGTCTGCCTTGGCGGGCGGCATGGTCTTCGAGTCTCCGAAGGCCCGAGTATCGTCATAGTTCCATACTTCGTAGGCAACCACGGCCCAGGGCGGCGCATTCTTCTGCCCATCGGGATTTACCGGGCCGGGTATGGCTGATCCTGCGTAGCGCTCCCAATCGCTTCGCGGCGCGACAAAGGGCAGGTGTGGCCGGTGGATGCCGACCGCCATGAAGAAGGGTTCGCCCGTCCTGCCCAGTTCCTTCAGGTCATCGATCGCCAACTGCACATTGATCGTGTCGGGTAGATTCGCCCGGTCATCCGAAATGTCTGCGGCGAGCCTTGGCAAGCCGGCGCGGCGGGCCGCACGTCGCTGGACATGCTCCTGGTCCTCGGTGCGCTTGGTCCAGCCATCCATATCGTCATCGCGGTGATGATAGATCTTGCCGTAGCCAAGCGTCTTGTAGCCGTTGGACTTGAACAGATCGAGAATTGTCACCGCATCGGGCAGGGCTTCGTCCACCGGAGTTTTTAGATCGGTTATGCCGCTCGTATCCGGGCGGTAGCCGGTCATGAGCGCGGCGCGCGAGGGGCCGCAAACGGCCTGTTGCGTGATCGCATTCTCGAAGACAATGCCCGATTTTCCCAGCGCATCGAGATTGGGGGTCTGCGCCATCGGATGGCCGTAAATCCCGAGATCCGGTCGAAGGTCGTCGATTTGGATGAACAGGACATTCGGTCGTTCGCCCCGACTCACGTCAATGACAGGCGCAGTTGAGGAAGGAGATGCCAGTGTGCCCGTACCGACTGCACAGGCGGCAAGTGGCAGGGACAGGAGCATGGCGCTCAGCAAGGCAGCTTTCCGGCGGGTGGATGACACTTCCTGTACTCTCCCATTAATACCCTGTTTGGGCTTGACGAAAGGCTTGTCCTTCAAATAGACAACATTGTCAATCGCGCGGGTGAATAGTCTCAGCCAGATAGAAATTGCGCGGACGGGAGAACATCAGCGTGAGAATATCAGCAGCTCTGCCATTCATTGGTGTCGTGTCCTTGGCAGCATCGGCAAGCGCCTGCGCCACAGCTGGTGCGTCACCTGCGGAAAGCACCACTCCGCAAATCAGACTCCCGGCAGGAGATGTGGAGCTATCCATTTCGGACTGGCCGGTCATCGGCTCGCCGGTTTCCGCTGAGGCGAATAGAGCCACCGAGGCCCGGATCGATGTCATCCTTTCCCGCATGACCGTCGAGGAGAAGGTTGGGCAGATTCTCCAGCCCGAAATTACCAACATTACGCCGGATGAAGTTCGCGAGTACAATATCGGTTCGGTGCTCAATGGTGGGAATGGCCGCCCAAATCGCGATCCCTACGCTTCTGCCAGCGAATGGCTGAAACTTGCCGATGCCTATTGGGAAGCGTCTACCGACTCGAGCGACGGAGGCGTCGGCGTACCCATCATCTGGGGCATCGATTCGGTTCATGGAAACAATTCCTTCTTCGGCGGCACGATCTTTCCGCACAATATCGGGCTTGGGGCAGCGAACGATCCCAACCTGATGCGCGAGATCGGACGCGTAACGGCGATCGAAACTGCCGCCATCGGGACAGACTGGACCTTTGCTCCTGCGCTTTCGATTCCGCGAGACGATCGCTGGGGCCGAACTTACGAAGGCTATTCCGAAACTCCCGAAATAGCGGGGCGTTTGGGTGCGGCCTATGTCGAGGGTCTGCAGGGCCGTGTGAGTGGCGATTTCTTTCCTGAAGGATCGATCATCGCCACCGCCAAGCACATGGTGGCAGACGGGGGCACTGCAAATGGCCGCGACCAGGGCGATGCGCAGATTTCCGAACGGGATCTGCGCGAAATTCACTGGGCGCCGTACGTTCCCGTCCTCGAGGCAGGCGCACAGACGATCATGGCCTCTTATTCCAAGTGGAACGGTGTGCGCATGCACGGGCATGGCCCACTGTTGACGACGATGCTGAAAGACCATGCTGGTTTCGATGGCTTCGTAGTCGGCGACTTCAACGGCCACGCCCTCATTCCAGGCTGCACTAACGGCAGTTGCCCCGAAGCGCTGATTGCAGGCGTCGACATGTACATGATCCCCGCCGACTGGAAGGAGCTGTACACCAACCTGCTTTCACAAGTCGAAGACGGTACGATTCCGATGGACCGCCTCGACGATGCCGTCCGAAGAATTTTGCGCGTCAAGGAACGTGCCGGCCTATTCGATCTGGCCAAGCCTTCCGAACGTCGTTTCGCCGGGGCTGGGCATATCGGGACCGAAGCCAACAGGGCGCTGGCCGCCAGAGCGGCGCGGCAATCGATGGTTCTGCTCAAAGACGATGCGGCGGTCCTCCCTTTTCCAGCCGATTCTCGCGTTCTTGTGACCGGGGCAGGGGCAGACGACGTCTCGATGCTGGTCGGCGGGTGGTCGATGAACTGGCAGGGCACCGGGCTGTCCAATTCCGATTTCCCTGGCTCTACCAGTGTGTACTCCGGGATCAGGTCAGCGCTTGAGCCACATGGCGGCAGCGCAGAGCTTTCTGGCGATGGGTCCTATGAGGAAAAGCCCGATTACGCCGTGGTCGTTTTCGGTGAAACTCCCTATGCGGAATACCAGGGTGACCGCGAAAGCATGCTTTACAAACCTGCTTCCGAGGACGCGGACCTCAAACTGATACGGCAACTTGTCGATCAAGGCATTCCCACGGTCGGCGTATTTATCAGCGGACGGCCGATGTGGATCAATCCGCAGCTCAATGCGGCAGACGCAATGATTGCGGCGTTCCTGCCCGGCTCCCAAGGCGGACGAGGTCTTTCCGATCTCATCGTGGGGAATCCGGACGGTACACCGAGACACGATTTTGGCGGAAGGCTGTCTTTCTCCTGGCCCAGGCTCGCCAGCCAAACGGCGCTTAACGTAGGCAATGCCGATTATGATCCACTCTTCCCGGTTGGCTACGGGCTGACATACGAAACCCGCGGGGACTTTCCGACGCTGGGTACGGATCCTGGTCTGAGCGACGAACTTCTCGCCGCGGCGCGCAATGCGGTATTCTTTTCCGACGGGCGCGCGATAGCGCCATGGCGGTTTTATCTGGGCGATGCGGGCAACGCACGGCTCAAGACCGAAGGTGATCGCTATGTGACCAGCGATGCCGGCGCAGTTGCCTTCAATAGCGCCGACCGCAACCGCCAAGAGGACAGCAAGACCGCAACATGGAGCGGCAGCGGCGAAGGTTCTGTCTTCGTCCTGGGTTATAACACGGTCGATTTCTCCGACAGGCTGGAGGACAATGAAGCCATCGTCATTTCGATGGCGTTGCTTGACCGACCACAGGCACCGGTCACTGCGACGTTTGGCACTTCCCGACGAAATGGCTCGGTTGATCTGACGAAGGTCCTCGAACAGCTGACTATCGGCCAATGGGAAGAAGTGAGCATCCCGCTACGCTGCTTCGCCGACGGAAAGGTCGATTTCGGGAAGGTAGATATGCCGTTCCGCCTGACTACCGACGGAGCGTTCTCGATGCAGCTTCAAACTCTTCGCGTTGGACCTGCCCGCGGTCGCACGCTAGGTTGCTGAGAGGCACCGGGTCATGGCGACACGGGAAAAAGAAGGAGCCGGGCACATCAAGCGCTCGACCATCACCGATGTTGCCAATCTTGCCAAGGTCTCGATCAAGACCGTTTCTCGTGTCGTGCGGAGAGAGCCGAACGTCAGCGAAAAGACCCGTGAGGCGGTCGAAAAGGCTATCGCCGAACTCAATTACCGTCCGACGATTTCGGCCCGCAGCACGACAGGAGCGCGCTCCTTCATGCTGGGTCTGATCTTCGACAACCCCAATCCCAGCTACACTTTCGAACTGCTAATCGGAGCCCAGCATGCCGCGCGAGACAATGGGTACCAGCTGATCTTCGAGCCCATCGAGCAGAACGGCAAAGGGCTCGGAGGAGCAATCACCGACTTGGTGATCCAAGGGAATCTCGAGGGGGTGATCGTTCCTCCGCCCTTATGCGACGACCCGTCGGTCTTGGCGGCACTCTCGAAACTCAATCGGCCTTTTGCGAGAATTGCACCCAGCCGCGAACCCTCACTCGGGTTCGGGGTCTCGATGGACGATTACGGTGCTGCGCGGGCGATGACCGAGCACCTGATTGGACTTGGACATAAGCGGATCGCGCATATCATGGGCCGCAAAGGCACTGCTACGACTGCGAACCGCTACCGGGGCTATCTCGATGCACTCCATGCGGCAGGGATCGCGTCGGACGAGGCGCTGGTAATGCAAGGCGATTTCCAGCTTCGCTCCGGGGTGGAATGCGGCGATGCGCTTCTCGGCCTGCCGGAGCCCCCCACCGCAATATTCGCGGCGAATGACGACATGGCGGCCGGCGTGTTGATGGTCGCGCATCGGCGCGGACTTTCAGTTCCCGAAGATGTCTCGGTCGCAGGATTCGACGATGCGGAAACGGCTTCGGCGATGTGGCCACCGCTCACCACAATCCGGCAGCCGATTGCCGAGCTCGCCGCCACGGCAGCTCGGCGCATCATCGAATACCAGCGAGATTCCGAAAAAGACACGCTCCAGAATATCCAGCTGGACTACGAGCTGATCGTGCGGGAATCGACGGGCCCGGCACCAGCATAGAAATGATTGGGCCTCGCGACTTCGCAGCTCGTTTTACTTTGTTGAGCTTGTTCTTCGCATGGGGAGTGCTCGGCGTGATGGTCCGCATGGTCTCGCCGCACTTCAAGGAAGCATTCGAACTGGGCTATCGTGATGCGCTTCTGGTCCAATCGGCATTCTTCATCACATATCTTCTTTTTGCGCGGTTGAGCGGTTCGATCACTGCAAGAATTGGCTTTCGCAATGGCGTCGTGCTTGGCCTCGCGCTCATGGCCGTCGGCTCGCTAGGCCTATCCACGACGACTTTGTTCGGTTCGTTTCACGCACTACTTCCTTCGATTTTCGTTCTGGCGAGCGGCATCACCTTCCTGCAGGTCGCCGCAAACCCCTTGGCTGCGTCGACAGGGCCCTTGCACAGCGCATCGGGGAATCTGACATTTGCACAAGCCTTCAATTCGCTGGGTACGGTAGCTGCCCCGCTGATCGCCGCCGTGGCATTCCTCGGGACCACGGAAAGCCCCCTTGTCCCGGTGCGTTGGCTGTTTCTGGGCCTGTCGATCTGCCTGACCGGCCTCGCCTTTGCCGCTTTGATATTTCTACGCGATCGCGGATCTTCTCAATCGATTGACACGGGCAGAGCGTTGCGCGGTTTGGGCATTTACGCGCGCAATCGCCTCGTTCTGGCCGTCATTGCCATCTTTTTGTATGTCGGGGCGGAAGTCGCGATCTCGACCACATTGGTCAACCTGCTCGAAGATGACGGGATGATCGCTGCAGGGCGTGATCGGAGCGCGATGCTATCCTCGCTATTCTGGATCGGGATGCTGGTCGGGCGGTTCGTTGGGGTCGCCCTGCTTGTCCGTTACGACAGACGGGCGGTTCTTGGAGGCGCCGCGCTCGCATCGGCTTTTCTGTGCCTCATAGCCTCGAACACGACAGGTCTGATCGCTGCCGGAGCAATCCTCGCGACCGGCCTGACGGGCGGTCTGCAATTTCCCACGATCTTCACGATCGCCAGCGCCGATCTGCAACCCGCAGATCGCGCTCGCGCCGCGGGCTGGTTGTGCACGGGTATCGTGGGTGGCGGAATCGTACCGCTGCTCTACGGCGAGATTGCCGACCGTAATTCGCTCGAATTTGCGTTAATAGTCCCGGCAATATGCTTTGCGCTGATCGCGGTTTTCGCGTTCGCCTTTGGGCGCACGCTCGTCATTCGCACGCAGCCAGCATAGCAGGATTGATTGTCCGAGCTTTGGAGGCGCGATAGCCGTATCGGATTGCGCGTGACTTGATCGGGCGATCGACATGGATCGGGGCCCGATAGAGCTCTGCTTCCCCGTTCTCGCCGCCAAAACCGATAGAGGCCCCCCGAGTGGCACTAAACAGCCGGATTGCCCCATCCTGCTCCTTGCACGCATCGACAGTCTCTGTTCCTGGCTGGACACCGCCAGGCCAGAATTGCTCGACCAATTCGCTTTCGGGGAGTCTTCCCAGATCGTTGCTCTCTCTGATCCAGCCATCGAGCCTGTTGGCGAGGCGTGCTTTGACGGCTGAAAAGCGGGGATCATCCGCGAGGTTGTCTAATTCGTTCGGATCATGCTCCGTGTCGAAGAGATATTCTCTCGGAGCGGGTCCGCGAAGGTATGATGCCTGCAAATCGGTGAGCAGGCCCTGATCGTGCAGCTTTCGCATCTCGTGCATGATCGGATTGCGATTCTGATAGGCAAGCGAAGGTATGACCGGTTCGTCGCTGAAATAGCGGATATAGTGCCACCGCTCCTCGCGGATGCCGCGAAACCGTTGGGGGACTTCGTCGAACCTGTCTCCGGCCATGAAGACGGCTTCGGGCTCGCGATCCGCAAACAGGTCGCGCCCCTGGATCCAATCGGGCACATTGCCGCCCGCCAGGGCAATTATCGTCGGAGCCATGTCTACGAAGCTGACGAGATCGGCCCTGCGCTCACCTGCATTCCATCCGTTTGGAAAACGGATGATCAGCGGAACGTGGGTTCCGCTATCGAAGATCGTACGCTTGTGTCGCGGCAGACCATCGCCGTGGTCGGTGGTGAATATGATGATGCTGTCGTCGAACCGCCCTTCGGCGCGCAGCCGATCGAGCAGTTCGCCTGCCTGGCGATCCATTTCCCGGATATTGTCGTAATGCCAGGCGAGATTGGCCCTAACGGTTGGCGTATCGGGATAATAGGCCGGTACTTTCACCTTCGCCGGATCGGTTGGTTCGAAGCCAAACCCTTCATGTAAACGAGCATTGCGTTCGATTGCGTTAGCCGCTCCAGGCTCGCCATCGGTGCTGAGACCCGGCATCCAGGTCCAGCTCTCGTGCGTAACGTTGAAATTCAGCATTGCGAAGAATGGCTGGCCATCCGCCCGCCCGCTCCAATCGCCGGCTCGATCCTCGTCCCAGACGGTGAAGGGATCACCGAATTGGTAATCCTTCTTGGGATAGTTCACCGTATGATATCCGAGCGAACGCAGGAGCTCAGGAAAGGCTTTCACGTCAGGGGGCGGAACTGCCTCATAGGGCATGCCCCGGTCCATATTCCTGCCGTAGCTCGACGTGCGCATATGCATCGCCCCAAGTGTAGTCTGGTGAACACCGGTGATGAGCGCCGCGCGCGCCGGCGCGCAGACACCGGCCGTAGTGAAGGTGCGGGTGAACACGATGCCTTCCTTCGCCAGCGCATCGAGGTTCGGCGTTACCGCCACATCGTCACCCATGAAGCCCACGCGCGGGCTAAGGTCTTCCGCGGTTATCAAGATGATATTCGGTGGAGTGGTTGGCACCCCGGCACTAGGAGATACAGCCGGGGTGCCCGCGCAGCCCCAGAGGAGGGCGAGCGCAATAAGCAACGGAAGCCGAGAAGCGGGCATCACTGGTCCGCCTTTTTGCCGCCTTCCGTCTTGAGATTGTCACGCAGGTCCGATTCCGTCCCGTCGCGCAACCAGCGTTGGGGGAAATCGGCTGCCTGCGAACCGTTACGATTGCGCAATACGGCGCCTTCGCCATTGCGCTGCGTGAAAGTCACATAAGACCGGCCATCTTCCGGATCGAGATTGGCGAAGAGTTGGTCGCGCATCTTCGCGAGAACTCCGGCGAACTGATCGTCCTTGATCAGATTGCGCATTTCCAATGGGTCCGTTTCCAGGTCGTAAAGTTCCTCGGTGTCCCATACGCCATGGTACTGGATATATTTGTAGCGGTCCCCCCGGGTAGCCAAAGTCGTTGGCGTATGCGGGTAATTGTATTCCCAGAAGTATTCGTAATTGATCGTTTCGCGCCAAGGCCCTTCATGCGGACGGCCCATCAGCATGTCTGCAAAGCTCATTCCGTCCATAGGGGCATCGGTCGCGGCACCCGCTAGCTCGAGGAAAGTCGGGGCGATGTCGATGTTTGCTATGAGCGAGGGATCGACGCGGCCTGCTTTCATGCCACCGCCGAAAGCGATGAAGGGAACCTTCATCGATTCCTCATAGGCATTGCGTTTGTCGATCAGGCCGTGCTCGCCGAACAAAAAGCCATTGTCGCCCATCATCACGACGATCGTGTCTTCCATCAGCCCCCGTTCTTCGAGGTGGGCGATCAGCGCTCCAATCCCCTCGTCGACGGCGGCCAGCGTCTGATTGTAGCGCAGCTTGTAATCGACCACATCGAGGGTGGAATGGTAAGGGAAATCGACCCCGTGCCAGCTATTGCGCTGGTTCTTCACCCACATCGGCTTGCCGTCGTAGTTTTCCGGCGTATTCGCCATGCTTTCGGGCAGGCTGATGCTGCCGCGTCCGTAAAGGTCCTTGTGACGCTCGGCCGGGATGAAGTCGGCGTGCACCGCTTTGTGCGACAGGTAGAGGAAGAAAGGCTGTTCGCCTGACTGCATCTCCAAGAACTCGAGCGCGTAATCGTTGAGTTCGTCGGTGATATAGCCCTGTTGCTCGACTCTTGTTCCGTCGATGTTGAGCTTGTGGCGGGGGCCGTCCTCGCCCTTTGTCGGTAGATAGTTTCCCTGGCCGGCGAAACTGACCCAGCGATCGAACCCGGGCTGGGGGTCGTCTGTATGGCCGCCCATGTGCCATTTGCCGATGAAGCCGGTTACATACCCTGCGGCCTGGAGCGCCTGAGGGAAGAAGAAGGTGCCCTCGCGGAACTTGATGTTGTTATCCGCCACCCCGTGATTGTGCATGTACTGCCCGGTCAGGATCGATGCCCGGCTGGGCGAACACAGCGCTGTTGTGACGAAGGCATTTGGGAAGTAAACCCCTTCGCGTGCGATCCGGTCCATGTTGGGTGTTTCGAGTGCAGGATCGAGAAAGCCCATTGCATCGAAACGCTGATCGTCATTGAGAATGAAGATGATGTTCGGCCTCTTGGCTCCATCGCCCTTCTCATGGCCCCTAGCTGTCACCGGGCTGCCAGCCAGAGCGAGCGTAGCGAGTGCCGCCAGTATCCGTCCAAATAATTTCACCACAATCTCCATCTTGGTGCAGTTCTTGAAAGGCGCCGGATTTTCCGTGCGCCTTTCATTGCGACTGAAGGGCCAAGGGGCCTTCGCTTACCTGCGCCAGCGGACACCGATAAGAAACCGGCGATCATTCACGCGATAGGACAAGAGCCTTTCCCGGATTTCCTGATAACGGATTTCCGGCTCATTGAGCAGATTGATCGCCTCTGCACGGATGCTGAACTTGGGTGTAATATTGTAGGAGACCGAGGCGTCGAGCTGGCCATAGGGTTCGGCAAAGGATGCCTGGTTGGTAGAGGAGCGCTCGTCGTAGAACCGGCTCCGCCAGTTGTATGCGGCGCGTGCCTCGAAGCCGTATTTCTCGTAATATCCAATCAGATTGTAGCTGTGCCGACTGAGGTCCTGGACCGGCAAGCTGGCCCCAGTCGCGCTGATCGAACCGTCGGGAGCATCGACGAAGGTATAGTTCGCGATGAAGCCGAAACCGTCGAGAGGCGACGGCAGCATGTCGAGACTTTGCTGCCAGGCAAGTTCTACGCCCTTCACCTTGGCACTGCCCTGGTTGGTGGGAGTGTTGACGCGGACTAGGTCGAAGCCGACATCGCAACCATCGTCGCCGGGGCTGGTCTCGTCCTGATCTACAGGGAGCGGATAGCAACCCTGGGTGATGCCGTCCTCGATGCGCTCGGAGAAGTCCTTGTAGAAGAAGGCTGCCGAGATGAGGTTCGAGCGCCCGTAATACTTCTCGAAGCTGACATCGAACTGCGTCACTTCTTCGGGTCGCAAATTCGGATTTCCGCCTGTACCTGCCCCGGCGAAGAACTGGATGTTGACCAGCGGAGCAACGTCAATCAGCCGAGGTCGCGCCATTGCCTTGGCTGCCCCGACCCGGGCATAAAAGCCGCTACCGAGATTGGCTGCCATGTTAAAGCTGGGGAGCCAGTTGTCGTAATTCTGCTCGACCGTGAGCGGAATGAAAACGTCATTACCGGCATCGATACCTCCGGTTGCGACCTGTTCCGTCTCTACGTAGCGCATGCCGAAGTTGCCGAATGTTTCCACAGCGCCAAGCATCAATTCGAAATTGGCCTTGCCGTAGAGCGCCCAGGTATCCTGAGTGACGTCGAAACCCCAACCTTGGTCCAGGCCCAGAGTAAGGCCGCCGGCCTCGATCAGTTCGTCGTAATTCGCTGCGATATAGGCGCTGTTGAGGGAGAACCACTCGCGCGGGAAGTCGCCCGAAGCCCCGTCGAGCACGTCATCATAAGGCTGCTGGATGACAAGGCCTGGGAAACGGGCTTCGAGCTCGTTGAAGGTAAGGCCGCCAAGATCTCCATCTGTAACCGTGTCATTGGTGTCACGACCGCGAAACCTGATGCGCTTTCCTTGCAGGGTTGCAAGACGGCCGCCGAACTCGAGTGAACTGATGGGACCCCAGTCTACTTCATAGTCAAAATCAACCCGGAATGCGGAGTCGAAGTTCTCCTCTTCCTGGATCTGGAACAGGATGTTCCCGAGGTTGTAGGTGTCGATGTTGGTCAGATCGAGGCGACGATCCTCGGTAAATTCCGTGGTGCCGTCGGTTCCCTCGCCGCGGGCGAGGGGAACGATGGCAGGAATGTCGGTATCTCCGCTGAAATCGTAGAAATAGAACGGCCAGTCGCTGAATAGGACGCCACTTGACGAGAATACCTGAGGATTACGCTGGCTGCCGACACCAATCGCATAATTGGCTTCGACAGTCAGCCGATCCGTTGCGTCCCAGATCACACCCGTGGAGATCGAGTAGACATCCTGCACGAACGGATTGCTGTTGCCCGAGATATTCAGATTCACACCACGCTGCGCCGAACCATTACCTCTCAGCTGCCCAAGGATTGCCGACAGGACGGTTTGGTTGTCCGAGATGAGCGCGTTTTCGGGCTGCTGGTAGACGGGGCGAATAAACGGTGCATTGCCGGGTCCTTGCAGAGCACTGTTGAATGCACTTGTGTACTGGAACTGAGTATCGTTACCTTCGGTACGCGTATAGGTGGCGTCCAAATAGGCTTCGAAGCGATCGGTCGGTTTGGCCTGAAGAGAAACGGTAGCCGAATAGAGATCGCGATCCTGTTCGCGGATCTGCAGGCGCGTCTGCAGCGGAACGTAGGCGCCATCCTGTAGGTTCGTGATGATACCGTCCTCGTCGCGCTCGATCAGTTCTCCTGCCGTTCCATCGCCATCGAGGTCGCGCCCAAATCCATCGACTGCTTCCCAGCCGCGGATGTCTAGAAAATCCTGGCGCAGCTTGCGCCCCTTGTACGACAAGTTGGCCAGCACACCGAACCGCGCGCCGCTGGCACTTTCCCACTGCTTGCTGGCGATCAGATTCACATTGGGCGCCCATTTGTCGGCGCGTTCGGAATATTGCGCTTCTGCATTCAAGACAAGGATATCGCGGCGGCTATCGAGGGGCTTGCGGGTATTGAAACGAATGATGGCGCCAAGGGCACCTTCCGTCTCGTCCGCGGCCGGGGTCTTGATAACCTCGATCGATTTGAAAGCCTCCGATGGAATCGTCTGGAAGGTAACATTGCCTCCAGCTCCGGCACCGACTTGAGTCTGGCCATTGAGCTCAACGCGATTTTGCGAAAAGCCGCGCACGGCGATTTCGTTGCCTTCGCCGAGGTCGCGATTGATCTGTACACCTGTCACGCGCTGCAATGCCTCGGCGACGTTCGTATCAGGCAGCTTGCCAACCTCTTCTGCGTCGATCACGTCCTTGATCTGGTCCGAATTCCGTTTGGCGTTGGTCGCACTTTCGATCGAGGCGCGAATGCCGGTGACCACGATGGTGTTGGGGAGGTCTTCGCATTCCTCGACCTGCGGATCGCAATCCTCATCGTTGGTCTGCGCATAAGCCGGTGCCGACAGAGCCGAAATGCTCGCCCCGCAGAAAAGCAGGTAGGAACATGTGCGGATGCGTGAACTCTTGGCCATTGGTATTCTCCCTCTAAGCCCCATTACCCATTTTCTTCCCGATCTCGCTCCTGGTTCACAGGTAAGTCGCGGATCGAATCATGGTTCGGGCTGCTTTATGACAATATTGACAGAATTTGACAAGATTGTCATTCTGCATGTGGATTTCCTAGTTGCGGGGCGATCAAATCGCCGGATTCGGAGTGTTTCGGGATGAGGGAGAGGTGGAATGCGGCGAAGGCCAAGTCGGCGAGCTTCGTGCTTTGCGCATTCGCTGCGTTCTCCTTCGGTTGTGCGGTCCCGGGCTCGGCTGAACGAATCGGGGGAGCCGAACCGCTTCGCAGGCCAAACATATTGGTGATTCTGATTGATGATCTGGGCTGGCGCGATGTCGGCTTCAATGGATCAACCTATTATGAGACCCCTGCCATTGACCAGCTGTCGGGCGACGGCATTCGTTTCGACAATGCCTATGTCGCATATCCACGCTGCGTACCGTCGCGCTTTGCGCTCATGACGGGGCGAAATCCGGCGCGCGCAGCTATCCCCGGTGGGTTAGGCGGCGAGGTCATGGCACCTGCCGAAACAACAATCGCGGAAGGATTGCGAGAATACGGCTATTCCACTTTCTTCGCGGGCAAGTGGCACCTTGGCAAGACGCCAGAGACACAGCCAGATGCGCAGGGGTTCGATATCAACATCGGTGGTGGCTCCGCCGGGGCAGTCAAGTCGCACTTCTGGCCCTATGGGCCCGAAAAGGCTGGGCGAATCGGGCCTGGTCTCGAGGATGGCGTTGAGGGCGAATATCTTGCAGACCGCCTTACCGACGAAACGATCGGCTTCATTCGCCAGCATGTACAGTCCGGGCGGGAGAGCCCCTTCTTCGCCTTCCTCTCGCATTACGGCGTGCATACGCCCCTGCAAGGCAAGCCCGAATTGGTGGCACGCTTCGAAAGGAAACTTGCCCGGGCGGGAGGCGCCGGACGACCGGCATTCGAGTTGCGTGACGGGAGAACCAAGCTCCATCAGGACGACCCGGTTTACGCGGCGATGATATATTCCATCGACGAAAGCGTCGATCGCCTGCGCAAGGAACTGGATG
>CAYOWF010000013.1:17986-23222 GCA_964407585.1 uncultured Qipengyuania sp.
GAAGAGCAGGCGCAGCACCGGATCGAACGAGCCGATACGGATGGAAGCGGGACGATTTCGCTGGCCGAATTCCAGGCCGAAAGACTCAAGACCGCCGCCAAGAAACCCGAATGGGGTCCGGAAATGACCGACCCTGTAAGGATACAGCGAGCTTTCGAGCGGTTCGATGCCGATGGAAACGGCGAAGTCGACAAAGCGGAAATCGTCGCGGTACTGGAAGCACGGGCAAACAAATAGAAATTCGGATCGGTAACGGAGACGGCATGCGAATATTTGCGACCACTACCTCGGCGACGGCATTTGCTTTCGCTCTGGCCGCTTGCACTGCGTCGGAAGAGCCCGACGCTGCGCAGCGCACGATTGCCGCCACGCAGGCCAGCGACTTCGTCGCCACCGGCGATTGTCCCGTGCCGCCGGACGCACCGATACGGGTCGGGGGCGGCAGTTTCATGATGGGCAGCGAAGCCGTCTATGCGGAAGAAGGACCGCGGCGCAGCACACGGGTCGACGGGTTCTGGATCGATCCTCACGAAGTGACCAACCGCCAGTTCGCCGAATTCGTTGCGGAAACCGGTTACGTCACGGTTGCGGAGAAGCCGGTCGATCCGGAGGTTTTCGGCATTCCGGCGGAGCAGATCCCGCCGCACATGCTGGAACCGGGTTCGGCTGTCTTTACGCCGCCCGACCGCCCTTCGCGTAATTACGCAGACTGGTGGGAATACATGCCCGGTGCGAATTGGAAGAGGCCATACGGACCGGAAGGGCCGGAAGCGCGCGACGATGTCCCCGTGGTACACCTCGCCTGGGACGATATGGCCGCCTACGCCGAATGGAAGGGTGGCCGGCTACCGACCGAGGCGGAATGGGAATACGCCGCAAGTGCAGACTTGCCCGATTACACCGACCAGCCGGCACCTGATCTCGCCAACAGCTGGCAGGGCGTGTTCCCTATGGTCAATGAAGGCAGCGACGGGTTCAAGGGCATTTCGCCAGCCGGTTGCTTCAAGCCCAATGCGCTCGGTCTCTACGACATGGTCGGCAATGTCTGGGAAGTGACGGCCGACTATTTCCGTCCCGGTCACGATCCGGCGGATAGCGACAATCCCCGCGGCCCCAGCGAGAATGCCGCCTACGATCCGCTCAATCCCGGATTCTCAAGCCGGGTGATGAAGGGTGGGTCCTATCTCTGTGCGCCCAACTACTGTCAGCGCTACCGCCCCGAGAGTCGACAGGGCCGGGATACCGGCCTCGGCGCTTCGAATGTCGGCTTCAGGCTCGCCTATGACAGGGCACCAAATGGGTAGTATTGCATTCGACCGCCGATCCTTTCTGGCATCGGGCTATGCCGTCGCAGCGCTTTCGGGAACCCGGCTTTCCGCAAATGAAGAGCCTCCCGGCCCAAGCCTGGACACGATTGCCCGAAGTCGCGGCCTCAAATTCGGCACTGCGACCGCGCCCGACGAACTGCGCGATACCGGTTATGCCCAACTGATCGCGAGCGAGTGTTCGACGGTTGTGGGCGAGAACGACTTCAAATGGAAGCAAATCGAGCGAAATCGTGGCCGTCCCGATTTCTCCGGTGCCCAGGCCATCGCGGATTACGCCACCCAGCATGAGATGGATTTGCGTGGTCACTGCTTCGTCTGGAATCAGGACAATCGCATCCCCGACTGGCAACTAGAGAACGAGGATGCGCTGGCGGAGAATGGCGGAGAAGGTCTGATCAAGGTCATGTGGGAGCATGCAGAACGGCTAGCCATGCGGTTTCCGCAGATCACATCCTGGGATGCGGTGAATGAAATGGTAACGCCGGGGAAGGGCGATATCCGCAATTCTCTGCTTACCCGCATTCTCGGCGAGCAACTCATCGACATTGGATTTGCGATGATGCGAGCGAAGCTTCCCGAAACGCAATTGGTCTACAACGACTACATGTGCTGGGAAGAATATCCGGCGCACAGGACGGGCGTCCTGAAGCTGCTCGAGCGAGCGCTCAAGCGTAATGTACCGATCGATGCCATCGGCATTCAGAGCCACCTTGCCGGCAGCCTAGCGCGCGGTCACGACGAGGCGGCGTGGCGCGCTTTCCTCGAAGAAATCGAAGGCATGGGCCTGAAGGTCCTGATCACCGAACTCGATTGCGGCGACCGTGGTATTGTAACCAGTTCACCTGAAGCACGCGACCTCGAAGTTGCCGCCTTCACCAAGGGCTATCTCGACCTTACCCTCAGTTTCGAAAATGTGGAACAGGTCATCCTTTGGTCCATCAGCGATCGGGGAAGTTATCTCAACCGTCCCCAATACCCCGAAGCGCGGCGGCGACCGGACGGCCTCCCCATGCGCGGACATCCCTATGATGTCGACTTCCGTGCGAAGCCGATGCGCAATGCGATTGCGTCGGCCCTCGCTTCAGCTCCTTTGCGGGGCCGCCCCATAGGACGTCATGAGGCGTCGTGACATCCTGAAATCGGGCGTAGCCGGTTCGTTGGCCGCGGTCCTGACTTCATCATGCATGCACCGGCCGGGTAATGCGGCGCGCGACTGGGGAATCGGTCTTTACACCGTCCGGCGAGAGATGGAGTTGGACCCGGTCAAGACGATCGCAGATTTGGCCCGAATGGGTTACTCCAAGGTCGAATTTTTTCGCATCGGCTATTTCGGAATTGCACCCGCCGAATGGCGGAAAATCTTGGGCGACTTTGGAATGAGCGCTCCGTCCCGATTGATTCGGCTCAATCACCTGAAGGAGGATTTCGGGCGAACGCTGGATCAGGCAGAGGCGATTGGTCACACCCACTTGGTCCTGTCCTATATCCACCAGTCGGATCGCCAGTCCATGGACCAATACAGGGTTCTGTTCGACCTTTTCGCGAAATCGGGAGAGGCGATAAGAGAGCGGGGTCTCACCTTCGGCTACCATCATCACAGGTTCGAGTTCGACCCGATGGACGGCGAAATACCGTTCGACCGCATGCTGGCCGAAGTGCCCCCCGAACTCATGGCGCTTACCATCGACACCTATCATGTCGCCCGGGCCGGTTACGACCCAGTCGATTTTATTACGCAGAATGCCGCCCGTGTGAACCAACTTCATCTCAAGGATATCGGTGCCGATGGCGACACGATGTTCGCGCCCGGGCACGGTGTGATCGACTTTCCCGAAGCCCTTTCGGCGTTCGGCATGTCGCCCACGCGGCATGCCTATGTCGAGCACGATGGAGCGACGGGCGGAACGGAAGTGTCTGCGCGTGCGATACGCTATCTGGACAGAATCGCTTTGGAGGGGAAGCTGCAATGAAATCTCTCTATCTCGCTACAATGGCGGCGTTCGCGATTGTATTTGGAAGCGGCGCCCTTGCAGAGCCTGCGTTTGCGCCAGCCTATACCGATGGAATGGTACTGCAGCGTGACCAGCCAATAGTGATTGAGGGTTCTGCGAGGCCCGGAGCAGTTGTCAGCGGTGCTGTCGGAGGCGTGCGATCACGTACGGCGGCGACTGGCGACGGACGTTTCAGGCTGACCTTTCCGGCGAGGCAGGTCTCACTCCAGCCGCTTGTAGTGGAGATAGACGACGGGACAGGATCGAACCGGATCGAAGACGTGCTGGTCGGAGACGTATACCTGTGTTCGGGGCAGTCGAACATGCAGCACATGGTATCCGAAGCGCTAGATATCCATCGCACCGTGAAGCAATCGAGCGATGCGCATCTGAGGTTGCTGACCATTCCGAAGACGACGAGTGCCCTGCCTCGTTCCGACCTGGAGTCGCCGATCCGGTGGGAGAGAGCCGGACCGAAGACCGTCGAGTCCTTTTCTGCCGCCTGCTATTTCATGGGCGAGAGGCTTCGCGCAGATGACGAGGCGACTCCGGTGGGACTCATTCATGCAAGCTGGGGCGGTAGCTCGGCCTTAGCCTGGCTCAGTCCTGCAAGCGTCGAACGGGTTTTTGGGTCGCGGGTGATGGACCAGCTTCGCCTCTCCGCCTCGGACCCACAGGCCGCCGTCGAAGCCTTCGCACCCGAATGGTACGGTTGGCTGCGCAGGCTCGAAAACGGTAGGGAACCATGGGGAGATAGCGGCAACCTGGCGTGGACCCCGGTTCCGGACATGACGATTTGGAACGAGTGGAGAGGTACGCGCCTTGCACAAGATCCCCGCGCGCACGTCTGGCTGCGAAAGACTTTCGTACTCACGGAGGAACAGGCCTCTCAGGACGCGACGCTTGAGCTGGGCGCAATCGACGACCTCGACTTTACCTGGGTCAATGGCGAGCCGGTCGGTACCACCTTCGGATGGTCTTTCGCCCGGACTTACAATGTACCAGCGCGTTTCCTGCGCACGGGAAAGAACGAGATTCTCGTCCATGCGACGAATTTCGGAAATGCGGGCGGCTTCAGCTCTCCGCCGCGTTCACTCTCGTTCGTTTCAGACCGCAGCATACCTTCGATAGCAATTGGGAACGGCTGGGAATATTCGATTGCCCAGCGTTTCGAGAACCCTCCGCGCGCGCCATGGGATTCCAATAAGGGAATGGGCGTGATGCATAACGCCATGATCCATCCTCTCGGCCCAATGCGGCTCAAGGCAGTGGCGTGGTATCAGGGTGAGTCCGATACGGGGCGTGACAATTACGCCGAATTGCTGGCGGAGCTATTCGATGGATGGCGAGCGCAGTTTGGCGAGCAGGCCCGGATGCTGGTGGTGCAATTGGCAAACTTCGGCCCGAGAAGCGACCGAACCGGCCCCTCCCGCTGGGCTCAACTGCGACAGGCCCAGCTTGACGCAGTACTGGCTGATGACGAAGCCGCCCTGGTAACGGCGATCGATCTCGGTGAGCCGAATGATATCCACCCGGCCAACAAGAATGATCTCGGCATCCGTCTGGCGCTTGCAGCTCAGGGAGAGCCAATGCCGATGCCTCGTTCGGCCACGATGGAGAACGGCAATGTCGTGGTCCGGTTCGATGGCATCGATGGAGCTTTGTCCAGCTATAGTGGCCATACCGTTCTTGGTGTCGAACTGTGCCCGGTAGAGGAGGACGATAGCTGCCGATTTACTTCTGCAGTAGTTTCAGGAGAGAAGCTGGTCATCGAACGAGGTCAGATCGGCCAGCCCTTCAAGGTACGATATGCCTGGACCAATTCGCCGATAGTCAACCTATTCGACAATCGAGGGATAGCCGTTCCCGGGTTCGAGATTGAAATTCAACAGAACTGAAGCACCATCCAAACAACAA
>CAYOWF010000014.1:0-23149 GCA_964407585.1 uncultured Qipengyuania sp.
CGATGCGTGGTCGGCTGGCGAAATTGTGTGTCCGCTTAGCGCCCCCATTCTGGACATCAGCGCCAGTTCACGGAATACCCAATAGCAGACTGTCCTGTTTACTAGCCTCGCAGTCTCAGCGAACGGCGACCGTTCGGGTGGAATTCGAACAGCAAAACTATCGTCATACAGCCTTCAAAGCAGAGCTAAGGCTGAGGATCGAACTGCCATTGACGTCGAGATCGCATCCCAGAAAGGCAAACCAACGGACAAGGACGCGGCTACTCAATTCTACTGTCGCCTTTGGAAGGTAGTCCGGCAGTCAGCTCTTATAGAGAAACGGCTCCGCCAATCAGCGCATCGACCACCGCCGGTTCGGCGAGCGTCGAGACATCGCCGACCTTGTCGGGTTCGCCTTCGGCGATCTTGCGCAGGATGCGGCGCATGATCTTTCCGCTGCGCGTCTTGGGCAGGGCCGGGGCGAACTGGATCGCGTCGGGCGAGGCGATCGGGCCGATTTCGCCGCGCACGAACTGGCGGAGTTCCTGGCGAAGCTCCTCGGTTTCCTCGACGCCCGCATTGAGCGTTACGAAAGCGTAGATGCCCTGACCCTTCACGTCGTGCGGCATGCCGACCACTGCTGCCTCGGCCACCTTGGGATGCGCTACAAGTGCACTTTCGACTTCGGCCGTACCCATCCGGTGGCCCGAGACGTTGATGACGTCGTCCACGCGCCCGGTGATCCAGTGATAGCCGTCTTCGTCGCGCTTGCACCCGTCGCCGGTGAAATACATGCCGGGATAGGTAGTGAAGTAGGTCTGGAAAAAGCGTTCCTCGTCGCCCCACACGCCGCGCATCTGGCCGGGCCAGCTTTCGGTGAGGCACAGATTGCCCTCCGTCGGTCCGGTCAACTCCTGTCCATCGTTGTCGACGAACTTCGTATAGACGCCGGGCAGGGGTAGCGTCGCGCTACCGGGTTTGGTCGGGACGGCTCCCGGAACCGGTGCGATCAATGCGCCGCCGGTTTCAGTCTGCCACCATGTGTCTACGATTTCGCAGCGGCCTTCCCCGACGATCTCGTGATACCAATTCCAAGCCTCTGGGTTGATGGGTTCGCCCACGGTTCCGAGAAGTCGAATTTGCGAGCGGTCGTGCTGCTGCACCCAATCCTCGCCTTCGCGCATGAGAGCGCGCAGGGCTGTGGGAGCAGTGTAGAAGATGGTCACGCCAAGGCGATTGGAGGTTTCCCAGAAGCGCCCGAAATCGGGATAGTTGGGCACGCCGTCGAACATGACCGTGGTCGCACCATTGGCGAGTGGGGCGTAGACCACGTAGCTGTGCCCGGTGACCCAACCGACATCGGCGGTGCACCAGAAGACGTCATCGTCCTTCGCGCCGAAGAGCATGTCGAAGGTCGAGGTGACCCAAAGCAGATAGCCTCCTGTGGTGTGCATCACGCCCTTGGGCTTGCCGGTCGATCCGCTGGTATAAAGGATGAACAGCGGGTCTTCGGCGTTCATCTTTTCCGGCGGGCAATCGGCGGAGACCTCATCGCGCAATTCGTGCCACCAGCGATCGCGACCTTCGACGAAGTTCACCTCGCCTCCGGTCCGGCGCACCATGATAACCGCATCTACCGGCGATTTCTCGAGCGCCTTGTCGGCATTGGCCTTGAGCGGGATCTTCTTGCCGCCGCGCACACCTTCATCCGCGGTAACGAGCAGCTTGGCACCGCAATCGGCAATCCGGTCGGCCAGGCTGTCGGGAGAAAAACCGCCGAACACGACCGAATGGATCGCCCCGATCCGCGCGCAGGCCAGCATGGCGAAGGCGGCTTCGGGGATCATCGGCATATAGATGGCGACGCGGTCGCCCTTGCCGACACCGCAGGCCTTGAGCGCATTGGCGAAGCGGCAGACCTGCTCATGCACTTCGCGATAGGTGAGCGAATTGCCTTCGCCCGGTTCGTCGCCCTCGAAGACGATCGCGGTCTTGTCCCCACGCTTTTCCAGATGTCTGTCGAGGCAATTGACCGTGACGTTGAGTGCGCCGTCCTCGAACCAGCGGATGCCGAAATCGCCCTCGTCGAAGGAACTGCGGTTCGCGGTCGTCGGAAAGTCGATCCAGTCGAGCCGCCGCGCCTCTTCCAGCCAGTAGGCCTCCGGATCGCGATTTACGGCTTCGTGGCGCTCCTGAAGGACTTGCTTGGCGTCCATGTCGTCATACTCCCGATTATGCGTCTACTGCAAAGCTAGAGGCTGAGGCACATGCTGCCATTGCACTTTCGGCTGGAGCTATTTCTTTCGCCCAAAGGTGCAATGTCGCCAAGGCGATAGCGATGCCACACTGCTGTCGAGCATATTTGGTGCACAAAGGAAGGATACCCATGGTTCTACGTTCGCTTTTGGTTGCCAGCGCGCTGGCATTCGCGTTGGCCGCATGTTCCCGTGGAGGCGACGAAGCGGAGGAAACGACCGTTACCGAAGCGCCCGAAATGATGGCACCTGTCGCCGAAGAGGCACCCGTCGACGAGAGCGGGGTCGCCGAGGTCGACGATGCGACGCCAGAGTCGGAAGCTGCAAAGGATGAAGAACCCGTGGCCGCGGTCAAACCGGTTTCTGCCCCGGCTCCGGCACCCACTCCCGAAAAGATTGCAGAGGCCACACCTCCCGCCTCGTACAATCGCTGCGCAGTTTGTCACACGGCGAACAAAGGTGGCGAAGACAAGCTAGGGCCAAACCTCTATGGCACCTACGGCTCCGCAGCGGCACAGGGCGGCTTCTCTTATTCGAGCGCACTAAAGGATTCGGGCCTGACCTGGGATGAGGCGACCCTCCATTCCTGGCTCGAGAACCCTCGCGCTTTGGTCCCTGGCAACCGTATGAGTTTCCCAGGGATCAAGGACGCCGCGAAACGCCAGGAGATCATCGATTATCTTAAGCAGCAGCGCTGAAGCGGCAACCTACTGCGGGAAGGACATTCCCCCCCCGCGATGTCCTCCGGCTTCAGGCCGTGCGGTATATCGAAGGCTGGATGTCGGTGAAATTCGGAACGTCGCCGAGCACCTCCTGTGTGCCGGGTGAACCCATGGCGGCATCGATCGCCGCCGCATCGCGGAACTTCAACACGACCATCGCGGCATTGGGCTGTTCGTCGTCGGAAGGCCACAGGATTTCGGCACCTGTCATGCCGCAACTGCCCCAATGCTTCTCGACCAGCGGGATATGCGTATCGCGATAATAATCGGCATTGAATTTCGCACCGTCGTGCTTGGGATAGCTTACCACCAGATTGGCCATGTCAGTGTCCTTTGTCGCTCATGGAATTGCGGGGGTGGCAACAGGCTCTGCCACCACGAGCTTGCGACCAGCAGCATGCCAGCCATCGGTACCTTCCGCCAACCACCAGACATTGTCGATGCCACCTTCGGCCAGACGCTTCGCTGCATTCCAGCTCATCCAGCAATCGGCGCGGCAGAAAACGATGATGGGGTGGTTCGGGGATCTGCGACGGACTTTTCGAACCGTCGCGTGCAGAGCCGACCACAATTCGCGGTCAACGGGCGAGCGGCCCGTCTCGGGGAACCAGACTGCTCCGGGAATAGTCAGGTGAACCTCGCTCAATGTCCAGCGACCGGTGGCTGAATCGCGCACACCGGCTTCGACAGGCATGACGTCTATGAAAAGCGCATCCTTCCCCGGCTCGAGCATCAGAGCGGCGGAAAGGGCGAGGTGTGGCGCCGGGTGCGGATCGATGGCGACGGGGCTGCGATAGCGCGCGGTGCGGTAGCCATCGGCATCGAAAAGCGCCGTATCGGCCTGCGCGTCACCTTGCGCGGAAGAAGGGGCAAGCGGCAGCAGGGCAAGCCCCGCGAACACAGACAATCCCGCGAAAACCGACCATATGACAGAATTCCACATTCACCCTCCCTCGTTCGAAAGTCCAATGTGTTGCGTGCTCGGCCCGGTATATATTGTTCTTTGGTATGATACGCTCGCTCTCTGCATTCGCCCTCCTTGCGGCTCCAGCCGTGGCCCTCGCCGATGCTCCGCCCGCCGATCCGTTGGGCTCGCCAATGTGGGATTATCACGCATCCAAGATCTTCGAAGGTGCACCTGCAGTGTTCGACGACCGGGTGAAGGTCGAATTGCCCATGCTGGCGGAAAATCAGCATGTCATGCCGGTCACGGTGGATGCCCGCGCGCTCGAAGACGTCAAGCGCATCGTTCTGTTCGCCGACCTCAATCCCATTCCCATTGCAGTGGAGTATTCGCCACTCGAAGCGCAGGCATTTCTGGCCACTCGCATCAAGCTCGATCAGCGCACCCCCGTCCGCGCAGCAGTTCTGACCGGCGACGGCGTCTGGCATGTCGCGGGTGGCTGGGTCGATGCGGCAGGCGGAGGCTGTTCGGCCCCGCCGGTCAGCCGCGTGCGCGGAGACTGGGCCGATCATCTGGGCGAAATGCGAGGAGCTGCTTGGCGGGATGGCGCCGCCACACGAATGCGCGTTTCCTTCCGACACCCGATGGACACAGGTTTGGTGGAGACCATTCCTGCCTACAATATCGAGAAACTCGTGGTCTCCGATGCCGGTGGCAACGATCTGGCGCAAATGGTCATCCACGGCTCGGTCAGCGAGGACCCAACCTTCACGGTGATGGTTCAGCCGGTCGCATCAGGCGCGCTGATGGTGTCCGCACGCGACACCAGCGGGCTTGAGTTTGACGGCAGACTTTCCGCAACCAGCGGAGCACGAATAGCGGCAGCATTGCGCTGATGATCGCGAGGCGAGGGGTCCTGCTCAGCGCGCTTGCGCTGCCGGTCGCCGCGCAGGCGCAGAAATTCTCCGGGACCTATACACCGCAGGCAAAGGCTATCGGAGAAGGCATCTGGATGGTCCGGGGTGCCGATGAGGCGATCGGCTTCGACAATGGCGGGGCGATCGCCAACACAGTCATTATGGCGAGCGATGTGGGGCCAATCGTGGTCGATACCGGTCCTTCGCTCGCTTTTGGAAGGGCATTGGACGGGCTGGCGCGAAAGCTGACGGGGAAACCTGTAGCGCAGATCTACATCACGCATCTCCATCCCGACCATAGCTTCGGCAACGGCGCCTTTGCCCAAAGCCAGATCCACGCATTGCCCGCGACCCGCGCAGATATGGAACGCGATGGCGACGGCTTCGCCGATGCGCTGTACCGAATGCTCGCCGGTTGGATGGTAGGGACCGAGGTGGTCTTGCCGAAAGGTGACGTCGAGAGCGGTAAAGTCACCATCGGCGGTCGAACACTGCAGCTTCTCGGCCTGTCCGGGCACAGCAGTGGCGATCTTGCAATTCTTGACAATAGCAGCGGTACGCTGATTGCCGGCGACCTGGTTTTCTACAACCGAGCTCCCGCCACGCCGCACGCGGATTTTGCAACCTGGCAGGCCTCGCTTGACCGGCTCGAAGCCGTCCCGCATGGCCAGCTAGTCCCGGGGCATGGCCCACTAGACGGTCACGGTGCCAGCATCGCCCAGACGCGCGACTGGCTATCTTGGTTGGAGAGCAGCCTGCGCGAAGCGGTCGCCGAGGGTCTCGACATGACCGAAGCAGCGAACATCTCGATACCCGATCGCTTCGCTAACATCGAAGCGGCGCGCTACGAACTCACCCGTTCGGTGTCGCATTTCTACGCGCGTTTCGAGGCGGAGCTCTTTCCCCGCATCGACGGTTAGAAGCGGAACTTGAACGCAGCCGATACCCTTCGCGGCATACCGGGAGCATAGGCTCGCGGGTCCTCGGCATCTGGCGCTTCAACGAGGAAAACCTCGTCCACCTCGGAGAATGTCCCGAAGGTGGCGTATTCGCGGTCGAAGATATTGCGCAGCTCTATTACGAGCGATAGCTGGTCGAGCAATTTTACGCGCCCAACTGCGTCGAACACCGCATAGCCGGGAATGGGTGGATTGTCGTTCCCTTCGTCGCCTACCAATACCTGGCTCGACCGTAAGCGGGCGAATCCGGTGACCCCCCACGCCTCGGTCTCGTAGGACAGGCGGAAGTTGCCGCTATGCCGCGGGAGGTTGGGCAATCGGTCGCCTCGCTGGACGAAGACTTCCCCTTCGTCGTCCTCGGCTTCGGGATTGGCCGGACTGCTGATATTGAAATCACTCCGGAATTGCGCATCGGTAAGGGCATAATCGGCACCTATGCCCCATGGCCCGCTGCTCCAGTCCGCGGAAAGATCGAAGCCTTGCCGCCTGCTTCGCCCGAGATTGGCGAAATAGGCGCGGCCGCGAATCTCCGACGGGATATGGCGGATATCGTTCTTGCTGTCGCTCCTCCAGAGACCGGCCATCAGGCGCAAGCCGCGGGTCTCGTATGCAGCATCTACATAGTAATTGAGCGAGGATACCGGATCGAGCGGAGGGTCGGCGACGAAGAAATTGGCCAGCGCACAGGGCGCATCGGGATCGGCGCAGGACAGTTCGGCTGGCGTCGGGTTGCGCGAGGTTTCGGAGAATCCCACGCTTAGCCGGAAATCGTCGTGTGGTTCGAAATCCAGTTCCATGCTCGGCGAAAGGCGGCGGAAAACGTGAGTGCCGTTGAGCGCCGTTCCGATCCGGTCGATCAACTGAACCCGGTTGTAGGACCAGCGCAGGCCCATTTCGGTCGAAAACCAATCTGCCAGTGGAATTTCCGTGCTGGCATAGAACGCGAAATCGCGCAGCTTTGATGTGACAGATACGGGGGTTATGCTCGCTTCCTCGGACACGAGCCCCGCACCCAGCGCCTCGACCGAACGATCGTCCAGTAGTGCGCCCAGTTCGCTCGTCGCAAGGAAATCGGTGCGGTATTCGTCATAGATCGCACCCAGGGAGAGCTTGAAATCTCCCCGTTCGGTCTCGCGCTCTTCGAGGAATTGCAGGCCAATGCCACCACCTTGGGTTCGCTCGCGGCCGCGGTTGAAAACGGCATATTCGTCGATGTCTTCAGCGAGGGCGATCGTCGTTCCGCTGGTGCTGTCGCGGAGGAGTTCCTCAAAACCCTCGTCGTCTTCGCCGATACAAAGGATAGTCGGGTCTGCGTCGCAGGGGCCGAATTCGGCAGCATCTCCATTAGCGGAATCGCGGCGCAGCGCCTGATAATGAAGGATTGCCTGCAAGCGTGAGGTCTCGCCCAATTCGAAGGTCGGAATCACCGTAGCGCGCCCAAATGTGCTTGCAGCTAAATCCGGCTTGGTAAAGACCGCGCGGTAATCGGCATCGAGCAATTCTACCGGCGCAACTCCGTTGCCGAACAGCTGCGTATCGGCACCCAGCATTTTGGTTTCGACATTCCAGCCATCGCCCCCGAAATCGAATGATCCGAAGGCGCGCAGAAGACGCGAGGGGCTGTCGTCGCGCCACCCGTCATCGTGCTGGGCGTCGACGGACACGAAGGTACTTTGCGTTCCATAGGATGCCGCCGCACCGTAGCCCCCGAAACTGTCTGAGGAGATGGAGCCCTCGATGCCGGGCCGTTCACGGCCGTTCGCGGTCTGGAGCAGGATGGCGCCACCCAACGCATTGCGCCCGTAGATTGGACTCGCTTCGTGAAGCTGTGCGGCGGAGATAGCGGTTTCTGGGAGCAGTTCGAGTGCCAGCGTATCGCCGAAGGGCTGGTTAAAACGAACTCCGTCGAGATAGACCGCCATGCCTTGTTCGGTACCCTGGAGCGCAGACACGCTATAGCCGCGCCAGGTGATGGCGGCTTGCCAGGGATTACCGGTTGCCTCGGCGATGGAAAGTCCGGGCACTTCGCGAGCGAGGGCGCTCGTCAGATCGGCGCGCGGGCCCAGCGTGATCACCTCTGCCTCCACGATTTCGGCCTCGTCGGCATCTACCGAACCGCCCGGTCCGCTTACGATGATGATGGGATCTTCCTGCGCGGTCAGCGGTGCGGCAAGTGACACGACGCAGACGCCGAAGGAGATGTGTCGTATTATGTCATTCTCCTTAGGATATTGTCTTTCAGGATGAAGTGATGCCTGAGAGCAGCCGCAACGTGCAGGAGCACCAGTGCCGCGAACAGCCAGCCGAGATATTCATGCGCTGGATGCCCGACTGCATAGGCCGTTCCTTCGCGGGTGACCGCCAGCTTGGGGAGGTCGAACAGACCGAACCACGAAAGCGGGTACTTGCCTGCCGATGCGATAACCCAGCCGGTAACCGGCGTGACGATCATAAGCGCGTAGAAGACTCCTTGGACCGTGCGGGCAGTGAAAGCCTCCCAGCGTTCGACCGTGTCAGGATAGGCTGGCTTACGCCAAGTCAGGCGCCAAAGGATGCGCGCAACCGAAAGGACGAGAATCGTCATTCCCGTCGCCTTGTGAGTTGGGATGAGGCGGACCGAATCGTCGACATACTCATGGAACAGCCCTGTCGAGAGATTGGCGATGACGAGCAACGCGATGATCCAATGCAGTGTCCTGGCACCGCAATTGTAGCGCAGTTCATGCTCGCTCACAGCCCGACCTTTACGCCGGCCCAGAAGGTTCGCGGCGTGCCGTAGTCGATCGAGCCGCCTTGGTTGCGGGTGACGATGTCCTCGTTGGTCAGGTTCTCGCCGCGGAAAACCAGCGCGAAGCGGTCGGAGATGGGGATTTGCGCATAGGCGTCGATCGTGGTGACCGCAGGCAGCACGTCGCTTTCGAGATCGTCTTCGAACTGCTTGCCGACGTGGCGGACCGTTACCGCAGCAAGTCCGTTGTCCGCGATCCGATAGCTTAGTGTCGCTCCGCCGACCCAGGCGGGCGTCTGCGAAGGACGGTTGCCGTCGAATGCGGCACCGTCCTGCTTCGCTTCGGCATCGGTATAGGCGAGCGAACCTTCGAAGCGCAGTGCGCCGAAGCTCAGGCCCGCGCTGGCCTCGATCCCCTGCGCGTGGATCGCGTCGATGTTCTGTCGCTGGCGCGTCACCGGGTCGAGCGTGACGTTGGCGATCGCGCCCTTCACGCGGTTGTCGAAGGCGGTCAGCGACAGGTCGATGCTATCGCTGGGTCGGAAATCGATGCCAGCCTCGAAGCCTTCGAGCGTCTCATTCTCGAGCGCGGCATTGGCGTTCGTCGTCACCGGGAAGACCACGAACGGCCGGTACAATTCATTCAACGTCGGCAGGCGCAGGCCGGTATAGGCCGCCGCACGCAGGCTCAGCCCGCCTCCCACCTCGAACACTGCACCACCGCGGAAGGCTTCCTCCCAGCCCGCCCGGTCGGCATAGGCCTCGTCGCGCAGGACGATGCCGTCGGCATCGGTGGCGGTGTAGAAACCGTCGCGGATCGTATAGCGGTCGAGCCGAGCCCCGGCCGTCAGGGTGAACGATCCCAGGATCAAATCGTTCTCGATGAAGAAGCCCAGATCCGTATTCGTGCCCCCTGCATTGCGCCGCTCGGTCACATTGCCGCTGAACGCGCTGATGGCGATCTCGTAGAGCTCGCCCTCGCTGCGCCGGTAATCGGTGCCGAGCCGCAGCACGTTGTTCTCGCCCATCGGCGGGCGGATCTCGAACTTGCCGCCCAGACCGGTGGAGGGCGTATTGCGCTGGTCCAGTACCGGGACGAAGCGGGTCGAGCTGATGACCCTGTTGGTGAAGTTGCGCGCCTGGATATAGGCCAGCGCATCGAACTGCCAATCGCCGCGCCCGACGAGGCGCAGGCTGACGTCCTGGCCGGTGCTCGAACTGTCGGCGCCCTCGAAGCGCAAGGTGCGGCTGTCGTCGTAGATCAGGCCGCGCGCCTGCAACTCGATTGAGTCGGTCAATGGCGCGACCCCGCGTGACTGGAAGGAATAGCTGTCGAAACCTGCCCGTGCGCTGGCATCGACGCGGTCCGCCTCGGGCGTGGTGAAGAAGCCCTTGTCGCGGTCCCACCGGCCCGAGATCACGCCGAATCCGCTGCCAAGATCGCCCGCGACATGCGCGGCGCTCTCGGTGCCGCCGCGATCGTTGGCGTAGAGATGGCCGCCGAAGGCACCCAGCGTCGCCGCATCGGCACTGGTCAGTTCGATCGTCCCGGCCAGCGCCCCGGCGCCGAACGGGCCCGACCCACCGCCGCGCGTCACGCGCGCGCTGCCCAGGCGCTCGGGCGCGATGGCGGAGAAGGGGATGAAGCCGA
Source organism: uncultured Qipengyuania sp. (assembly GCA_964407585.1). GTDB lineage: Bacteria > Pseudomonadota > Alphaproteobacteria > Sphingomonadales > Sphingomonadaceae > Qipengyuania. The sequence continues at coordinate 10,116 of CAYOWF010000014.1, forward strand.
AGAACGGGTCGGCCATCGGCACGCCGTCGAGCAGCACCAACGCGCGGCTGGTGGCGTTGCCGCCCAGCGAACGCAGCGTCGCGCCCTGGGCGCTGGGGTTGGCCGAACGGCTGTCCGACCTGCGGAATTGCTGGAAGCCCGCCACCGAGGCGAGAGCATCCTCGATCCGGCCCGAACCCGTCGTGACGAGCTGCTGCCGATCGATGACCTGAGTGTCGTAGGCGGGCGTTGACGGAGTAAGCGGAAGACCTTCGCCGGTGACGACGATAATCCGATCCTCATCCTCTTCGTCAGCCGCTTCGTCTGCCTGGGCTTGCGCAAACGTCGGCGGAATGGCGACCAGCGCAGCTCCACCCCACAGGACGGCTTTGCGAATGTGACCTCTCGAACGCATTTGGACCCCTACCGATATATTTTGTCATTCAGACGATTGACCGGCGGCGGTCAAGAACCACCGCCGGTCGGGAGACGACCAGATGCCGGAGGCCCGGCCTTCGGTCAGAAGAACAGGATCGCACCCAGCGCGAGCGCATCGCTTTCTGCCTCGTTACCGTTATGCGCTTCTGCCTTGCTATTCATGTATTCGCCGATCAGCGTCACCCAGCTCGTCAGGCCGTAGCGCGTTTGCGCAACCCAGCTCGAGTTGGTTTCGACCAGCGCCGGGTTGGCCAGCGCGTCGGCATCGTTGGTATGGTTGAGCGAGCTTTCGCCATAGCTGCCGCCGACCGAGAACTTGCCGAATGTTGCAAGCCCCTGAAGATAGAAGCCATCGCTCTTGCGGGGGTTGCCGAAGGCGTCGGTATCGAAAAGGCCGAAGACGGTCGTACCGAGGCCTTTCGCCGTGTACCAATAACCGGTGGCAGTGAACGGACCGACCGTGAATTTGCCGCCGAGGTCGAGACCCTGGCCGGTGTAGGAAGTCAGGCCTCCGACGCCTTCGCCGATCGTTTCGTGATGCTGTGTTACGCCCGATGCCCAAAGGCGCGTCGTGATCCCGCCAAGGTTGCCATCATAAGTCATCTTCCCCTGGAACTGGGGTGAGGTGTTCGTCTGGGCCGGTGCCGTGAGCGACAGGAGCGGCTGGAACACGCCAGCCGAAAGTTGGAACCCGCCGAACTTGGGAGTCGTGTAGGTGATTTGCGGCTGGAACTCGGTGTAGATGTAACCCGAACCGATGCGACCGAGAGAAGTGTTCGCAGGAGCGACGTTGTTGCCCGGCGAGCCCGATGACAGAAGTGTGATGTCGTTGAGAATACCTTCCGAACCGAACAGGCCGATGTCGCGACCCATCTTCACTTCGCCGAAGCCGCCACCGATGGTGAGATAAGTTTGGCGGAAATCGATACCCGAAGTCGCGAGTGCCGTCGGCTGGCCGCCGTTGTTTGCACCGAGCGGTCCCCAGGCAGCCGAGTTGATGCCAGGATACATGCCGAAGTGCGCGCCGATATCCAGGCCACCCTGCTTCGTGGTCACATCGACCTTGAGGAAGCCGGGTAGCAGGCCGTTCCGGATCGCGCTCGAATTGTTTTCGCCGACATTGGCGATACCGCCCACGACTGCGGTGGTGGGCGATGGCGTATCCGGGCTGTCATGCACCAGGTAACCGTTGACCGAGCCCGAGAACTTGATCGTTGCCGGGCCGACTTCGAAGCCGATCCCGCTTTCCGTCATTCGGACCATACGGTTCGAATCGAGCGCTTCTCCTGCCGCGTCCATCGCGGCGGGTGCAGGCGCCTGCGTTTGCGCGTCGGATCGCATTTCCGACTTGAGCTCGGCCAGCTCTTCGTCGGTTAGAATGCCTTTTTCATGGAGGCGTTCGAGCAATTGCTCGGTGGCGGAGCTCTGTGCGTAGGCGGGCGCTGCGGCACCGGTGAGAGCCACGGCGGCGATTGCGCTGCGCAGCAGAAATTTGGAGATCATGTCCTTCCCCCTTCATATGTTCCGTGCCGTCTATTGCGGCCTATGAAGGATGCGACGGCGCCCGTTGCGCCGAAATTGGACTTTGGTTCTCCTACTTTGGTCCTAGTCGAAAGCCGCAGAATTCCGCGGGTCAGGGCACCAGGACTACTCCCCAGGGACCTGTACCGGCAGGGATCGTCGAAATGACTTCCGCCTTGGCAAGATCGACGACCGCCACATTGGCGCTCGTGCCATTGGCAACCACTGCACGCTTGCCGTCCTCGGTGATTGCAAGGTGCCAGGGTCGCCCACCGGTCTTGACGTAATTGGTCACTTCGAAGGTTTCCGCATCGACCAATGCGATGCTGTCCGCGCGGCCCAGTGCGATGACCGCCATCTTGCCATCGGGGGTGAAGCGAATACCACAGGGCAGGACCTTGTAAGGCAGTGCGCCCGGCGGTGCGAAACCGATCGTTTCGATGATTTCCTTCGCGGCGACATCGACCACATGGACAGTCTGCCCGATCTCGGCGGCGATCCAGACTCGTTTGCCATCGGGCGTAAACTCTATGTGGCGCGGACGTACGTCGGTTTCCATTTCATGGACGACCTTGCGCGTAGCGATGTCTATCCAGCTGACGATATTGTCTTCCTCGCTTGCGACCAGTAGCCACTTGCTGTCGGGGCTTTGCGCTATTCCTTCGGGCTCTTCGCCCACTGGCACCTGCCAGGCGACTCGACGGGTCTCTAGGTCGATGGCGGTGGTCGCCGCATCATCTTCGTTGGATACGAACAGCAGTTTGCCATCCTGCGACAAAAAGAACTGTTCCGGATCGTTGCCCGAAGGCATGACCGCAACGAGTTCGCCCGTCAGCCGGTCGCGAATCTCGACGGCGTTGTCGATGCTCGCGCATATATAGAGGTATCTCCCGTCCTTGCTCAGTAGTATCCCGCGCGGGCGCTGTCCTACGTCGAAAGTGTCGATGACCTCGCCGCTGCCGACGTCGATTACGCTAACCGTGGAAGAGCGTTCGTTGCTGACATAAGCAGTCTGTGCCGCGACGGGCGCAGCGACGGCGGAAGTTGCCAGAGTGGCAACGAATAGCGTTTTGCGAACAATCATTTGACCATATTACCTCCTCTCGCGCGCGCGTCACTATTCTCCCAAAGTACAATGGGGATTTGGGAGCCGATGGGTATCTTCATGGCTTGGGAACTTGGCTCCGTGCACTTGCGCGGAATCTCGGGAAATGGGCGCAGAGGATTTATCGATATGAAGAATTTTACCGGCCGCATCGCTTTGGGTCTTGCACTTGCAAGCCTGGCCTTGGCGGCGGGGCCGGGCCTGCTGGCGCATGGCGACGTCACCCCGCAAGCCGTCGACACCACCGACCTGCCGGACATCGGCGAGGACTGGCTGGATGAAAACCCCTACAGTGGCAATGAACGGGCGATCGAGATCGGCTCGTCGGCCTACAACCAGAATTGCGCGCGGTGCCACGGGCTCGAAGCGATTTCCGGCGGTATCGCGCCCGACCTGCGTTATCTCGAACTGGGGCCGACGGGCGACGAATGGTATATCGAGCGCTATCGCAACGGGGCTAGCCACGACGGCAAGGTTTACATGCCGCCCTTCGGCGAAGTTCTCGGCCAAAAGGCCGGCTGGGCGATCCGCAGCTTCCTCGAAACGAAGTATACGGAAGAATAATATGGCCGGCACGCGCAGGGGATTTCTCGCCGGGCTTGCCGGCGCGGCTGGCACGCTTGCATTTTCCGGTCCGCTCAACGCGGCACCCCTAGCCCGGGTCAAGGAACTGGGCGTCCTACGAGTAGGCGTTTATGCCGACAATCGTCCTTGGTCGTGGGAACGGGGTGGCCGCCCCGCCGGGATCGACGTCGATCTCGCCAAGGCGATCGCCCAACAGCTTGGCGTCAACGCCGATGTCGCGTTGTTCGCCGCCGACGAGGAAGTTTCCGACGACTTGCGAAACGTCGTTTGGCGCGGCGGGCTGCTCGGCTTCAGGCGCTGCGACCTCATGATGCACGCGCCTTTCGACATGCGATTCGGCGCGCAAGAGGACCAAGTAGTCTTCGTCGCACCCTATTACCGCGAAGAGTTCACCTCGATCTGCAGTAGCCGAACGCGCGATTGCGACATGCCGCCCCAGCGGTTTGTGGGCCAGAAGGTGGGTGCGGAAATCGACACCATCCCGGACTTCTACCTGGTCGGCGGATTCGGCGGTATCCTGCGCGGCGACGTCGAGCATTTCACCACAGGCTATGGCGCCGCCGAGGCGGTGCATGAGGGGCAAGTCGAGATGGCCGTCGCGACGCGCGCGCAGATCGAAGCTTCGATCGCCGACCGGCCTCAGAGCAATGCAAAGATGCGCAAGAGCCCGCTTCCGATGATCCCGTCCGACGGTTGGGATATCGGTATGGCGGTAAAGGAAGATAGCCGCTCGCTCGGTTTCGCGGTCGAGGACATCGTGAACGAGATGATCGACGATGGCCGTATGAAGGCGCTTTTCGCGCAGTATGGCGTGAGCTGGCAACACGCGGCGGCGGCCAAGCCGATCGCATGAACGGACACGCGCTTCAGGCCGGTTCGCGTCATCCGCATAGGTCCAAGGTTCAATTGTTCCGTCCGGTGGGCGGGATAGGATTCCATGTCACGATTGGAGTTCTCCCCGCGCACGGTCGCTTCCACCGGCCGGGGTAAGCAAACAACAAGGAGGGAAGGATGAAGGGCATCTACAAGACATTGGTCGCGGCTGGCGCGTTGCTGGGCACCGCGATGGCGGTTCCGGCCACGGCCGAAGGTCCCAACATGGACGATCTGCTGAACGACGCGAACTCGACCGGCGACGTGCTGACCTACGGTATGGGCCCTTGGCAGCAACGCTTCAGCCCGCTCGACTCAGTCAACACCACTAACGTTTCGCGTTTGGTTCCGGTCTATGCGGCTTCGCTTGGCGGCGAGAAGCAACGCGGTCAGGAATCGCAGCCGATCGTTTACGACGGAATGATCTACGTCACCGGCTCCTATTCGCGGATGTTCGCTTTCGATGCCCGGACCGGCGAAAAGCAGTGGGAATACAACCACCGTCTTCCCGATGGTATCATGCCCTGCTGCGACGTGGTGAACCGCGGTGCTGCGATTCATGGCGACAAGCTTATTTTCGCCACGCTCGATGCGCACCTCGTCGCCCTCGACCGAAAAACCGGCAAGGTGATCTGGAACAAGGAAAGCGCCGACTACAAAGCCGGTTATTCGGCCACTGCAGCGCCGATCATCGTCAAGGACATGGTCATCACCGGCAACTCGGGCGGTGAGTTCGGTGCAGTCGGTGCAGTCACAGCGCGTGACGTCAATACCGGCGAAGTCGTCTGGAACCGTCCTGTCATTGAAGGCCACATGGGCACTTTGAATGGCCAGGACAACGGCATCACCGGAAAGACCAACGCCACTTGGGAAGGCGATCTCTGGAAAACGGGCGGCGGCGCGACCTGGCTAGGCGGAACCTACGATCCGGATACCAATCTGGTATACTTCGGAACCGGCAACCCTGCGCCGTGGAACAGCCACTTGCGTCCCGGGGACAACCTCTACACCTCGTCGACCGTCGCGATCGATGCCGATACGGGCAAGATCAAGTGGCACTACCAGACCACGCCGCACGACGGCTGGGATTATGACGGAGTGAACGAGTTCATCCCGTTCGACGGCACTTTCAACGGCAAACAGATGAAGCTGGGTGCGAAGGCCGACCGCAATGGCTATTTCTACGTGCTCGACCGGACCAACGGCAAGCTGTTGAACGCCACCCCGTTCGTGATGCAGCCGACCTGGGCGACCAGCATCGATGTGAAGTCGGGCCGCCCGGTCTATGATCCCGACAATCGGCCGGGTGCCCCCAACAGCACTGAAAAGGGTAAAGTGGTGTTCACGACCCCATCCTTCCTCGGCGGCAAGAACTGGATGCCGATGGCCTATTCCCCCGACACCGAGATGTTCTACATTCCGTCGAACGACTGGGGCATGGATATCTGGAACGAGCCCATCGCCTATAAGAAGGGCGCGGCATATCTGGGTGCCGGCTTCACCATCAAGCCGATTGCCGACGATCACATCGGTGCACTGCGCGCCGTCGATCCGAAGACCGGCAAGATCATGTGGGAATACAAGAACTCTGCACCCCTTTGGGGCGGTGTCCTGACCACCCGCGGTAACCTCGTCTTCACCGGCACACCGGAAGGCTATCTCAAGGCCTTCGACGCCAAGACCGGACAGGAACTTTGGAAGTTCAACACCGGTTCCGGCGTGGTTGGTTCGCCAGTAACATGGGAAATGGACGGCGAACAATATGTCGCCGTTATGTCCGGCTGGGGCGGCGCAGTTCCCCTGTGGGGCGGCGAAGTGGCCAAGACCTTCAAGGACATCAGCCAGGGCGGTTCGCTCTGGGTGTTCAAACTGGTCCGCTAGGCAGGCTGGAAGAAGAAGGGGCGGGGTGCACTTGCATCCCGTCCCTTTTTTGCGCCATCCAGCGAAACTAGGAGAGAAATGCAATGACCGAAACGTCGCCGCCCGAAAGGGTCCTGATCGTCGACGACCATTCGCTGGTGCGCGACGGACTGCGTACGGTCCTGCAATCGAGCTTCCCGAATTGCGAAATTGCCGAGGCCGGCAGCTTTGCCGAAGCGCTCGACCGGCTGGGAGATATGGACGATGTGGACTTAGTCCTGCTCGATCTCAACATCCCCGACGCTTCGCGCTTCTCGGCGCTGCAGCAACTGCGCAGCGACTTTCCCAGCACGCCGGTGGTAATGGTGTCGGGTTCCTACGACCGTGTCACAGTGCGCGATGCCCTGGCCGCAGGCGCCGCCGGTTTTCTCCCCAAAACGCTAGACCGAGAGACCATCCTCGATGCCCTTCGTCAGGTTCTTGCCGGGGAAATCTATGTGCCCGAAGACATGCAGAGTGACCCGGCCGCCGAGGAAGTCGATGCGATCCGCAAACGGATCGACAGCCTGACGCCTCAGCAGCGGGTCGTGCTTCGCCACCTCGTCGCAGGCAGGCTCAACAAGCAGATCGCCCACGAACTCGACGTTTCTATGACGACCGTCAAGGCGCATGTTTCCGCTATCCTGCAGAAATTGAACGTTTTCAGCCGCACGCAGGCGGTCATTCTCGCCAACAAAATCGGTTTCGAAGGCTAGGGCGTCGCCGCCATTTGCCGGAGCAAGGCGCGCAATTGCGCCGGCTTCACTGGCTTTGTCAGAATTGGCAAATCGAGCGAGCTCAGCCTGGCTTTCACCTCTTCGCTGCGGTCCGCGGTCACGATCACCGCCGGCAATTCGCCCTTGTGAAGGGAACGGATCTTAGCCACGGCCACATCGCCGGTCAGCCCGTCTTCCAGATGGTAATCGGCCACGACTAGAGACAATCCGGCTTTGACTGCAGCCAGCGCCTCCGGCCGGTCGGGGCCCAGTGTCGAGACGACTTCGTGTCCCCAGTTTTCCAGCAGGGCGTGCATACCTTCGAGGATCGCCTGATCGTTGTCGATGACGAGTATCGCACCTTCCGCCGGAGTAGCCTTGCGGCTGCGCATCGTTACCGGCCCCGGAGCCGGACTCGCAGGCTCGGCCCAAGGAATTGTAATCGAGAAGGTCGATCCGCTTCCCGGTTCAGACTCCAGTTCGACGTGGTGCCCAAGCTTGGCGCAGCTTCGGCGGACGATAGCCAGCCCGAGACCGTGGCCGGGAAGTTTGCGCGTCGCATCTAGGCGCTTAAATTCATCGAACACATAGGGTTGTTCTTCGGCGGAAATGCCGGGGCCCGTATCCGTAACGGAGACGATTACCTTCTCGTCTTCCTGTTTCGCGGAAACCGTCACGCCTCCTTTCGCGGTGTAGCGGATCGCATTCGAAACGAAATTCTGCAGCACGCGGCGCAGCATCTGTATGTCGCTGCTGACGAAAAAGTCGGTTTTCGCTACCTCAAAGGTTAACCCCTGAGCTTCGGCAAGCGGTGCAAATTCGATCCGCAAGGCAGACAGGATTCGGTCGAGTTCGACCGGATTGATTTCCGGCTGGATCGCCCCGGCATCAAGCCGTGAAATCTCAAACAGGGCCTCGAGCAGGTCCTCGACCGAATCGAGCGCCACGGATGCCTGATTCACCAGCCCGCGAGAACCATCGGCCAGTCTACGTTCCGCAAGGGCGGATACGAACAGGCGTGCGGCGTTTAGGGGTTGCAACAAGTCGTGGCTTGCCGCGGCCAGAAACCGAGTCTTCGACAAGTTTGCCAGTTCCGCCTCGTCCTTTGCATCTCCCAATTGCCGATTGACCTCGACAAGTTCGACAGTGCGCTGGTGCACTGCGCGCTCCAAGGTTTCGGCGGTCTCAGTCAACGACTTCTGGAACCGTATTCGGTCGGTTACATCGTCGAAAGCGAAGGCCATGCCACCCGTCGCCAGCGTGACCGAGCGAATGACGAAATGGCGACTTCCAAGCATGCAATCGGTGCTGATCCGCGGGCTGCGTCCCTCACGCCATTCAACCGCCTGAGGTCGGTCGAGGCCGCGCTCCTCGATGCAATGCCTGGCAAACGCCTCATGCGTGCCGAGTTTTGGATGGATATCCCGGTCGAGCTTGAGCATGTTCGCAAGTTCGTCGTTCCATGCCTGCAACCGCTTGTCGGGTCCGAACAGGCAAGCACCTTCGGAAAGCGTGTCGAGCGTGGATTGCAGGGCCAGGTTCCGTTCGGCCAACTCGCGCGCGCGCTGTCGGGCGTCTTCCGCCTTTACGCTGGTGATGTCGGTATAGATGGCGACAGTCCCGCCTTCGCTAGTGCGCAACTCGTTGATCTGCAGCCAGCGTCCATCGGCCAGTGGCTGGACATGGGTGCCGGCGTTACGGTGTCGCGCAAGACGCTCGCGTTTCCAGCGTTCGGTGGACACCAGCGAGCCGATGGGGCGACCGCTCCTCGCCAGCCGCTCGACCATGTCGTCGAATTTGGGCAGTTCTTCGACGACGTCCTCCAGCTCCGGCCAGAACTTCAGGAAGGAACTGTTGCACATCACCAGCCGGTCTTTGGCGTCGAACAGCGCAAAACCGTCGCCCAGCGATTCGATCGCGTCGCGCAGCCGGGCGCGCGCTGAATCCGCATCCGCATGGGCCGCCTCGATTTCTGCGTTGACCGAGGCAAGCTTGCCCATCGCGTCTTCGAGTTCCACGGTGCGGTCTCGCACCATTGTCTCGAGTGCGATGGCGTTCTCGAACATGGAGAAGGCGCCGCCCTGAATATCGGTCGAGCGTTCCACCCGATCGATCAGCGCGGCATTGATTGTCTCTAGCTTGCGTACGCGCTCTCTAAGTGCCTCGACGTCGTCATTGTCCATCACGGACGGCGGATGATTGCGGCTCGCCATCAGCGGCCTACCGCCAGGCCGCTAAGTGTCTGGTTCACATGCGCGGCACGGAACTGTTCGCCATAGGTGTTGAAGCCGGTCACTCGATTGGCTGCGTAGAGTTCGGACACCTCGCGCGCCAGTTGTCGGTTCTCGGCATCGACACGGTTCAACACGCAGTCGAAACACAGCACATGGTCGATTTCACCGACTTCATCTGTCAGCCGTTCGAAAAAGGTGGAAAGCTGGGCGAGGCGATCGACCGGCTCTCCGATGGTCAGGACAATGCCGTGATCTACGGCGCAGTAAAAGGTCAGGCTGCCGTCGGGATTGGCGCTCTGGATCGAGCGAACGTGATAGGTTCCGCCGGTTCTGACCATCGGAGGGTGCGCTGCGAAAAATGCCGTGTCCAAAGTTTCCACCGGATTGCCAGCGAGCCTGCGATATTCCTCCGCAGCCGGCGCTGCATTGATCTCGTAAACAATCCGTTTTTCCGGATCGGCTTCGGTGACGACCATCTTAGCCGGACCGGGCTGGTAGTAATTCTCGGAAAAGACATGCAACTGTCGCGGACTGGTGAGCATGGCGATAACTGCCGCACCGCTCCGGAATTCACCATCGATGAGCACGCCTGTTTCGGTGAAGGTCAGGCCATCGCCGCTCGACCCTCCGATAAGCGGGATGTCTCCGAGCGCATCCTGCACCGTCATGGTCAGCACTTCTTCCCGGTGCGATAGCCCGTCCACGAGAAACAGTGCGACCTGATTCAAATCCTCGCCGAGGCACAGCGATTCCTGTCGCGCGTTGGCCGCTAAATGGCGGATCTGACGCCGCGCATCGTCGCGGTCGAACCCGTCGAGGTCGGAAACATGGAGGAAGCGCATCGTGAAGGCTTCCTTGGGGAATCCGATGAATTGCAGACTGTCCGTATCGTAACCGCGGCTGGTCAGTTCGCCCGCGCTGGTGCAGCCGACGAGCGGAAAGCTACTCAACTGTTCGCGGATGCATCGGGCCAGTTCCTCGTGCGGGTAGCGGCTCGAACAGAACAGCATTCCTCCGGCGAGCTCTCGCCCTTCAATCGCCTTGGCGATTTCGGCTACGGCCTTTGCGGAAGTGGCGGCGTGCGAACTTGCGCCAACGAGGCCGCCAGCCGCTGGCTGGCGCGGTGCGTGCAATTTTCTCTCCCTAATCTCTGCAGTCCGAATGCGCGTTTCCCGCGTCTACACGAACCCTGTCAGCTTACGCCCGACTTGGCGCGACGCAAGGAAATTGAATGCCTTCAAGCCGGCTCGTAATTTTCACCTGTCGGCGGATCGCCGGCTGCGGCGAGCAGTTCCGCCTCGCGATCGGTGAAGATCCGGCTGCGGATGACGAACCGGACCCCTTCGGGCGCTTCCAGGCTCATACCCGAACCGCGACCGGGGACGACATCGATGGAAACCTGTGTATGCCGCCAATATTCGAATTGCCTCGCTCCGATCCACACGGGTGTTCCGCCGATCAGGTGACCCAGAAGAACGTCCTGCCCGCCGACCCGGAATTCGTCGCGTGTAAAGCACATGGGCGCGGAGCCGTCGCAACAGCCGCCCGACTGATGGAACATCAACGGCCCGTGGGTACCGATCAGCTTTTCGATCCATTCTTCCGCCGCCGGCGTGGCGAGGATGCGAAGCGGTGGGGTTTCGAGTGCCATAGCGGTTCCCATCATAAACTAAGGGGCGAGCGGCACCAAAGCCGCTCGCCCCGCTGAAGTGCCGGTACCCGCTTATCGGAGAGGTCGCTTTCGATAGCGCAGGCTCCGGCCCTTTCGCTCAGAAGAAGCCAAGCGCCTTCGGGCTGTAACTAACCAGCATGTTTTTCGTCTGCTGATAGTGTTCGAGCATCATCTTGTGGTTTTCGCGGCCGATACCCGATTGCTTATATCCGCCGAACGCGGCATGTGCTGGATAGGCATGGTAGCAATTGGTCCAGACGCGGCCTGCCTGGATCGCCCGTCCGAACCGGTAGCAGGTGTTCGCATCGCGGCTCCATACGCCCGCGCCGAGACCGTAGAGCGTGTCGTTGGCGATATTGAGTGCTTCCTCGTCGTCCTTGAACTTCGTAACCGACAGGACTGGGCCGAAGATTTCCTCTTGGAAGATGCGCATCTTATTGTGGCCTTCGAGCACGGTCGGCTTGACGTAATAGCCTTCGGATAGCTCGCCGTCGTGCAACTGACGTCCGCCGCCGGTCAGGACGGCGGCGCCTTCGTCTTTGCCGATGTCGATATAGCTGAGGATCTTCTCGAGTTGGTCGTTCGATGCCTGCGCGCCAACCATGGTAGCCGCGTCAAGCGGACTGCCGAGCTTAATCGCCTCGACGCGGGCGATCGCCTTTTCCATGAACCGGTCGTAGATCGATTCATGCACCAATGCGCGGCTTGGGCAGGTACAGACTTCGCCTTGGTTGAGTGCGAACATGGCGAAGCCTTCGAGTGCCTTATCGAAGAAATCGTCGTCCTCTCGCATCACGTCGGCGAAGAAAATGTTCGGGCTCTTGCCACCTAGTTCCAGCGTGCAAGGGATGAGGTTTTCACTGGCATACTGCATGATCAGGCGACCGGTCGTAGTTTCGCCGGTGAAGGCGATCTTGGCGATCCGCTTGTTCGATGCGAGCGGCTTGCCCGCCTCGATGCCGAACCCATTTACTACGTTCACTACGCCATCGGGCAGCAGGTCGCCGATGAGGTCCATCAGGACCATGATCGACATCGGGGTCTGCTCGGCTGGCTTGAGCACAACGCAATTGCCCGCGGCCAGCGCGGGGGCGAGCTTCCACACCGCCATCAGGATGGGGAAATTCCAAGGGATGATCTGGCCGACCACGCCGAGCGGCTCGTGGAAGTGATAAGCGATCGTATCGTGATCGATTTCCGAGATCGCGCCTTCCTGCGCCCTCAGGGCTCCTGCGAAGTAGCGGAAATGGTCCACTGCAAGCGGCATGTCGGCGGCGGTGGTTTCGCGGATCGGCTTGCCGTTGTCGATTGTCTCGACCATGGCCAACATGTCGAGATTGTCTTCCATCTTTTGCGCGATTTTGTTGAGAATGATCGCCCGCTCGGTCGACGAAGTCTTGCCCCAGGAATCCTTCGCATTGTGCGCTGCATCGAGTGCGAGCTCGATATCTTCGCTCGTGCCTCGGGCTACCTGACAGACAGCTTTGCCGGTGACAGGAGATATGTTGTCGAAATACTGGCCCTTGACTGGAGCCACCCATTTGCCACCAATGAAGTTGTCGAACTTTTCCTTGATGAGCGACTTACCGTCGAATTTGCTCAGCGCCTGTTCCAGCATCATTTTTCTCCTCTCGCCACACGGCTTTGCTAGGAGAATGTGCGCTTCTTGCTTTGCTTCGCCAATTATACCTTGGGCGGAGAATTGCCGCAAATGTGGAACCGCGGGCGAGTCCGAGTAAATGCGCTTGCTGATTGAAGGAGTAATACTTTTCTGAGTTCAGCCACCGAAGCGGGCAGTCGCCTTCCAGTTCCCCGGCCGCCAATCCCAGATTTGTATATTGGACCGCTGGGCAATGGTCTTCGGATTATCGCCGTTATGAATACGCCTGGTGTCTTTGTTTCGGACTGCGGGCGTCCGCTTTACGCATTTCGTGAGCAAAAGCGGACAGTCCGCTAACGGCCCCATATCCTCCAGGCTGCTCCTGTTGAAAGCTGCCGGTCAAGTGTCGCAA
>CAYOWF010000015.1:0-19620 GCA_964407585.1 uncultured Qipengyuania sp.
GACGCGGCGATCGCGCTTGCCCGGCGGATGTCGCCCGAGATCGAACGGATGGATGCCGGCGACTGGGTGGAAAAGGAACTGGCGCGAGGGCAGGAAGACGGCGTCACGCGCGTGCTGGGGCATTCCATCATGTGGCAATATCTCCCCGAATTCACTCAGGATCGGATTGAAACGGCTCTCCAGGCGGCGGGCGAAAAGGCGACGCGGGAGAGGCCGCTTGCCCACCTTTCTCTCGAGACCAACCGCGAGACTTTCGCGCATGAGCTCAGGGTCCGCTACTGGCCGGGCGGCGAGGAGACCGTGCATCTCGCCAATGCCCATCCGCATGGGGCGTGGGTGGAGTGGCTGGGCCGCTAGGAGGTGCGCGCCAGGAACGCTTCCATGGCCGAATTCACCGCTTCGGGCGCTTCCCACGGCACGAAGTGGCCGCAATCGGGCACTTCTACCAGCGTCAGGTCCTTCACATGGTTTTCCAGTTCCGCCGTATTTTCCGGGGGAAGGGCAAGATCGTCCTGCGCCCAAATGACCAGCGTGGGAATGGTGAGCGGTGGGAAGGGTGGTGGCGACCAGCCTTCCGGAGCTTCGAAAGGTGCGTCCATCGTCGGAATGTCGATCGGGCTGGCGCGATACCAGTTGAGCATCGCGAAGGCTGCATCGCGATCCTGCCAGTCGGCGAGCAAGCGGGCGCGCTCTTCCGGTTCCATCTTGTCCGGAGCATCCCAGCGAATGTGCGCTTCGAGAATTCCGAAAAGACCTTTCTCGCGCACCAACTCATCGTTGGCCGTATCCCGAAAACCGCGCATGTACTGGCTCGCTTCGCGCTGGACCGGCGAGGTGTAGAGCAGATTCTGGAAAACCGCGTGGTGCGGCGCATTGGCGATGACGGCGCGCTTTACCCGGCCTGTCTGTTCACCTGCCATGGCCACGCCCCAAGCGATCGCTCCGCCCCAGTCGTGGCCGACCACGGTGAAATCCTTCACGCCCAGAGCATCGGCGAGCAGGAAGATGTCGCCCACGAGCTTGTCTGGGGTGTAATTGTCGACACCGTCGGGCTTGGACGAACCACGATATCCGCGCTGGTCCGGCGCAATGCAACGGTAGTCAGAGCTGAAATGTGCGACCTGATGACGCCAGGTCCGGTGGCTTTCCGGAAATCCGTGAAGGAAGATCAGGGCCGGCGCCTCGCGCGGGCCGGTGTCGACAGTATCCAGTTCGATCCCGTTGGCGAGAGTGACGCGCGTTTGCTCCATCATTCGGCCTGCATCTTCTCCATGTATCCCTTAGCGACCATACCCGCGACCTGATCGAGCAACTGGTCGGGCGTTCGGCGAAGCTCACCCATCGCCTCCTCCATGCCCTCGGCCACGATAATTTCGCGCTGATTCAATTCGATAGCGTCGACTATGCGGCTGGCTGCCTCGTCGGGCGCAATGCCGTTGTCGATCACGTCGTCGCTGCGACCGCGTGCCGTTCCGTCTGCGGTCAGGGCATTGCGGCTGACATCGGTGGCGACCGATCCCGGACAAATGACATGGACGTCGATGCCGCTTTGCGAGAGTTCCCCGCGCAGTGCGTCGGCATAGCCGATGAGGCCGTGCTTGGCGGCGCAATAGGCCGTGCGCATGGGCACGCCGACCTTGCCGGCGATGGAGGAGATGAAGGCAAGCTTGCCACTGCCCCTGCCGGTCATGTGTGGGAGCAGGGCTTGGGTGGCGGCGATCTGCGCAGTCAGGTCGATATCGATAATGTCGCGATAGACCTGCATGTCGGTCTCGACGGCTGGGCTGCGCTGCGAGATGCCGGCATTGGCGACGAAGATATCTACGCCGCCCTGCCAATCGATCGCCGTCCCTGTGGCCTCGCGCATCGCGTCCTCGTCGCGCACGTCGAAGGGCAGGGTGAGCGTGTTCCTGCCGATGTCCGCTGCGACTTCGTTCAGCCGGTCTTCGTTGCGACCGGACAGGATGATGTGTGCACCGCGCTCGCTCCATTCGCGCGCCAGCGCTGCGCCGATGCCCGATGATGCGCCGGTTATCCAGACGATCTTACCTTCGAAACTCATGCTCTCTCCTTCAGGGGTAGGTCACGGTGTTGGGCTGGCCATCGGGAAGGGGGATGCGTTCTTCGCTGTCGCCCGGCACTTCGGGGAAGCGGCGTTCACGCCAGTCTTCCTTGGCCTGGTTGATCCGTTCGCGGCTGGAACTGACGAAGTTCCACCAGGCATGCCGCCTCGTTTCGAACGCTTCTCCGCCGAGCAGCATGGCCCGTGCTCCCGTCTTGCTCTCCAGAGTCATGTCGCGCCCCGGCTGGAGCACGGACAGTTCGTAGAGCTTCAGCGGATGGCCATCGACGCTCGCCTCGCCGCCGACCAACATGATCGCCCGTTCGTCGGCACCTTCCTCGATCGGTATCGCGCCGCCCGCACCAAGCACGATCTCGGCATAGATGGTGTCGGCATAGGTGGTGGTCGGCGAGCACTCGCCCCAAAGTTCGCCCATGATGACGATGGCCCGGGCACGGCCGTCCTCGAGGATCGGCAAATCGGTCACCGCCTCGAATGCCGGTTCGATCTCCTCCCTGCCGTCCGGCAGCGCCAGCCAGGTCTGCATGCCGTATAGTTTCGGCCCCGCCTTGCGCTCTGCCGCGGGCGTACGTTCCGAGTGAACGATGCCCTTGCCGGCCGTCATCAGATTCACCTGCCCCGGCCTGATGGTCGAAAAGCTTCCCAAGCTGTCGCGATGGTCGATGGCGCCTTCGAACAACCATGTGACGGTGGCGAGATTTATGTGCGGATGCGGGCGGACGTCCATGCCGCTGCCGAGATCGAGCTGAGCCGGCCCGAACTGGTCGACGAAAATGAATGGTCCCACCATCGACCGCTGCTTTGCGGGCAGGACACGCCTGACCTCGAACTGGCCGAGGTCGTGGGTCGTCGGCGTCAGCGTGAAGTCGATCTGGCTCATTCGATGCCCCTTATGGTGTCGGTGCGGATGCCTGTATGGCGAGGGCGTGCACGCGCTCTCCGGGAATGTCGCCCAGCGCCCTGTTGACCATCCGCTGCCGGTCGAGCCGCGACTTGTCGGCAAAGGCCGGTGCTTCGATGACCACGGTGAAATGCGATTCCCCGCTACCGTCGTCGCCGGAGTGACCCGCATGTTTGGCGCTGTCGTTGATGACTTCGAGGCGCGTAGGGGAGAAGGCGTCCCGCAAAAGGCGCTCCATCTCCTGCTGGACCGGTCCTGCCATGCGCTCGAATCTCCTTTCGCCTCTTTCCATACAGGGTTTGGCTCCCCATCCTAGAACGAATGCGCCAGTCAAAGTTTCACGGACGTTACGAAGATACCGGAAAGGTGTGCGATCACCCCGCCTGCGAAGCTCCGGGCGAATTTCGCGCGCCGGGTCCATCGCGTCACGGGTTCGACGGACCCGGTAGCTGGCGCTGGATGTGCCTCGAACATGTGCGCGAATTCAACTCGGGCTACGACTGGTTCGAAGGGATGAGCGCGGAGGAAATCCTCGACGCGCAGGGCCCGGCAAGCGGCTGGCGGACCGAAAGCCCAAGCTTCCACCCCACCGCCGGTGTCGACGGCATGCCGAGGTGGGCGGATTATGACGATCCGCTCGATGCGATTTCGGCGAGAGCAAGAGGGATCAAGTCACGCGCCCGGCGCGAGGCGGAAATGGCCATGGATGGCCGCTTCAGCCGCGAAGAGGCTGAAGCGCTGGAGGTGATGGGTCTCGGTACCGACACCGACCGCCGCCGGCTCAGGCGTCGCTATTCGGAACTGGTCCGCCGCTACCATCCCGACCGGAATGGCGGCGATCGGCAGTACGAAACGCGGCTCAACAAGGTTGTAGCGGCCTATAATACGCTGCGCAGCTGCCGCTCGATCGCCTAGTCTGGGCCCCTTTCTACCAGCTTCCCGATTTCATCGCTTCCTGCCGCTCCGCTTCACGATCGCTGTTGCTCGGCTTTGGGCCGTCCACCGGATAGGGAGGCAGGTCGCCCAGGGGACGATAGGTAGTGATAACCGTGCCTCTGCCGGTCACGCGGCTGTCGATTGCATCGAGCATGAGTGCAGGGTTGGCATTGCCGAACCACCGCTTTCCCGCACCGAGAACGATCGGATAGGTCAGCAAGGTCAACTCGTCGAGCAAACCCCGCTGCAGGAGCTGGGGATAGAGCGTACCCGAGCCCTGTATCAACAGATCTGGCCCGTCCGACGCCTTGAGTTTCGCCAATTCGTCCATCCCGGAAACCGTGTGAGTATTGGCCCACTCCAAGTCCCTTGTGGTGCTGGTCAGAACGTATTTGTTCACGCCGGTGAACAAGCCGCCCATTCCGGCTTCTTCGCCTTCGACATAGGGCCAATAGGCGGCGAAGATATCGTATGTGCGCCGCCCCAGCAGCAATTCGAATGGGTTGCCGAACAAGGCACCGAGCGTTTCGTTGATGCCATCATCGGCCACCTTGAAGACCCAGCCTCCTTCTTCGAATCCGCCTGTGTAGTCTTCGGTAGGTCCTCCGGGAGCCTGGATTACGCCGTCGAGGCTGGTGAACAGCGATCCGATAATCTTTCGCGCCATTTCACTCTCCCGCGATCGCGGCTTCGATGGAAGCGTGATCTATCTTTTGCATCTCGCTCATGACGGCGAACACCCTTTCGCGAACCGCTTCATCCCGATGACGCAGGCCTTCCATCAATATGCGCGGGACAATTTGCCAGCGAACCCCGAACCGGTCCTTTAGCCAGCTGCACATCATCGGCTCGCCGCCGTCGGCGAGAAGAGCGTCCCAATAGCGGTCGGTTTCCAGCTGGGTATCTGTAAAGACCTGGAAACTGACGGCATCGGAGAAGCCAGCTTGCGGACCACCGTTCAAGCCAAGGAACGAGCGACCGAGGACGGTGAAGTCTACCGTCAGGACATCGCCCTTCTTGCCACCGGGGTAATCCCCCGGAGCTACGGCCACATCCTTGATCTCGCTGTCGGGGAACAGGCCGCAATAAAGCTGCGCTGCGTCTTCGGCGGTCCCGTCGAACCACAAGCAAGTGGCCATCGCGTCATCCGAGATGGGAGCATCAGACATTGGCCTGTGCCTCTGCGATCAGTTTCATGTCGATGGCCTTGGCCGATTTGTAAGCCTCGCGATCACGCAGGCGGGCTGCGTAATCCTCGAAGACCTTTCGCGTCGGCATCGAACCGAAGCTCAACCCCCAGTCGACCTGGCTGCCGACATAGACATCGGCCATGGTGAACCTGTCGCCGCACACGAAGTCGCGGTCCGCAAGCAAAGTCTCGAAAGAGTCCATCGCCTTCTCGAAATTCCCGAAGCCGAGCATGCCCTGCTTCTGCGGATCGTCGACGCTCCATCCCATCGCGCGACTGGTCGTCGCCTGTTCGACGGGACCTGCGGCAAAGAACAGAAGGCGGAAGTAATCCGCTTTCTCGTGCCGTTCGGGGTGCAGGCCGGCATCGGGATGCATTTCGGCAAGGTAGTGGCAGATCGCAGCACATTCGGTGACGACGTGGATGTGATCGCCATCGTGATGGACGATCGTCGGCACCTTGCCCATGGGGTTGGCGCTGGTGAAGGCTTCGGTCTTCGCCTGCCAGTCGACCAGTTCGGTTTCGTAATCCGCGCCCACTTCGTGCAGCGCCCAGCGCACGATCTGGCCGCGGCTCATCGGATTGGTGAAGAAGGTGTATTCGGCCATGTCAGTTCTCCGCGTGGAATATGGTTTCGAAGCCGCCGAAGATCATGCGCTTGCCGTCGAATGGCATGTCGAGATGCTGCCAGCGTTCGTCGGTTTCCATCGTGGCATAGCAGGCATCGGCCGTGGCCTTGTCGGGCCAGACGATCCAGCTGAAGACGACCGTTTCGCCATCTGCCAGCGCGACCGCACGGCGGAGGTCGGTTTGCTTGCCCTCCGGAACGTCGTCGCCCCAATTCTCCATCATGGACTGGGCGCCATATTCCTTGAACAACGCCCAGCCTGCCTCGGCCGCAGCGATATAGGCTTGCCGGTTGCCGTTGGGGACGGGCTGCACGAAGCCGCTGACATACATGGTTTCTCTCCTCTCGATCCGACTCGGAACTTGAGTGTGTTGCGCTTTTGAGTTACTAAAAGCAACCATGGAGTTTCCAAAAGTAACTAAACCTGGACAAGCCGTGCATGGCAAATGGTATGGCGATGCTTGCGGTACCGCCTTCGGTCTCGAGGTCGTGGGAGAGCGCTGGTCCTTGCTCGTCGTCAGGGAACTGATGTTCGGGCCGCGCAGGTTTTCGGACCTTCGTGCCAGCCTTCCCGGAATTTCTGCCAAGGTGCTGACCGAGCGACTGGGCTCGCTGGAAGACGCAAGCGTGCTGGTAAAGCGTCGGCTCGCGCCACCGTTATCGGCCCAGGTCTACGAGCTCACCCGATGGGGCCATGCCGCCGAGCCACTGATACAGGAGCTGGGCCGCTGGGCAGCGATGTCGTCGCAGCATGACCCCACACTACCGCTCTCGCCCGTGTCCTTCATGCTTTCGCTGCGGACGATGTTCGACGCGCAAAAGGCGCAGGGCCTTTCGATGCGGGCGGGTTTCCGCTTTCCGGAGGACTCTTTTGTGGCCCGCCTGGAAAACCGATCGCTACCGATTTCCCGGTGCGAGCCGGAGAAGTGCGATGTCCTGTTCACCGCCCCCGATGCACCAGCCCTGGCGGCCATGTTCTACATCGGACTTGCACCGGCCGAAGTGAATGCGAAGATCGAGGGTGATGCCGAGGCGGCAAAACGATTCATGGACCTGTTCGACCTGCCCGAGAAAGTTGCGTGATCCGGAGACGACCTTCGTCCGAAGCCCCTTTGCATCGAAATATATTGCGCTAGAGTGCGCAAAGACTGCCGAGAGGGGAAATTCATGAAAACTGTGCTGCGCTCGATGCTGGGCTGTGTCGTCGTAATCGGATTGGGGACGGCTGCGCTCGCCGACGATGCGGCGAAGAAGGGTGAGGATAAGGCACTATCCAGCAAGACCTTCGACGCGTTCAAGCTGCGTAACATAGGGCCGGCCTTCATGTCGGGGCGCATCGCGGACATCGTGATCGTCCCCGACGATCCGGCGACGTGGTATGTCGCGGTCGGCTCGGGCGGGGTGTGGAAGACGGAAAACGCCGGCACCACCTGGGAATCGGTCTTCGACGGGCAGGGCTCCTATTCGATCGGCACCGTTGCGCTCGATCCCTCAGACCCTTCGCGCGTTTGGGTCGGGACCGGCGAAAACAATGGCGGCCGTCACATCGGCTTCGGCGACGGCATCTACCGGTCGAACGATGGCGGGGCGACCTGGGAAAACCTTGGGCTGAAGAAGTCCGAACATATTTCGCGCATCATCGTTCATCCCGAAGACCCGGACACCGTTTGGGTCGCCGCGCAGGGGCCGCTGTGGTCGCCCGGCGGCGAGCGAGGAGTCTTCAAGACCACCGATGGGGGCAAGACCTGGCAAAACGTCCTCAAGTCCGGACCCTATACCGGTGCGACCGACCTGCTCATCGATCCCCGTAATCCAGACCGCCTGTATGCGGCGCTGTGGCAGCGCCATCGGACCGTCGCAGCCTATAACGGCACGGGGAAGGAAAGCGGTTTGTGGCGCTCCGAAGACGGCGGCAAGACGTGGACCGAACTGAAAACGGACCTGCCGGACGGCGCCATGGGCAAGACAGGCCTCGCGATCTCACCCATGCAGCCCGACGTGGTCTACGCTGCGATCGAGCTGGACTTGCGCGAAGGCGGAGTTTGGCGCTCGACCGACCGCGGCTCCAGCTGGACCAAGATGTCCGACGCGGTGGGTGGGGGTACCGGTCCCCATTACTACCAGGAACTCTACGCCAGCCCCCATGTTTTCGACCGGATCTACATGGTCTCGAACACCAGTCAGATTTCGAACGACGGCGGCAAGACCTGGACCGACCTCAACAACGAGACGAAGCACGTAGACGATCACGCAGTCGCCTTCCGCCCCGACGATCCGGACTACATCATCTGGGGCTCCGACGGGGGCATTTACGAAAGCTACGATCACACCAAGACCTGGCGCTTTATCGACAATCTGCCGATCACCCAGTTCTACAAAGTCGCGGTCGACGATGCCGAACCCTTCTACACCGTTTACGGCGGCACGCAGGACAACAATTCGCAAGGCGGGCCATCGCGGACCGACAATGCGAATGGCATCCGCAATTCCGACTGGTTCGTGACCATGGGCGGCGACGGCCACCAGTCGGCGATCGAACCGGGCAATCCCGACATCATGTATGCCCAGTGGCAGCAGGGTAACCTCAATCGCGTCGACCGCATTTCCGGCGAAGCGGTCTACATCCAGCCGCAGGCCCGCCCCGGCGAGCCGATCGAGCGGTGGAACTGGGACGCGCCCATTCTCGTCAGCCAGCACCAGCCTACGCGGCTCTATTTCGCTTCGCAGCGCGTCTGGCGCTCGGACGACCGCGGCGACAGCTGGACGCCCATTTCGGGCGATCTCACGCGCGACGAGAACCGTCTTCGCCTCCCGATCCAGGGGCGGCAGTTCAGTTGGGAAGCGGGCTGGGACCTGCTGGCCATGTCGCAATACAACACCATCACTTCGCTGGGTGAATCGCCGCTCGATCCGAATATCCTTTACGCCGGCACCGACGACGGCCTGATCCAGGCCAGCAGCGACGGGGGACAGAGCTGGCGGAGGATCGAGGTGGGATCGCTTCCCGGCGTGCCGCGGACCGCTTTCGTCAACGACATCCGCGCCGACCTATTCGACCCGGACACGGTCTATGTCGCGCTCGATAACCACAAGTACGGGGACTACAAACCCTATCTGTTGAAGAGCACCGACCGCGGGCGCAGCTGGCGCAGCATCACGGGCGACATCCCCGACCGTCACCTGATGTGGCGCATCGTGCAGGATCATGAGAACCCCAACCTGCTCTTCACTGCGACCGAGTTCGGGCTTTTCTTCACGCTCGACGGCGGGAGCAAATGGGTCAAGCTGACGGGCGATGCGCCGACGATCTCCTTCCGCGATGTGACCATCCAGCGGCGCGAGGACGATCTTGTGGGCGCGAGCTTCGGTCGCGGCTTCTTCATCGTCGACGATATCTCGCCGTTGCGTGAGATAAGCGAAGGGAGCCTCCAACAGGAGGCCATGCTTTTCGCAGGGCGTGACGCCTGGTGGTATGTCGAGCGGAACCCGCTCGGGGACAGCGGAAAGGCATCGCAGGGCGATGGCTATTTCACCGCCGACAACCCGCCTTTCGGGGCGAATTTCACCTATTATCTGAAAGAGGATTTGCCGTCCCGGGCCGCTATCCGCAAGGAAGCGGAGAAGTCGCGCATCGAGAGAGGGGAAGACACGCCGCTTCCGGATTTCGCTACGATTACCAATGAATTGCAGGAACTCGAGCCGGGAGTCTGGCTGACGGTCCGCGATAGCGAAGGCAACGTGGTGCGCCGCCTCGAAGGACCGGGCAAGAAGGGCTTCCACCGGGTCAATTGGGACCTGCGTTACCCTAACGATATCAGCATGACATTCGACACAAAGAGCGGCTTCCTTGCGCCTCCGGGGCAATATACCGTCTCGCTTGCCAAGGAGGTGGACGGGCGGACGACGCAGCTCGTCGGACCGAAGAGCTTTACCGTGAAGCCCCTCCGCCAGCAGGGTGCCTTGCCGAACCAGCCCGACGCCGCCGAATTCTGGGAAGAAATTTCCCAGTTCGGTCGCACGGTCATCGCGGCCGACAACACGATCGACAACCTTGGCGAGCGTGTCGAGAAGCTGGGGGCTGCCGCACGCGAAGCGCGGGCGGGCGAGATCGCCGAGCTGGAGAACGACTGGCTGGCGATCCGTAACGAATATCTTGCACTCGATGCGATGGTGCACGGCAACGCCGCGCGCCGGAAGATCAACGAGCGCATGACGCCGACCTTCCTCAGCAGGCTGCAAATGGTCATGTTCAGCCTGGCGAACAACACCTACGGACCGACCCAGACCCAGCGTGACGAGCTGGTCTATGCGCGGCAGGAATTCGAACAATTCCGTTCGCGTATGAAGGTGCTCGTCGAACAGGCCATACCGGCTTTCGAGCGCAAGCTGATCGCCGCCGATGCGCCGTGGGTGCCGGGTAGCGTGATACCGTAAGAACAGAGACGGCCAGAATGAATCCGAGGAAGCTTTTCCGCCAGGTCCATTACTGGCTGTCCCTTGCCGTCTTTGTGCCGGCCGGCATCATGTTCGCGGCAGGCATCTTCCTGATGCTCAAGAAGGAAGTCGACTGGATCCAGCCACCGACCCAGCGGGGAAGCGTGGAGGCACAGCTGCCGGAAACCTCCTTCGAGGAAATTCTCGAGGCTGCAAGCCGGCATCCCGAAGCGGGCATCGATGAATGGTCGGACATCGACCGCATCGACCTGCGCGTCGATCGCGGTGTCGCGAAACTGCGCGCGCATTCGGGCTGGGAAGTGCAGGTCGATACCGGCACCGCCGAAGTCCTGCATGTCGCCTATCGCCGATCGGACCTGATCGAGACCATTCATGACGGCTCGTTCTTCTCGGACGGGGTGAAGCTCTACCTCTTCCTTCCGACCGGAATCCTGCTGCTGCTGATGTGGGGGACCGGAATCTACCTGTTCCTCATCCCCCGCCTCGCGAAGCGGAAGAAAGCGAAAGCGAAGCGCTAGAAACGCAGGTGCAATCCGGCCAGGACGTGACGTCCGGGCTCGTTATTGCCCGAGCCGTGCGGCCGCCAGGCTTCGTCGAGCAGGTTCTCGAGTGCCAGCGTTGCCTCCAGACCTTCTGCGATCTGAATTCCACCGCGCAAACCGAGCAGGGCATAGCCGGGCGTACCATCCGGCGGGATGCGCTCGCGGTCGAGCAGGTCGCCGCTGCTGAGCTCGTCGGCGCGGTCGACAATCCGCAAATCGGCGCGCAGCCAGATGTCGTCCCGCTCCCAAGACAGGGCGAGAAAGCCGGTTAGCGGCTGGATGCGGCTGATCGGCTCGCGCACGGGGCCATCGGCCAGCGGAGTGGTCAGGCGACCGCGAAGCCAGGTCAGATTGCCCTCGAGTGAGACATTCGAACCAAGCGCGGCACTGGCGATCAGTTCGAGGCCGGTAATCCGTCCGGAAGAGGCATTCTGCTTGGCGACTTCGACCAGCCCCTCGCGGATGCGCCCGGTGGGAACCGTCTCGATATAGCCGATCAATGCCGTAGTGTACGCGCTGGCGCCGAATTCGAAGCGGTCCGTGTCGAGGCGCCAGGCCAGTTCGAACGTATCGAATTTCTCGGGCTCCAGACCGAGGCTGGCCACTTCGATCTCGCTCGATCGGCTCGCCCCGAAGCGGCTGATGTCCGCGACATTGGGGGCGCGGAAGGACCGGCTATAGGCGGCCCAGATACGGTGGTTCCCGGCGGAATACTGGGCTCTTAGCGAACCGGAGAGATCGGACCAGCTGCCGCTGAACGAACGCGCATCGCCGGTTTCCGGGTCGGCGAAGGTGCCGATTTCGGTAGCGACATGCGAAAGGCGCACGCCCGCTTCCAAGAGCACGGCATCGGCGGGCGACCAGTCGGCACGAGCGAAGAAGCCGGCCTGCTCGTACTCCGCATCGTCACCGACCGGGCCCTGCAGGCGGACGACTACGTTTCCGCTGTCGGGGTCGGTATCGGTGCGGGCGCTATCGATCGTCTCGCGGCCGAGATCGATGCCATAGGTCAGGTCGAGAGTGCCGAAACCGGCGGTCGCCACGGCGCTGAGCGCAGTCATGTCGGAATCGAAGGACTGGTCGATCAGGCGACCGTTGCCGCGTACCCGGTTTTCTTCCTCGAAGCGTGACTGGTGCGAAAGGGTCAATTCGAGCGTTTCTAGCCAGGCGCTGGCGGTCCCGCCGCGCAGCTTGAAATATGTCAGCGAGCGGCGATGATCCTTTTCGCGGGCGAGGTCGCTTCCCGCGACCGTTCCCGCAAAGGGTACCGCCAGGATGGTGGAATGGGTGCGCGGGACGTCGTCCTGCCACAGCGATTGGTGGTTGAGCGTTGCCGTCCAGTCCGGATCCAGCGCCACGTCGAACCGGCTGTCGAACGCGCGTTCGGAATAGCCGGTATAGGGCAGCCGCCCGAGCTCCGCTGCACGAACGTCTCCGTAATTGCGCAGGGTGAACCCGCCGCGCAAACCCCAGCTACCCCCTTCGCCGATGTCGAAAGCGGTGCGCGATGCGATGGACCGGTCGCCGCCCGACCAGCGCAGCACTTGCTCGCCCTCGACATAGGTGCCTTCGCGCGCCGACATTGCCGTGGGTTTCGTGGTGAGCGCAATGGTTCCGCCTACCGCCTCACTCCCGTAAAGGGCGGAGGCGGGACCCGAAATCAGCTCGATCTGTTGCAGCGAAAGGCTGTCGACCTGTGCGAAATATTCATTGGCTCCGTCGCGATAGGTGGCGTTGTTGTAACGGATTCCGTCGACCACCAGCAGGGTGCGATTGCCGGTGAAGCCGCGAATATAGGGCGAACCGTGACCCGATGCGGTCTTCTGCACGAGCACCCCAGGAACGCTGTCGAGCGCTTCGGGCACCGTGCGGGGCAATTCCCGCTCCAGCTCTTCGAGGTCGATGACCTCGACCACATAAGGTTCTTCTTCCAGTGCCCGGTCCGCGCGCGTCCCGGTGATCACTATGGTGTTACTCGTGGTTTGCTCGTCGACGGCGAAAGCAGCCTGCGGATACCCGCAAGCTGCCGCCATCAGCGGCCAAATCGCTACCCTTCTTGCCGTCACTCTTATCGACCCGTTCCGACTGCTTGTGCGCCTTAGCCCCCCGTCGGCCAGTTGGGAATGCCGCTTCCCGGCGTGTAGGGCGCGCCTTGCGCCTGCAGCCGGTCCTCCAGCGCACCGATGGCCGCTTCGGCCTGCCTTAGCTGGCCAAGAACCTCGGTGAATTCCCGTTCGGCAATATCGAGCGCGCGCTGTTCCGAACCGGTTATGGGCGACTGATGCGTCCAGCTGCCGTAGCGGATGGCGTAGAGCCGATTCATGATCGAGAAGGGCGAGGCCTCGTTGCGGCTGCTTACCGTGCTGTCGCCGAACATGGCCTGTCCGGCATCGTCCAGCTGCCTCTCGATGCGCTGGATTTCGGCACGTTCGGCATCGTTCGGTGCGTCGAGCGCTTCGACAGCAAGTTTGAGATGGGCGATCCGGTTGCGCATTTCTCCCAGCGCATTGGCGGTGCCCGCGGCGACGCGTACCAGGTCAGCCGTCTTCTGCTGGAAGGCCAGCACGCCCGCACGGTCTTCTGCGATTTCCGGGGAGCGATCGAGCGGCTTGACCGTAAAGCTCTGCGGCCCGGCCAGCTGGGTCTCGACGCCATTCACGCGCTTCGACAGGGTCACGCTATAGGTGCCGGGCAGGGCGAGCGGTCCGCCGGCTTCGGACTGGAACGGTCCCGACTGACCACCGCCGAGCGATACCGGCTCGGGCGGAGCGTGTCTCAGATCCCAGGCCACGCGATGAAGGCCCTTTTTGTGCGGGGCGGTCATCCTGCGCACCACTGCGCCGCTGGCGTCGCGAACGGTGAAGACGACGGCAGGCGCGTCCTCGCGATCCTCCGCCCGCAATTCCTCCCAGCTGGGATAGGGCGTGTCGCCGCCGGTTTCGGCAATCTTGCTTTCCGCCTCGCGCCGGGCCTCGGCGCGCGACTGGAGGCCGTCGCGCAGGTGATAAGTGAAGACCGCACCGAACGGCGGATTGTCGGCATACCAGAAGTCCGCGCCGTTGAAGGACTGCGGACCGCCGTAGCCGCCCCACAGATCCCCTTCGATGTAGAGCCAGGGATCGCGGACGGGGAACAGCGTGGCTTCGTTGCTCTTCACCGTACCCGGTGACGTGCGCAGTGGGGTGTAATCGTCGAGGATGAATACACCGCGCCCGAAAGTCCCGACGACGAGATCGTTCTCGCGCTTCTGGATTTCGAGGTCGCGAACCGAGATGGTCGGGAACTTGCCCTTCATCTGGTGCCAGCTGCCGCCGCGATCCTGCGAATAGAACAGGCCGAATTCGGTGCCGACGAACAGCAGGTTCGGATCGCGGTGGTCTTCGGCGATGGTGTGCGCCGTACCGCGGCCGGGCAGGTTGCCGGTAATCGAGGTCCATGTCCTGCCGCGGTCGGCGGTGCGATAGACATAGGGCTTGTGATCGCCGCGCTTGTGATTGTCGAACACGGCATAGGCGACATTCGCGTCGTGATTGGAAGCGATGATGTCTTCCACCAGGCTCATGTCGGGCACGCCGCGCACGCTGCGCAGATTGCGCCAGGTCGCGCCGTCGTCCTCGGTCACGGATATCACCCCGTCGTCGGTGCCGACATAGATCAGCCCCTGCTGGACGGGGCTTTCGCTGAGCGCGATGGCCGCGCCGTACATCGATGTCGAATTGTTCTTGGCGATCGCATCGACGCTCCACACGCGTCCCATGACCTTCAAGGCATTGCGATCGACCTGGCGGGTCAGGTCGGGGCTCATCTTGCGCCAGTTGTTGCCGCGATCGTCCGAAACGAAGAGATATTCAGCCGCATAATAGATGCGGTCGGGATTGTGCGGGCTGATCAGAACCGGCGTGTTCCAGTTCCATTTGTAGGCCGGTTCGCCGGGCTCGGGCTGCGGCGTCAGCGGGACGCGCTCCTGCGTGCGGCGATCGTAGCGGGTCAGCCCGCCATATTGGTACTGCGCATAGACGATGTTCGGATCGCGCGGGTCGATCTGCGGCTTGTAGCCATCGCCGCCCAGCACGATGTGCCAGTCCGAATTGGTCACGCCGTGCTTGTTGGTGGTGCGCGAGGGACCGCATAGCGAGTTGTTGTCCTGCGTGCCCCCGCAAACGTTGTAGAAGGGTGCCGCATTGTCGGGCTGGATGCGGTAGAACTGGACGATGGGCAGGTTGTCGACATGGCTCCACAGTGTGCCGCCGTCCCAGGTCTCGTAAATGCCGCCGTCGCCGCCGATCATCATGTGCTTCGTGTTTTCGGGATCGATCCACAGCGCGTGGTCGTCGACATGGCGATGGTCGGCCGAAAGGTCGCTGAAGGTCTTGCCGCCGTCGGTCGAACGCTTGGTGAAGGTGTCGAGCGAATAGAGCGTGTTCTCGTCCTTCGGATCGACTACGAGCTCGTTGTAATATTGCGGGCTGCTGGTCATGTGATCGGACCGCTTTTCCCAGTTCTGGCCGAAATCGCTCGACCGGTAGAGGCCCTGCGTCTTCGGTGTGCCTTCGACGATGGCGTAAACCGTATCCGGGTTGCTGGGAGCATTGGCCAATCCGATCCGGCCGAGGTCGCCGCCCGGGATGCCGGAGCTCACTTTCTTCCAGCTCTCGCCCCCATCGGTGGTGCGATGGACGCCCGAGGAAGGGCCGCCATTGATCAGCACCCAGACATGGCGTCGGCGCTGGTACGACGAGGCGACGATGTGGTCGTGATCATCGGGATGGACGACGAATTCGTTGATCCCGGTATTCTCGTCGATCTCGAGGATACGGTCCCAGCTCTTGCCGCCATCGGTGGTCTTGTAGAGGCCGCGATCGCCTCCCGGGCTCCACAGCGGGCCCTGGGCTGCGACCAGAACGGTGTCGGCATCTTCCGGGTCGATCCAGATCTGGCTGATATGGCCCGAATCCTTCAGCCCCATATTGGTCCAGCTCTTGCCGCCGTCGGTCGATTTATAGACGCCGTCGCCGAAGGCGACCGAGCGCTGGGCGTTGTTTTCGCCAGTGCCGACCCAGATGACGTCGGGGTTGGACGGGGCGAGCTCGACCACACCGATCGAATAGGAGCCTTCTCCGTCGAAGATCGGCTTCCAGGTGGTTCCCGAATTTTCGGTCACCCAAAGGCCGCCCGACGCGGTTGCGACGAGGAAATGATGATCGCCGTCCGGGAACACCGCGAAGTCTGAAATGCGGCCGCTGGGATAGGCCGGGCCGATTTCGCGCAAGGGCAGTGAGGCCAGGGGATTGGCTTCCTCGCCATCCTTCGCCCCTAGGGGCAAGGGCGATCCGAGGCAGAGTGCCATCGCTCCACATGCTGACAAGAATTTTGCGGCGCGACGATGTGCATTCATGGCTTCGTGTCCTCCCCATTCCGAACCAGGAACAGGTGTTTAATCGAGCGCCGACCCAACGCAAGGCCGTAGTGCTGCCGTTTTCCCGGCAACGACCTACCATCCAGCTTGCGGGGCGGGGAGCGCGCGACTAGGCACGGGTCATGACTCACGAAGCTCCCCTGTCCGGTCGACCGGTCATTTCCTCCACCGGTCTCTTCACGCCCGATGAAAGCATTTCGAACGAGGAACTGGTCGCCAGCTTCAACGAATATGTACGGCGCCACAACGAGAAGCATGCCGCGGCGATCGCTGCGGGCGAGGTCGAGCCCCTGGTCGAGAGCTCGGTCGAATTCATCGAGAAGGCGAGCGGTATCAAGGCCCGGCACGTGATGGCGAAGGAACCGGTGCTGGATCCCGACGTGATGGCTCCGCGCTGGCCGCAGCGATCGAACGACGAGCTGTCCATCCTCGCGGAAATCGGCGTCCATGCAGCCACGGATGCACTAGAGCGGGCGGGGCGCGAGGCGGCGGATGTCGATGCGGTTTTGTGCGCCGCCTCGAACATGGAAAGGCCCTATCCGGCGATGGCTATCGAGATCCAGCAGGCGCTCGGCATCGAAGGCTTCGGCTTCGACATGAATGTGGCGTGTTCTTCCGCCACGTTCGGAATCCAGACCGCCGCCGATTACATCCGGGCGGGCAATGCGAAGAGCGTCCTTGTGGTCAGCCCAGAGATCACCAGTGGCCACCTCAACTGGCGCGACCGGGACAGCCATTTCATTTTCGGTGATGTCGCGACGGCAGTGCTGGTCGAAGATGCATCGGTCGCTCCGGCAAGCCATTGGGATATTCTCGGCACCAAACTCAAGACCGTGTTCTCGAACAATATCCGCAACAATTTCGGCTTCCTCAATCGGGCCTATCCGGAGGACGCAGGCGGGCCGGACAAGCTTTTCGTGCAGGAGGGCCGGAAGGTCTTCAAGGAAGTCGTCCCGATGGTCGCCCAGATGATCGTCGATGAAGCGGAACGGCTGGAAATCGACCCGCAGGCATTGCGCCGCCTGTGGCTGCACCAGGCCAATACGGGCATGAACCGCCTGATCGCCCACCGGGTCCTGGGGCACGAGGCGAATGAAGACGAGAGCCCGACCGTGCTCGATACTTATGGTAATACATCGAGCGCAGGCTCGATCATCGCCTTCCACCTGCACAGCGAGGACCTGGAACAGGGCGACACGGGCCTGATCTGCAGCTTCGGCGCGGGCTATTCGGCGGGAACCGTTTTCGTGCGCAAGGTCGCCTGAGCGACTTGTGAGCACCGGAACGAGCGCCTAAGCCAAGCCGATGGCAGGAGACCTCCAAGACAATCATGGGCGCGGAGACGTGCCCGCGAGCTTTCCCAGCATCCATCCGGAAGGGCGCAAGTTCGGCCTTGCCGTGCTGGGCCTGTCGCTCGTCACCGCCTGGTTCGCCTGGGAAACCATCGCCTGGCCGCTGGCATTCCTGTCGGTGCTGGTCTTCGCCTTCTTCCGCGACCCGCAGCGCGTGGTGCCGCAGGACGATCGCTTCATCGTCGCGCCCGCCGACGGTCGGGTAGTGCAGATCACGGAAGTCGAACCGCCGCAAGAACTGGTGGTGGACGACGGGAGCGGGACCGAAGGTCTCGCGCCGGTGCCGGTTACGCGCATCTCGATCTATCTCTCGCTGCTCGACGTGCATATCAATCGTACCCCCATCGGCGGTATGGTACGCCGGGTAATCTATATCCCCGGCAAGTTCATCAATTCGGACCTCGACAAGGCGAGCGAGGACAATGAGCGCCAGCACATCCTGATCGAACGCTCGGATGGCCTGAAGGTCGGGATGACGCAGATCGCGGGCATCGTGGCGCGGCGCATCGTGGCATTCGTGAAGCCGGGCGACACGCTGGGTGTCGGCCAGCGCGTGGGAATGATCCGCTTCGGCAGTCGGGTCGATGTCTACCTGCCTGCCGGCACCGGATCCTACGTCATGGTCGGCCAGAAGGTCGTCGCGGGCGAGACCGTGCTCGCTGCGGTGGGAAGCCAGCCGCTGCTGGAAGGAGTGTCGCAATGAGCCTGTTGAACGGACCTGGTCGGCCAGGCGAAACGGACGAACGCGCTCGCCTCGGGCCGAAGGCGGCCGAGGACGAGAAGCCGGTGCTGGGCCGTTCGCGCGGCCTGAGCCTGCGTGCGATGGCGCCAAACGCGATCACTGCAGCGGCGCTGTGTTCGGGCCTCACGGGGATCCGTTTCGCGATATCGGAGAACTGGGCGGCGGCTGCGGTGGCTATCATCGTCGCCGGTATTCTGGACGGGATGGACGGACGCATTGCGCGCCTGCTGAAAGCCCAGTCGCGCTTCGGAGCCGAACTCGACAGCCTCGCCGATTCGCTCAGCTTCGGCACCGCGCCCGCAATCATCATCTACCTGTGGTCGCTTTCGGCAGAGCCGCGGTGGGGCTGGTTCGCCGCCCTCGCGCTGGCGATCTGCTGCGCCCTGCGGCTTGCCCGCTTCAACGCCCAGATCGATATCGACGAACAACCGCACAAATCGCTCGGCTTCCTGACCGGAGTGCCCGCGCCGATGGGAGCAGGGCTGGCGTTCATGCCGTTCTACATGTGGATGGCCACCGACATCGAGCTATTCCGCGATCCGATCTTCGTCGCACCTTGGATTCTCGCCACGGCCCTGCTGATGATCTCGAGCATGGCGACGCCGAGCTGGACTTCCTTGCGTCCGCGTCGCGGTATCCGTCTCTGGGTGCTGGCCTTCGTCGGCTTGCTGTTCGCGGCCCTGCTCGTCGAGCCATGGTTGACGCTGAGCGCCATCGGGATCGGCTATCTCGCGCTGCTGCCCTTCACGCTGCTGCGCTATGCCAGGCTCAAGCGGCGCGCCGCGTCTTCTGCCGGATGACCGGATAGGCCCGTTCCTGGCGTCCAAAGCCATTGGCGCTTCCCGAAACGATCGCCGGGCGCCGTCCGACACCTGCAGTCGCATAACCCTGCTTCATCCGCTGCCGCAGCATGCCGAAAGCGGACCACCAGCGCAGTCCGCTATCGGCGAGCACGACAACCGTCGCCAGGCCGGCGAGGGTGAAAGCAGCAATCAGGACAATCGCGAACATAGTCATTTCTCCTGCCCAGTGCCTGTGCACAAAGCTGTTGACAGCCGGGGTATACCTGCTGGAAAACCGCCAAATCGCGCGGCGTGTTCCGGCGATGGGACCGATGTTCCCTATTTGTTCTCATCTGTCAAGCGCTTTTCGCGCCCGGATTCGCTTTTTCTGCGGTGAATTGAGGGTGGATTTATCCTCTCAACCCCGCTAAGCGCGCGCCGTTCGCCCGAGAATCGGCCAATTCAGGTCGCTTCCGGCTGGCGGGCAAATCCACATGGAAGGCGCTCATACCGGTGCCCGGCCGCGGGATACTCCGCACCACGGGTTCCAGCCTTCCAGAGGTACAACCGGAAAGGAAATGACCATGGCGGCTC
>CAYOWF010000016.1:0-19454 GCA_964407585.1 uncultured Qipengyuania sp.
TTGGTGCGCGTGCGGACGTTCGCCGGATCCTCGTAATTGACCGAGGTCAGGCCGGTGAGCGCAAAGTAGCGCTCGCCTTCCTTGGGGGCGCGGATCTGGCCTTCGACCGTATCGCCCGTGCGCAGGCTCCATTTGCGGATCTGGTTGGGCGAGACGTAGATGTCGTCCGGACCGGCGAGGTAGTTGGCTTCGGGGCTGCGCAGGAAGCCGAAGCCGTCCTGCAGCACCTCGATCGTGCCGATACCCATGATTTCTTCGTCGTATTCCTCATCGTCCGCCAGTTCGCGGAGGATGCAGAACATCAGGTCCTGGCGGCGCATGGTGCCGGCCGCCTCGACGCCCAGTTCCTCGGCCATTGCCACGAGGTCTGCGGGCGCTTTTGCTTTCAAGTCTTTGAGATGCATTGGGTTTCTCTGGAATGAGAGGGAATGGCCGGCAGGTCGGTATGGGCTTGGAGAAAGCGGACCCGGCCCCGTCTGATGCGCGGAACCTCTAGCCGGTTGGTGATGCTCAAATAATTTCGCGCGGCGCTGCAGTCAATCGCCAAAGCGACGGGTCGAGAGTCAGAACGGCCTGACCACCACCATCACCACGATCAGCGCGAGCAGGATGCCGGGAATCTCCCCGAACAGCCGCAGCTGCCTTTCCGACAGCGGACGCTGGCCCGCGGCCATCTTCTTCGCCTGGGCGACCATATAGCCTTGGAAGCCGCTCAGGAGGACGACAAGCAGCATTTTGACATGCAGCCACCCCTCGCCCCACACGCCCAGCGTTTGCGCCAGCAGCAGGCCCAGGATCCACACCACGATGATGCTGGGGGTGAGGATGACCTTGCGCAGCAGGCCCATCCGCTTGGCCCAGAGCGCCGATTCTTCCGAATCGGGCGCGGCCGGATGCAGGTAGATCATCTGCCGCGGCAGCATGAACAGCCCCGCCAGCCAGAAGACCATGAAGATGATGTGGCCTGCCTTGAGCCAGAGATAGGTCATCGAAAGCACATCCTGCATGACGGCAACCTAGGCGGTCGCGCGCCGAATTTCACCCCCGCCAGCCGCGCACGGTCGCAACCAGCCGTTCGACATGGTCGATCGGCGTGCGCCGGTCGATCCCGTGACCGAGATTGAACACATGCGGCCGGTCGGCAAAGGCACTCAGGATGGCGTGGATGCGCTTTTCCAGTTCGGCCGATCCGGCCAGCAGCAACAGCGGGTCGAGATTGCCCTGCACCGCCATGCCTTCGGGCAATTCGCGCGCCACCCACACGGGATCGAGCGTCTCGTCCACACCGACGGCCTTCACCCCGGTCTCGCGCGCATAGGCGGGCAATTTCTCGCCCGCGCCCTTGGGAAAGCCGATTACCGGCGTGTCGGGATGCAATTCGGCCAATGCCGCCACGATCCGCGCATTGGGGGCGATCACCCAGCGTTCGAATTCGTCGGGCGCAAGGCTGCCGGACCAGCTGTCGAAGATCTGCACGGCTTCGGCACCCGCCTCGATCTGGCCCGAGAGATAACCCACGGTCTGTTCGACGATCGCATCGACGATCGCCTGGAGCGCAGCCGGATCGCGATAGGCAAGCGCGCGTGCCTCGTGCTGGTCGCGGCTCCCCTCGCCCGCTACCATATAGGTCGCGACGGTCCAGGGGCTGCCTGCAAAGCCCAGCATGGTCACGCCTTCGGGCAGGCGCTGGCGGCACAGTCGGACGGTCTCGTAGATCGGTTCGTAGCGCGAAGGATCGCGGGTCAGCGCGTCGAGCGTCGAATCCACCAGCCTGGGCGAAAGCTTCGGCCCCTCGCCGGCGAGGAATTCGAGATGCTGCCCGAGCGCATGCGGCACGATCAGAATATCGGAGAACAGGATCGCCCCGTCGAATCCGAAGCGGTCGATCGGCTGCAAGGTAATCTCGCAGGCCGCCTCGCTATCGTAGGCCAGTTCGAGGAAACCGCCCTTCTGCGCGCGAAGCTCGCGATATTCGGGAAGGTATCGACCCGCCTGGCGCATGAGCCAGAGAGGGATCTGTGTACTACGCGTACCGTTCAGCGTGTCGAGAAGGAGACCGGGCATTCAGGAGTCCAATAATACCTAGTTATTATAAGGATTGATGGAGTCTGTTGGCCCTGTGGATATCGGGCACAAACGGTTCCTGCCCGAATTCATCTGGCTTGGGAAGGGCTGCCGACGAAATGCGACTCGTGGATTCACATGAGTCGAGTCAAACTTGTCCCCACTGTTACCAGCCTGCGCAAAAATTGCCGCTTGCTGTGCGGGAATCGCCCCCCAACCGGACTCGTAACGGGGAGCGAATTCGTCACCGAACTTGTCGCCAGACCTGTCCCGTGGTTTATCCCGAAGCTGTCCACACGCCGCAAACGAGGCCGCCATCCCGGAACGTATCCATCTCCACCTCCTGTCCGACAGCACCGGCGAAACGCTGGAGATGCTGGCGAAGGCGGCGCTTGCGCAATTCGACGATGCCGATGTGGTGCGCCATTTCTGGCCCATGGTTAGGAGCAGGCAGCATCTCGACCGCATCGTACCCGAACTCAAGGCCAATCCGGGCCTCGTGCTGTTCACGCTGGTCAATGCCGATGCGCGCGCACGGCTGGAGGAAGTCTGCGCGCATAACGGCCTGCCGGCGGTCCCCATCCTCGACCGCGTGACCGAAGCGCTCGAAAAGGCGCTCGGCCAGGAAGCCCACGGTCGCCCGGGCCGCCAGCACCAGATGGACAAGGCCTATTTCGACCGGGTCGAAGCCATCCAGTACACCATCGCGCATGACGACGGCATTCTGTGGGAAGAATGGGAGGAAGCCGACATCCTTTTGGCCGGCGTCTCGCGCAGCTCGAAAACCCCGACCAGCATCTATCTCGCCAACCGCGGATACAAGGTCGCCAATATCCCGCTGGTGGTCGAAAGCCCGCCGCCACCCAAGCTGTTCGAACTGAAGAATCCGATGGTGGTGGGGCTGACCACTGCACCCGAACGGCTGGTGCAGATCCGCCGCAATCGCCTACTGACCCTCAACGAGAAATCGCAGACCGACTATGTCGACAACGACCGCGTGAAGAGCGAAGTCGCCTTTGCGCGGCGGATGTTCGCCGACAACGGCTGGCCGGTCATCGACGTCACGCGCCGCTCGATCGAGGAAACGGCGGCGGCCGTCATCCGCCTTTTCGGCGAAAGGCAGTCGCGCGATGGCGACCTGTTCGAGGGGGTGAAGGCGATATGAGCTCGCTCGCGGGCGGCGGCATCGTGCTCGCCTCGAACTCGGCCTCGCGCAAGGCGATGCTCGAAGCTGCGGGCGTGGCCTTCGAAGCGCGCGGTGCGGATATAGACGAACGTGCATTGGAAGCCGAAATGGAAGGCGCGGAGCCGGCCGAGGTGGCGCAGGCGCTCGCCGCAGCCAAGGCTGCCGCCGTCGAGGACGATCGAATCGTGCTCGGCAGCGATTCATTGGTGGAGGTCGATGGACGACGATTCGACAAGCCTGCCAGCCGCGACCAGGCGGCCGAGCATTTGCGGTTCTTCTCGGGCAAGGTGATGACGCTGCACAGCGCTGCGGCGCTGGCGAAGGGCGGCCAGATCGTCTGGGTCGGTTCCGATTTCGCGCGTCTGAAACTGCGCGATCTGTCCGAAGATTTTATCGCCGCCTATCTGGATGCCGAATGGCCGGAAGTCTCCTATTGCGTCGGGGTTTTCCGTATCGAAGGTCCCGGCGTACAGCTGTTCGAGCGCATATCGGGCGACCAGTTCACCGTACTCGGCATGCCGCTGCTTCAGGTGCTCGGTGCCTTGCGCGACGAAGGCGCGCTCGCTTCGTGACCCCTTATGCCGAAGTCATCGGCGATCCTATCGCCCAGTCGAAATCGCCACTCATCCATGGCTTCTGGATCGAGAAGCTGGGCCTGGATGCCGAATATCGTGCGCATCACGTTACCGCCGATCGGCTCGGCAGTTATCTGGAGCAGCGGCGCGAGGATGCCGGCTGGCTCGGCTGCAATGTGACGATGCCGCACAAGCAGGCGGCGATGCCACTGCTCGACCGGCTCGATCCGCTGGCGAAACAGGTCGGTGCCGTGAATACGATCCACCGCGCCAGGGACGGCAGGCTGGTCGGGCGCAATACCGATGTCGCCGGCTTCCTGGAGCCGCTGCAAAGCCGGCTCGCGCGGCAACACTATTTCCGCATGGCACGCGTGCTCGGCACGGGCGGTGCGGCAAGGGCCATCGTCACCGGTCTCGCTCGCGAGGGCTTCACGCTCGTCCTGGCCGGTCGCAATCCCGAAAAGGCCCGCATGCTGCTGGACGAACTGGCCGAGGGTGAACACCATCACGCCCCCCTCGCCCATTTCGCCGAACCCACCGATTTCGACTTCGACGACCGCGAGGGATGCTGCGACCTTATCGTCAATGCCAGCCCGCTCGGCATGCGCGGCCAGCCACCGCTGGCCTTCGACTGGAGCCATGCGCCGCCAGGATCGGTCGCCTACGACATCGTCACCGATCCGGTGGAGACGGACTTCCTCAAACGCGCCCGCGACGCCGGCTTCGAGACCGTCGACGGGCTTTCGATGCTGATCGGCCAGGCGGCGGCCGCCTTCACCCACTTCTTCGGGGCGGAGCCCCCGCGCGAATACGACGCCGAATTGCGCGACAGGCTGACCGCATGACGAAACCGCTGATCATCGGCCTCACCGGTTCCATCGGCATGGGCAAATCGACCGTCGCCGCCATGTTCGAGGCGGCCGGCGTGCCGGTCTTCGACGCCGATGCCGAAGTGCGTGCGATGCAGGGCCCGGGCGGCGAGCTGGTCGCGGCCATCGAAGCGGAATTCCCGGGCAGTACCGATCGGACCGGCGTGCTTCGCGACAAGCTGGGCAAGCAGGTGTTCGGCGACAAGGCGGCGCTCGCGCGGCTCGAGGCGATCGTCCATCCCGCGGTCGGTGCGAAGCGCGAAGCCTTCCTGCTCGAACATTTCGGCGCGCCCTTCGTCGTCTTCGATATCCCGCTGCTGTTCGAAAAGGGCGGCCATTCCGCGGTCGACCGGATCGTCGTGGTGTCCGCTCCGGCCGAGGTCCAGCGCGTCCGGGTGCTCGCCCGGCCCGAGATGACGCCGGAAAAATTCGCGCATATCCTTTCGCTCCAGACGCCCGATGCGGAAAAGCGCGAGCGTGCCGACTACATCGTCGATACCGGCCAGTCGCTGGCCGAGACCGAGCGCGAGGTGCTGGAGCTCATCGGGTC
This sequence comes from uncultured Qipengyuania sp., assembly GCA_964407585.1. Taxonomy (GTDB): domain Bacteria; phylum Pseudomonadota; class Alphaproteobacteria; order Sphingomonadales; family Sphingomonadaceae; genus Qipengyuania. Next base: position 5,245 of record CAYOWF010000016.1, read on the forward strand.
GCTGCGCGAAGAAATTGGCACGCCAACCCCCTTGTAATCTGCGCGAACGAGTCCGATAGATTAGGCAATGCGCGAAATCGTTTTCGACACCGAAACCACCGGGCTCGACCCCAAGACGGGGGACCGGATGGTCGAAATCGGCTGTGTGGAGATGGACAATCTCGTCCCCACGGGAAACACCTTCCACGCCTATTACAATCCCGAACGCGACATGCCTGCCGGCGCGGAAGCGGTGCACGGCCTTTCCGCGGCGTTCCTTTCGGACAAGCCGCTGTTTCGCGACACTTTCCGGGACCTGCTCGACTTTATCGGCGATGCCCCGCTGGTGGCGCATAATGCGGGTTTCGACTTCGGCTTTCTGAACGCCGAACTGGCGCTGTGCGGCAGCGAGCCGGTGTGCATGAGCCGGATGGTCGATACGGTGCAGCTGGCGAAGAAGCGCCATCCCGGCGCGAAACTCTCGCTCGATGCGCTGTGCACGCGCTATGGAATCGACCGCAGCCACCGCGTCAAGCACGGCGCGCTGCTCGATGCCGAATTGCTCGCGCAGGTCTATGTCGAGCTGAAGGGCGGACGGCAGATCGGGCTGGAGCTGGCGGCGGAAAGACACATCGCCGAAGCGACCGGGGAAACCGTCGCGGTGCGCAAGGCGCCCGACGGGCCGCGCCGCGAACCGCGTCCGCATGCACCCACGGCGGAAGAGCTGGCGCGGCACAGGAAATTCATGGCGGGGATCGAAAACCCTCTCTGGGGATAGGATCTGCGCCATATGTCCGGCTGGACGGAGCCGGTAAGAGGATCGTTGGCGGGCGATATAAGGAGAACGACTTTATGGATATCCGTGTTTCGGGCCACCAGATCGACACCGGCGCCGCCTTGCAGACCCATGTCGAGGACCGACTGCAGGGCATCGTCGAGAAGTATTTCAACCGCGCGATCTCCAGCCATGTCACCTTCGGCAAGGCGGCGGGCGGGGCCTTTTCCTCGGATATCGTCACCCATGTGATGCAGGGGCTGATCCTCAAGGGTCATGCCGAAGCGCATGATGTGCACCAGGCCTTCGATGCCGCGGCCGCCAAGATCGAAAAGCAGCTGCGCCGCTACAAGCGCCGGATAAAGGACCGTCACGAACAGGCCGATCACGCCATGCGCGAACAGGAAGCGGCCTATACCATCTTCGCTGCGCCGGAGCCCGATACCGAGGAAGAGGTCGAACACGACAGCCCGCCGGTCATCGCCGAAACCAGTGCCATGATTCCCGAATGTTCGGTGGCCGATGCCGTTATGCTGCTCGATCTGCAGAACACCAATGCGCTCTTCTTCAAGAACGGGGCTACCGAAGCGCATAATATGGTCTATCGCCGCCCCGACGGTTCGATCGGCTGGGTCGAGCCGCGCGGCTGACGAAAGGCGGGCGAGAGCGGATATGAACGGGGCGGCAAGCAAGGGAGCCGAATTGCACTGGCGTGCGCTCGAGAGCCTCTATGCCTCCGCGCCGGTCAATGCCAAGTTCGCCTCGCAGCTCGAGATCACCGGGGAAGGCCGCTCGCGCATCGCCTTCGATGTGACCGAAGACAGCTTTCACGCAGCGGGCGCCGCCCATGGAACCATCTATTTCAAGATGCTCGACGATGCCGCCTTCTATGCGGCGAATACGCTGGTGACCGACCGTTTCCTGCTGACGACCAGCTTCAACCTCCATTTCACCAAGCCGGTGCGCGAGGGCAAGGTCGTGGCCGAAGGGCGCTGGGTCAGCGGGCGCAGGCGTGTTTTCGTCGCCGAATCGCGGCTGGTCGATGCAGAGGGCGACGAGATCGGGCGCGGCACGGGCACGTTCATGAAATCGCGCATCCCGCTGTCGAGCCTGGACGGATATGCCGCGTGAGCGGTGACGATCGGCTTCCCGCGCATCTCGAAGTCGCCGGCCTGCTCAAGCTCGTCCAGGCCCTGGGCGGCTTCGGAACGGTGCTGCAAAAGGGCGAAAGGGACGCCGGAACGCTGGTGATATTAACCATGAACAGTGGCAATAATGCACGCCTCTGGGAGCGCATGCCGCAGCTCGACGGCACCCGCCGCTTCACCTGCACGCGGGAACAAGACACTGATAATATGCGCGACTTTGATGATTATGTCGCAAAAAGGCAACGTCAAGACCCCGACTGCTGGTTCATCGAACTCGACGGTCCCGATGTGGAACGACTGATAGATTCATCCACTTGTTAACTTGACTAGGTTTCAAATGAGACTATTTGGCGCTTCAGCTTCGATGCGCAGGCGGTTCGATTGGCAATGGGGTCGATGAACTAGCGCGCAGACGGGGAGCCAGCGGCAGGCCCGCTAAAGGATCCAAGGTTTACAGACGCAAGTTACGCGCACCGGATCCCAGCCTGCGACAGCTACTCACCGCCCAGATAAGCCCTACACATGCGAAAGTCTCTTATCGGTCTCGCGGCAGGCGCCGCGGCAATGATTGCAACGTTTGCCGGTGCGGAAGAAACCGGCGCCCAGGTCGCAAACGCGACCGCACAGAATACGGAACTGGCCAACGCGGAAGACGCCGCCCTCACCGATGAGGTCGTCCCGGTCTTCGTCAGCGAAGAAGTGGTCCAGGAGCTTCCCGAAGAAGCGACCCCAGATTTCACCGGAATTGCCCCCGAGGCCGATAGCCTGCACGATCTCGTTGCGGCCATGCCTGCTGCCGGGGAACTTTCCGACGAGATGCGCTGCCTGGCAGGCGCCGTCTACTTCGAATCGCGCGGCGAGCCGCTGTCCGGCCAGCTGGCCGTGGCGCAAGTCGTGATCAATCGCTCAGAATCGAGCCGTTTCCCCGCGAGCTATTGCGGAGTCGTATACCAGCGCGCCCAATTCAGCTTCATCCGTGGCGGTGCGATGCCGCGCATCAAGACCGGTACCAAGGCGTGGAAGCGCGCAACCGCGATCGCCCGCATCGCCCACCAGGGCCTGTGGGACAGCGAAGCGCAGGATTCGCTCTATTTCCATGCGACTTATGTAAATCCCCGCTGGGCGCAGAAGAAAACGCGCCGGGCGGCGATCAAGACGCACATCTTCTACCGCTGATATCGGTCGGAAATGCAAGCGAAGGGCGCTGCCTGCGGGCGGCGCCCTTTCCTTTTGTCGCGTTCAGTCGCGAATCTCGACCCAAACGGGTGTGTGGTCGCTCGATTTTTCGCGGCCGCGATACTCCTTGTCGACCCCGGCAGCCGCTATCCGGTCGGCCAACTCGGGTGACAGCAGCAGGTGATCGATGCGGAACCCGTGGTCGCGCTGCCACGCACCCGCCTGGTAGTCCCAATAGGTCCACACGCCGCCACGCGGGTTGAGCGTATCGATCGCGTCGGTCCAGCCATCGGCAAGCAGGCGCCGGTACGCATCGCGGCTTTCGGGCTGCATCAAGGCATCGTCGGCCATGGCCTTGGGCGACCAGACGTCCTTGTCTTCGGGAATGACGTTGAAATCGCCAAGCACGACTGCCGGGACTTCTTCCGCCCAGATCGCTTGCATCCGCGCGTGCAGTTTCTCCATCCAGGCTAGCTTGTAATCGAATTTCGGCCCCGGATGCGGATTTCCGTTGGGCAGGTATAGGTTGCAGATGCGTATGCCGCCCACCTCCGCTTCGAGATAGCGCGCCTGTTCGCCCTCACCATCCTTGGGTCCGTCGATACCCAGTCCGCGCTGCACTTCCTGCGGCTTTTCGCCATCTGCGAGGATGGCCACGCCGTTGAAGCTCTTCTGGCCGTGCCAGATGGCGTGATAGCCGATCTTCTCGAATTCCTCCGCGGGAAAGCCTTCGTCCATCGTTTTGATTTCCTGCAGGCAGGCGACGGTGGGCCGGGTTTCGTCCAGCCATTCGAGCAGGCGCGGCAGACGGGCCTTGATGCCGTTGATGTTGAAAGTGGCGATACGCATGGGCCAAGCCTTATGGCGTAGAGCCGGACATGGCCAGCGCCATGTCCCGTGCCAGCAATCGACCGGACCCTACACTAAATCCCGAAACTCGAACCGCATCCGCATCCCGCGGCGGCGTTGGGATTTTCGACCCGAAAGGCCGCGCCGCCGAGCGATTCGACGAAATCGACCACGCTGCCGGCCACAAGATCGAGACTTACGGGATCGACCACCAGCTGGACGCCATCGGTATCGCTGACCGAATCGTCGTCATCCGCGCCTTCCGCAAGGTCGAACTTGTACTGGAAGCCCGAACAGCCTCCGCCCTCTACCGAGAGGCGCAGGATGGCGGGTTTCGCCTGTTTCTCGGCGATGGCGGCAACGCGCTTGGCGGCTGCCTCGGTCAGGGTGAGCATTTCGGCCATGGATGCGATGTAGGAAGCGCGGGGCTCGGGCTCAAGCGTGGGCGATATAATCGCGCATGGCATCGGCTTCGTGCTGCACTTCGTCCATCCGCGATTTCACGAGATCGCCGATCGAAATGAAGCCGCACATGGCTTCGCCATCGAGCACGGGAAGATGCCGGATTCGCCGCTTCGTCATCAGCGCCAGTGCCTGGTCGGCCATGGCCGTGCGGTCCACGGTGATTGCGGGCGAGGTCATCACGTCTCCCACGGGGCGATCGAGGCAGGATTGGCCTTCATCGGCAAGGCGGTAGATCACGTCGCGTTCGGAAAAGATGCCAGCCACCCTTCCGCCCGACATCACCGGCAGCGCGCCGATGCGTTTCGAAGCGAGTATGCTTACCGCCTCGCGTACCGGCCGGTCGACATCGATGGAAATGATGTCCGAACTTGTCCGACCCTCGATGAGCTTCCCGATGTTCATTCTGCCTCCTCTTCGCAGGAACGATAAGAATGCCATTTTTCCTGCGAAATGGCGAATCGGAGTTTCTTGATACGTTGAAAGCTCGACCGCAGCAGGCCATGACGGGGGCGATGGTCAAAAAATCACCGCTCGACGATCCTGAATCAGCCGCATTCGCCTGGGCACGTTATCGCCGTATCATGCGATTCATGCTCCTGCTTACCGTGGGCATCGTCGCGATCGCCATGGCGCTGTTGTGGAAGTTCGAGGACGTTTCGGTTCACTTCTACATCGCGACCGCGCTCGGCATCGGGTTCACCATGCTGCTGACCGGAGCGTTGATGGGGCTGGTCTTCCTGTCGTCGGGCACGGGGCACGACGAATCGGTCGACAACAACTTGCCCGACAATTCGGTGGATGAGGATTAGGACTCTTCGAGCCCTCTGAGGCGATATTCTTCAACCGGCACGCCTCCGACAAGGTGGCGCTGGATGATGGCTTCGAGCACTTCCTCGTTACAGGAATGGTACCAGACGTTGTCGGGCCAGACGACGGCGATGGGGCCATGTGCGCAGATCTGCAGGCAGTCGGCCTTGGTTCGCTGGACCGACCCGTCGCGCCCGACCAGCTTCAATTCCTTGAGCCGCTTCTTGAGATAGTTCCAGGCGGCCTTGCCTTCTTCTTGCGAACAGCACTTCTGCTTTTCGCTGAGGGCGCACAGGAAAATCTGTCTTTCGACCTGTTCGCCGCCGATCTTGCCGAGGGCCTTTCGCGCCTTTTCGAGGCCCTTCTTACTCATCCGGCTTCAGCCAGCGGTCGAGCCAGGCAAAGACCGTATCGTGCCATTGGAGCGAGTTCTTCGCACCGAGCACCCAGTGATTCTCGTTGGGGAAGACCAGCAGCTGGCTTTCGATGCCGCGTTCCTGCAAGGCGGTGAAGCTGGCGAGGCCCTGGGTATAGGGGACGCGGAAGTCCTTTTCCCCGGTGACGACGAGCATCGGAGTCTGCCAGTTGCCGACGTAATTCACCGGGTTCCAGCGCTCGTAGACTTCGCTGTTTTCGGAATAGCTGCCGCCGAAGTCCCATTTGGGAAACCACAGTTCCTCGGTCGTGTAGTAGAAGCTGCGCATGTCGAAAAGGCCGTCGTGCTGCACGAGGCAGTCGAACCGGTCGGGCCAGTTGCCCGCGATCCAGTTCATCATATAGCCGCCGTAGCTTGCCCCCATGGCGCAGGCGCGGCTGCCGTCGATCTGGCCGTCCCGTTCGAGCGCGGCGGCAAGGCCGAGCTGCAGGTCTTCGAGCGGCTTGCCGCCCCAGTCGCCATTGATGCTGTCGGTAAAGGCCTGGCCGTATCCGGTGGAGCCGTGGAAATCGACCGAGATAACCGCATAACCCTGGCTTGCGACCACGCGCGGATTCCAGCGACTCGACCATCCGTCGTTAAAGGAACCCTGCGGCCCGCCGTGGACATAGAGGACGGCGGGCATCATGCCTTGATGCCCTTCGAGCTTGGTAATCTGGCCCCAGACCGTATCGCCATTCGCGCCGGCGAAGCTGAAGCGCTCGACCACCACCGGTGCGAACTGGCCGATCGTGGGGGTCGCCACCTGCGTAAGCGGTTCGGCCATTCCCCAGTTGCGCGAAAGGTAGATTTCCGAGGGCGCGCCGATCGAATCGCGGGTGAATAGCAAATTGCCGCTGGCGAGCGGGGTTACATTGCCGAGGTGCGCCTCGTTCCCTGCCATCAGGTCGAGCCGTTCGACGGCTCCGCTGCGCGGATCGATGCGATAGGCGGGCGTGTCGAGCACGTCCTGCGCCGTCGCCACCAGCCAGCGCGAATCGGGCGTCCAGGCCAGCGACTGGAAGCTGCGGTCGAAATCCTCGGTCAACGCCGTGGTCACGCCGCTCTTGAGGTCGCGCAGCATCACCACTTGCCGGTCGGCTTCGTAGCCGGGACGTGCCATGGCGACATAGGCCAGGAACTGCCCGTCGGGCGAAGGTGTCGGCAGCAGGTCCAGCGCTTCGTTGGCGTCGGTGAGATTGGTCGGTGCATCGCCGGACAGATCGCTCCACCAGATGTCGAAGTTCACGTTGTGCGGCTCATCCGAATCCGCCTCTCGCGCGGCGAAATAGACACCCGAACCGTCGGGCGCCCAGGCGACATCTTCTCCGCCGCCGAAGGGTGCGGTGGGCGTATCACCGCTCGGACCGCCGGCGCCCAAGGGGCCGTCGACCGGCACCCCCTTGCCGATGGCGCGTCCATATTCGAGCGGGAACGCGAAGACGCGGCTGTAGGTGCCGGGGGTTTCCCACGCATCCCAATGGCGAAAGAAGCCGCCGTCGCCCTCGTACAGACGCCCGTCGCCCGGACCCGGGAGATAGGGCTTCGCACTGTCGTCGCAGTCCACATCGGTGCAGCTGCGTGCGATTTCGGTCCAGATGGCGATCTTGCTGCCATCGCGCGCGACGTGAAAACCGTTCACTCCGCGCGCAATGGCGGTGACCTGCGATGTCTCGTCGACCGAACCGTCTGCGGACACCATGGCGCGCCAGACCTGCGCCGCCTCGCTTTCGGCTCCCGGCGCGAGAAAATAGAGCCGGCCATCGCCACCGAAGCTGGCCGAACTTCCTTCCAATTCGAGTGGGATTGAAAGGGCATCCTGATCCGCGAGCGAGCGCACATACAGTTGGCCGGTGCGCGCATAACTTTCCGCATCGGTGGTTGTAACCGAATAGACTGCCAGCGACCCGTCGGGCGAAACCGTCGGACTGCCGAGGCGCGGCATGGTGACGAGGTCGGCCGCCTGCATCGGCGCGCGCTCTTCCTGCGCGTGCGACGGGGTGGCGAGAAGCGCGAACGCGCTGGCGAGCGGGAGTGCGACCCGGATGCGTGCTGTCATGGCGCAGTCATGTAGCGCGCAATCAGGGACTGCGTAAGGGGTTTAGGCGGCCGGCCTAGCGCTTCTTGCCGGCGATGCGGGAAATCTCGGCCTTCACCAGCTCTTCCACCATCCCCGGCAGGTTCTCGTCGAGCCATTTGGCCAGCATCGGGCGGAGCATGTCGCGTACCAGCCCTTCGAGCGAGGTTTCGCCCTGCCGCACGATTTGCGGCTGCTTGCCGGGCTTTGCCAGCATGGTCAGCGCGGCGAAGTTTTGTTGCATGGCGCTGCGCGTCGCGTCGGCGATGAGGCCGTCATCCGCGTCTTCGTCTTCTGCCGGCTCCTCTCCATATACGGCATCGAGGTCGGCATCGTCTTCGATGATGAGGTCTTCCGCGCCCAGTTCCAGAACGTCTTCGGCTTCGTCGGCATCGGCAGGTTCCGCGCCTCCGGCGACCAGCCCGCGCCGGCGTTGCGGGGCCTCGGCCCGTGCTTCGCTATCGCGCGCGATGACCTTCTTGATCGAGTCGAGGATCTCTTCGACCGAAGGTTCGCCATGGTTCTGCATGTTCCGTGCGCCCTGCCTCTCGCGTGATTCCCGAATCGGGATTTGTGTCAGTGCTAAGGCGAAACGTCCGGATCTTCAATCGCCGGTATGCTGGCGTCCTGCGCGGGGACGTCGATCGTGCGCGAGGTGTTCGCTTCGGGTGCAGGGTCGCGGTCCCAGTCCCAGATACGCCCGCCGACGCGTTCGTAATTATCGAGAGGATCGTAGAGCACGCCTTCATCGCCCAGCCCGAGGTCGCGCGCCTCGGCCCGACCCATCGCTGCAAGCAGCGAGAAACCGGCGACATAGGCGTTGCGCCGCGCGGTCACGAGCTGGACGCGGCTGGAAAGCAATTCCTGTTCGGCATTCAGCACATCGAGGATGGTGCGATTGCCGATCGAGTTTTCGGCACGCACGCCTTCGAGGCTGAGCTCGGCGGCGGCTACCGCACTTTGCGAACTTTCGATGATCGCCAGCGCAGCTTGCCAGCTCGAATAGGCGGAGCGAACCTGCGCGATGACATCGCGTTCGGCGGCAATGACCTGCTCTAGCGCGGCGGTCGCGCGCGCTGTGGCCTGCCGCTGGAGCGCGGCCGGGCGGCCGCCCTGGAACAGGGGAAGGCGCAAGGACACGCCGGCCGATGCGGCGGTGGCGGTCTGGTCGCTTGGTACGACCGGGCTGTTCGGATCGGTCGGGTCGAGGGGCCCGTCCGCTATCGAGCCGAGGTAATTGTCGTAATCGTATCCGGCGAAGACGGAGATCCGCGGAAGGCGGCTCGAACCTGCAACTTCGATGTCGTAGGTCGCGGCAGCGGCACGCTCGCGCGCGGCGATCAGGTCTGGATTGTTTTCCAGCGCCACATCGACTGCAGAATCGGCATCTCCGGGCAGGCCGGGCAACGGCGGCGGGGGCTGGAGGTCCAATGGCGCTTCCCCGACCAGCGCAATATAATCTTCGCGCGCAGCAATGAGATTGGCCTGCGCGCTCCGTAGATCGCCCTGTGCGAGGGCAAGCCGCGCCTGCGATTGCGCCACATCGGTGCGCGTCAGGTCGCCGATTTCGAACCGGTCGCTGGTCGCCTGGACGTTGACGCCGAGAACGTCGACCTGGTTGGTCGAAAGCGCCACCAGCGCCTGTCCGCGGAGCACATCCATGTAAGCGGCGACGACTTGCGTGAAGATGGCGCTTTCGGTGCCGCGCAGATCCGCGCGGCCCGCTTCGACGCGCTCCTTGGCGGCGCGGACCGAGTTCTTGACCGCCCCGCCCGAGTAGATCGGAACGCCGAGGTCGACCCCGGCGGTCAGCGCGCGTTCTGGCGTGAAGAAGCTGGTCGAGCGCTGCTTGATGAATTCGGTGACCACCGCGGTGCCTTCGACCGACGGAAGGCCCGAGGATCGTTCAATCTGGACGTTCTCGTCGGTCGCGCGCTGGCCTGCGCGCGCAGCCTCGAGAATGGGATTGTTGAAATAGGCTTCGGTCAGCGCTTCCTGGAGCGTGTCCGCCTGCGCAGGCGACGCAGCGAGTGCGATGGCGAGCGCGCTGCCCGATAGTGCCAGTTTCCTCACGACCCCTCCACTCCACATGACGTTAGAAGCTCCAGCTCTCCGGCTTGTCGAATGCACCCATGCGCGGCACGCCCATCTCGGCAAGCGGAAGCAGTGCGAGCGCCTTGCCCAACTTGCGGCCCGTGGCGAGACGGGTGACACCGCGCTCGACCAGGCCGGTAACGATGCGACCGTTTTCGGCGACCAGCTTCGCCATGTTGGCCGGGACATGCTCGATCGCGCCGTCGATCAGCACGAGCGAATAATCGCCCTTCTTCGCCTTGAGCGCGTCGGTCGCCGAAAGCGTCTTCACCGAAGCGACCAGTGGCTCGACCAGAGCGGTCAGGTAGCCGCTGCCGCCATCGACCACGAGCACCTTGTCGTCGCTCGACGGGCGGGCTTCGGCCAGCATCGCGCCATGAAACAGCGGCGCAGGAAGCGAACCGCCATCGACGAGGCGGATCGCGCGGTCCATATAGGCCGTGCCCTTAGAGGCCTCGGGCACGAAATCTTCGCGCGGCACGCTGCCCATGCGCTCGAGCACGAATGGCTCGTTGATGCCGCTGGTGCGCAGCTGGCTGTCGATCATCGCCTTGCGGGCGGCGGTATAGTCGGGGCGGGTCCGGGTAATGGTCATGGTATTCCGAAGACTGTATTACATCAATAACACGGCTTGGCAAGCCCTGCGGGTGGGTGGGGCTTGCCTTAGGCGCAAGAACTGTTGTGTCCAAGCGCTTTGACCGATGGCGGCAAACACGCCTATCGGGGAGCGCAATTCTGCAACATGGGAATAGGCAGCGATGAGCGACATGGTGGTCATCAAGGAAGAAGACCTTATCGAAAGCGTGAAGGACGCGCTCCAGTACATATCTTACTACCATCCGATGGATTACATCCGCGCGCTGGGCAAGGCCTACGAGGCCGAGCAGGGCCCCGCCGCCAAGGATGCGATCGCCCAGATTCTCACCAACAGCCGCATGTGTGCAGAGGGGCACCGCCCGATCTGCCAGGATACGGGCATCGTCAACGTGTTCGTCAAATGGGGCATGAACTGCCGCCTCGATACCGAGCGTTCGCTTCAGGAAGTCGTCGATGAAGGCGTGCGGCAGGCCTACAACCATTCGGAGAACAAGCTGCGCGCCTCGATTCTCGCGGATCCGGCCTTCACCCGCCGCAACACGCGCGACAACACGCCCAGCGTGCTTTCGGTGGAAATGGTCCAGGGCGACACGATCGATATCGATGTGGCGGCCAAGGGCGGCGGCAGCGAGAACAAGTCCAAGTTCAAGATGATGAATCCCAGCGACAACATCGTCGACTGGGTGGTCGAGCAGCTGCCCTCGATGGGCGCGGGCTGGTGCCCCCCGGGCATGCTGGGCATCGGTATCGGCGGTACGGCCGAACATTGCATGAAGCTCGCGAAACTCTCGCTCATGGAACCGATCGACATGGGCCAACTGAAGCAGCGGGGTGCCCGGACCGATCTCGAACAGCTGCGCATCGATATTTTCGATGCGGTCAATGCGCAGGGTATCGGCGCGCAAGGCCTGGGCGGGCTTTCAACGGTACTCGACGTGAAGATTCTCGATGCGCCCTGCCACGCGGCGGGCAAGCCGGTGGCGATGATCCCGAATTGCGCTGCGACGCGCCATGCCCATTTCACGCTCGACGGTTCGGGCCCCGCCTATCTCGATCCCCCGAATATCGACGAATATCCGGATGTGACCTGGAAGCCCGACAGCGCGGCCAAGCGCGTCGATCTCGACAATCTGACTCCCGAGGAAGTTGCGAGTTGGGAACATGGCGACCGCCTGCTTCTTTCCGGCAAGATGCTCACCGGGCGCGACGCGGCGCACAAGCGGATCCACGACATGCTCGAAAAGGGCGAGGAACTGCCGGTCGAGTTCAAGGGCCGCGCGATCTACTATGTCGGCCCGGTCGATCCGGTGATGGGCGAGGTCGTCGGTCCGGCTGGCCCGACCACGGCCACCCGCATGGACAAGTTCACCGAGATGATGCTCGACCTCGGCCTGCTCGCCATGATCGGCAAGGCCGAGCGCGGGCATGACGCAGTGGAGGTCATCAGCCGCTTCAAGGTCGCCTATCTCATGGCGACGGGCGGCGCTGCCTATCTCGTCAGTCGCGCCATCAAGGGTGCCGAAGTGGTTGCCTTCGAGGATCTCGGTATGGAAGCCATCTATGAATTCGAAGTCCAGGACATGCCGGTAACCGTCGCTGTCGATGCGGCGGGCAACAATGTCCACACGCTCGCCCCCGCACAATGGCGGGAGAAGATCGCCAAAGGCGAAATCGAACCCGCCGAATAGCGTGTCCGCTCGACCAACGCCCTAGCACCGTCGATGGCGGCGCTGGCTTTTGAACGCCGAAAACGCCAAATAGGGCATGTTTTGGACAGTGAACCCCAGATGAACGCAACGACGCCGCGAGTGCCGGCCAAGGTGGTGCTTTTCTCCATCCTCGGCCTGTGGGTGGCCTATTTCCTGCTGATTACCGCACGCGGGGCAGTGGTCGGTCTCGAGCTGCAGGACGAATTGCTGTGGCGGCGCCTCATCGTCTGTATCGCCGGTGGCGGCGTAACCGTTCTGCTGTGGCTCTTCATGCGTCTGTTCGACGACCGCGGTCTGGCGTTGAAAGTCGGCGTGGCGATCATTGCCGCAGTTCCTGCCTCGCTCGCGATCGCGCAGATCAACACGATGGTTTTCGCGCCCATCGAAGACGAAGTCCGCCAGAAAATCGGCGAGCAGCGCGGATTGAACATCCGCCGCGACGAATCGGGTAACCTGCTTCTCGACATCCCCGAGCGGATGACCGATCGCGGCATCGAGGCTGGATCGGCATCCGATTCAGCGCCCCCGGCTTCGATCGTCATCGAACCTGCGCCGACACTGGCGGATTACTGGCGCCGCCTGACCGACCTCGCGCTGAGCCGCTATTTCCTCTTGTTGGCCTGGGCGGCCCTTTATCTGGCCATCGTCGCCGGCGCGCGCGCCCGTGCGGCCGAGCGTCGCGGTGAGCGCTTCCGCAGCGCTGCCAAGGCTGCAGAGCTGCGAAGCCTGCGGTACCAGGTGAATCCGCATTTCCTCTTCAACACGCTAAATTCGCTTTCTGCGCTGGTGATGACCGGGAAGGAAGATCGCGCCGAACAGATGATCCAGTCGATCTCGCGTTTCTATCGCCATTCGCTGGCCGAGGATTCGACCGGCGACGTCAGCCTCGAAGACGAAATCGACCTGCAGGAACACTATCTCGATATCGAAGCGGTACGTTTCCCCGAACGGCTTAAAGTCCGGGTGGATCTCCCCCAGGAGCTCGCGCAGCTCAAGGTTCCGGGCATGATCCTGCAGCCGCTGGTCGAGAATTCGGTCAAGTATGGCGTGTCCGCAAGCAATCGCCCGGTGATGATTTCAATCGTCGCGCGCGAGGAATACGGTCGACTGGTCCTTCGAGTCAGCGATGACGGGCCCGGGCTGCCGAGCGGACATTCTGGCGGATTCGGCATCGGGCTGGCCAATGTGCGCGACCGCCTCGAGGCGCGCTTCGGCAATGAGGCAACGATCACTTCGGGCCAGGCGCTCGAAGGCTACGAAACGGAACTCCGACTACCGATGGTCAAGCATGGCTGAGGACACTGGCGACGAATTGCGCACGCTGATCGTCGACGACGAACCGCTTGCGGTCGAACGGATGCAGGTCATCTGCTGCAAGATGGATGCCCTCCATGTGGTCGGAACGGCCAGCGACGGTGCACAAGCACTGCGGCTGATCGAGGCGCTCGAGCCGGACCTCATCCTGCTCGACATGACGATGCCCGAGGTGGACGGTCTGTCGGTGGCCAAGACGCTGGCCAAACAGGAAAAGAGCCCGGCCGTGGTCTTCGTGACCGCGCATGACAATTATGCGGTCGAGGCATTCGATCTCGATGCGGTCGACTATGTGCTGAAGCCGGTCAAACCCGAGCGCCTCGAACGCGCGATCCAGCGGGCCTTGGCTCGCCGCGGCGAGGGCGGAGGCGAAGCGAGCAAATGGCTTGAGGAGCTGTGGATCCCACATCGCAGCGAGCTCATCCGGATCGATACCGAGGAAGTCTCGCGCATCGATGCCGAGCGCGACTACGTGCGCCTTCACGTCGAAGATCGCAGCTATCTGTTGCTCCAGACGATCGCGGGGCTGGAAAAGCGGCTCGACCCGGCCAAGTTCATCCGCATCCACCGGTCCACCATTCTGCGGAAGGATCGGATCAAGGGCCTGCGGCACGATGGGCTTGGAGTCTGGTCGGCGGAGATGGAAGACGGTGAAGCCCTGCGCATCGGAAGGACCTACCTTCCCAAGGTAAAAGCAATGGCCGGCCGCTAGGCGGCTCCTACTTCATCACCAAGGAAAAACGCCCCGGTCGGGGGACTGCATCCGGCCGGGGCGTAAAGCTGCTGACGAGGTCGAGGTCAGCCG
>CAYOWF010000017.1:0-18945 GCA_964407585.1 uncultured Qipengyuania sp.
ACCGGTGTGGGGATCTACCACCTCGGTGCCGGTTTCGCGGGCTTCTGGTCGAAGGACGCAATCCTCGAAGTGGCCTATGGCCGGGGTACCGATCTGGGCAATTTCGCCTTCTGGATGGGTACGCTCGCCGCTCTGCTGACGAGCTTCTACAGCTGGCGCCTGATGTTTCTCACCTTCTGGGGCAAGCCGCGCTGGATCGAGAGTGAGCACATCCAGCATTCGGTTCACAAGACGCCGGAAGAAGCGGGCGCGGACACGACGGGCGGCTATCATCCGCATGAAAGCCCGCTCTCGATGCTCGTCCCACTGGGTGTGTTGTCGCTGGGCGCAATTCTCGCGGGCCAGCTCTTTGCAGAAACCTTTCTCGATATGGAAGCCTTCTGGGCGGGTTCGATCTTCTACAATGAAGACCTGATCCACCGGATGCACGCCGTGCCTTACCTCGTGAAATACGCCGCATTCATCGTGATGGTCATCGGCCTGTTCGTGGCCTGGCTGGCCTACATCAAGGATACGAGCATTCCCGGCAAGGCTGCGGAACAGCTCGGCCCGGTGTACCGCTTCTTCTTCAACAAGTGGTATTTCGACGAGCTCTACCACTATCTCTTCGTAGTTCCCGCCTTCTGGCTGGGCCGCCAGTTCTGGAAACTGGGCGATATAGGCACGATCGACCGCTTCGGTCCCAATGGCGTGGCCTGGGTGATCGAAAAGGGCTCGGTCGGTGCCAAGCGCTTCCAGACCGGATATCTGTATAGCTACGCGCTTGTGATGCTGCTCGGCCTCGTGGCCGCCATCACCTGGGTGCTGTTCTGATGGAGTTCCCCATACTCTCGCTCATGCTCGCAGTGCCGCTCTTCGCGGCCATCGCCTGCCTGTTCCTGAACGCGTCCAGCGCGCGCATGTTGGCCTTGCTGGCGACGCTCGTCGACCTGGCGCTCGGCGTGCTGCTGTGGCTGAATTACGATATCGGCGGTGCGCAGTGGCAGTTCACCGAACGTGCGCAGTTGTTCGCGGGCTTTCAATATGCGCTCGGCATCGACGGAATCGCACTGATGCTGATCATGCTCAGCGTATTTCTGATGCCGATCTGCATCCTCGCTAGCTGGGATGCGATTTCCAAGCGGGTGGGTGAATACATGGCCGCCTTCCTGCTGATGGAAGTGCTGATGATCGGCGTCTTTGCCGCGCAGGACCTGTTCCTGTTCTACATCTTCTTCGAGGCCGGCCTGATCCCGATGTATCTCATCATCGGCGTGTGGGGCGGCGATAACCGTATCTACGCTTCGTACAAATTCTTCCTCTACACGCTGCTCGGCTCGGTCCTGATGCTGATCGCGATGCTGTGGATGGTGAATGAAGCCGGGACCACCGAAATTCCCGCGCTGATGCAATATGATTTCCCCGTCGGGGCGCAATTCTGGTTGTGGCTCGCCTTCTTCGCCAGCTTTGCCGTCAAGATGCCGATGTGGCCGGTCCATACCTGGCTTCCCGATGCCCACGTCCAGGCGCCAACCGCCGGTTCGGTCATCCTCGCGGGTGTCCTGTTGAAGCTGGGTGGGTACGGCTTCATTCGCTTCAGCCTGCCGATGTTCCCCGATGCCAGCGCCGACCTCGCCTGGCTGGTGTTCGCCCTGTCGATGGTGGCGGTGATCTACACCTCGCTCGTCGCCCTTGTGCAGCACGACATGAAGAAACTCATCGCTTATTCCTCGGTAGCCCATATGGCGATCGTGACTGTGGGCCTGTTCGCTTTCAACGTGCAGGGCCTCGAAGGCGCGATGATGGTCATGCTCGGCCACGGCCTCGTTTCGGGCGCGCTGTTCCTCTGCGTCGGCGTCATCTACGATCGCTTGCATACCCGCGAGATCGCCCGTTATGGCGGCCTCAGCATCAACATGCCGAAATACGCGCTGTTCTTCCTGCTGTTCACCATGGCCAGCATCGGCTTGCCGGGAACGAGCAACTTCGTCGGTGAATTCCTCGCACTCGCAGGCATTTACGAGGTTTCGACCTTCGTTACCCTGGTTTGCACCACCGGGATTATCCTTGGCGCGGCCTATATGCTCTATCTCTACCGCCGTGTGGCCTTCGGCGATCAGAAGAATGCCGATGCCGCTGCCATGCCCGACCTCAATGCCCGCGAATGGGCCATGCTTGCACCCATCGCTGCCGCTGTGCTGTGGATGGGCGTCTATCCGGAAAGCTTCCTAGCCCCAATGCGACAGGACATTGCCGCTCTCGAAACCCGCCTTGCCAGCGTTGCTCCCCGCTTTGACAGCGAACTCGCCGTCGGCACGCCCAGCGATCATGCCGCGAATTATGTCGAGCCGCTTGCCGAAACGGAGGGAGAGCACTGATGTCCTATTCGACTTCGCTCTACCTTACGGGTGCAGAGATCGGCCTGTCGATCGCGGGCTTACTGCTCCTGCTGGTCACCGCCTGGGCCGGTACCAAGGCCGCGCGCGGCATCACCATCGCCGCAGCGGCTGCCTTGTTCGGTGCGCTGTTTTTCGACCTATCGCTGTTCGATGGCGGCGTGGCAGGCACCGCCTTTGGCGGCCTGTTCCTGGTGGACGGATTTGCGGTTTTTGCAAAGGCGCTGATCTATATCGCCACCATCGCCTGCCTGATCGTCGCTCCACGATATTTCGAGGCGAATGGCGATTATCGCGGCGAATATGCGGTGCTTATCCTGTTCAATGCTGTCGGCATGGGCATGATGGTTTCGGCGATCGACCTTATGACGTTGTACGTCGGCCTAGAGATGTCGAGCCTTTCCTCATACGTCCTCGCCAGCTTCGCCCGGCGCGATGAAAAGTCGAGTGAGGCGGGCCTGAAATATTTCGTCCTCGGCGGGCTCGCTTCGGGCATCATCCTTTACGGTATCAGCCTCGTCTACGGCTTCTCGGGCACGACGAGCTACGACGGAATCCGAGCCGCTTTCAGCAGCGACTTTTCGATCGGCGCCATGTTCGGCGTGGTCTTCGTGCTGGCCGGTCTCGCTTTCAAGATCGCCGCCGTGCCGTTCCACATGTGGACGCCGGACGTCTACGAGGGCGCGCCTACGCCAGTCACAGCTTTCTTCGCCAGCGCCCCGAAGGTGGCCGCGGTGGCAATGCTGGTACGAATGGCAACCGGTCCCTTCGGCGGACAGGTCGAGGCGTGGCAGCAGATCGTGATATTCGCGGCGTTGGCCTCTATCGTGGTCGGTGCATTGGGTGCGATCGGGCAGGCGAACCTCAAGCGCTTGCTGGCCTATTCCTCGATCAACAATGTCGGCTTCATCCTTATCGGCCTTGCTGCCGCGACGCCCGCCGGCATGTCCGGCCTGATGGTCTATCTTTCGATTTACGTCTTCATGACCATCGGAAGCTTTGTCGCCTTGCTGATGCTACGCGACGTCGAAGGCAAGCCGCTGGCAACCTTCGACGACATTGCCGGCCTGTCGACCACCAATCCGGCCTTGGCGTGGTGCCTGCTGGCACTGATGTTCAGCCTCGCCGGGATTCCGCCGTTGTTCGGGTTCTGGGGCAAGTTCGTCGTATTCCAGGCGGCGGTGCAGGCAGACATGATCGCGCTTGCCGCGATCGGTATAGCCGCAAGCGTCATCGGCGCCTTCTATTACATCAAGTTCGTCAAGGTGATGTTCTTCGATGAGCCGAAGGGCGCAGGACCCGCTGCGTCGCCCCTGTCGCATTGGCTGGTTTTGGGCGTGTGCGTCCTGGTCATCTCGCCGCTCGGCTATCTGCTGACGCCGTGGCTCGGGACTCTTGCAGATACGGCGGCGCAGGCGCTGTTCTACACCGCTTGATCCGCACGATCCCAGAAACCGGGAGCACCAACGCCGATCTCGCCGGCGCGCTGCGTATGGGCGAAGCGGTTGCAGAGGGCGACTGGCTCGTCGCCGACCGGCAGACCGCTGGGCGAGGGCGCCAGGGCAGGACATGGTTCGACGGTAACGGCAATTTCATGGGCTCCACCGTCGTCCGCCTGCACGACCGCGATCCGGCTCCGGCCAGTCTCGCGTTGCTGACAGGATTGGCGCTCTATGAAAGCATCGTGCCGCTTCTTGCAAATCCGGCGGAACTCTCGCTCAAATGGCCGAACGATATCATGCTTGGCGGCGCGAAGCTGGCTGGCATATTGCTCGAACGGGAAGGCGACGCGATCATCGTGGGAATCGGCGTCAATCTCGCTGCGGCGCCCGACTTGCCCGACAGGCGGACCATGGCCCTCGCCGAACTGGGTCCCGCACCCGATCGCGACACGTTCGCGCGTGCGCTCGCGGCGAACTTCGATACCGAACTCGACCGTTGGCGCAGCTACGGGGTTGAACCCATCGTGCGCCGGTGGGAGGCTGTCGCACACCCGAAAGGCACTGCACTCACCGTGCATCCGCCGGGGGAGGAACCTATCCATGCGACATTCGCTGGATTGACGGAGGGCGGCGCACTACGTCTACGAATGGAGAGCGGCGAGAGCCGTGTCATCCACGCGGGCGACGTAATGCTAGCCAAGGAGGAGGGCTGAGCCATGCTGCTTGCCGCCGATGTCGGAAATACCAATGTAGTATTCGCGCTGTTCGATGGGCGCGAGATAAAAACCCGCTGGCGCATCGCCACCGATGCCAGGCGTACCGGTGACGAATATGCGGTCTGGTTGCTCCAGTTGCTGGAAATCGAAGGGTACACGCCGGCTAACATCGATCGGATCATCATCGGCTCGGTCGTTCCTCGTTCGCTCCACAATCTCACCGTCCTTGCGCGCAAGTACTTCGACGTCGAACCGATGATCGCGGGAGCTGGGGAAGCCGACTGGGGCATCGCCATCGATGTCGACGAACCGCGCTCGGTTGGCGCGGACCGGGCACTCAACGCTATCGCCGCGCATGAGAAATACGAGGGCGATCTCATCGTTATCGATTTCGGCACCGCCACGACGATCGATTCAGTCGATTTCAACGGTGCGTACAAGGGCGGGATCATCGCGCCGGGCATCAACCTCTCGCTCGATGCGCTGGTCGGCAATACGGCGAAATTGCCGCGCATCGCGATCGAGAAGCCCGAGAACGAAAGTGTCATTGGCACCAATACCGAGGACCAGATGCTGATCGGGGTCTTCTGGGGCTATGTCGCGCTTATCGAAGGGTTGGTGGCGCGCATGAAGAAAGAAATCGGCAGACCCGCCAGAGTGGTTGCCACCGGCGGTCTCGCCCTGCTTTTCGACGAAATCACCGACCTGTTCGACGAGGTGGACAGCGATCTCACGCTGGACGGCCTTGCAATCCTTGCGGAGCGTGCATCCTCTTGAAAAAGAACTTCAAACCCGAAGACGAACTCCTTTTCCTGGCGCTTGGCGGCTCTGGCGAGATCGGCATGAACGTCAATCTCTACGGTTGCCAGGGGCGCTGGCTCATGGTCGATTTGGGGATGACGTTTTCTGGAGGGCAGTACCCGGGCGTCGACCTGGTCTTTGCAGACCTCGAATTCATTGAAGAGCGGACGAAAGACCTTGAAGCCATCGTCCTGACGCATGCGCATGAGGACCATATCGGTGCGGTGCCCTATTTCGCGGCCGACCTGGGCGTGCCGATCTATGCCACGCCGTTCACAGCCGAACTCGTCCGCCGCAAGCTGGAAGAAGCGGATCTGGAAGCCGAGGTCGAATTGAACATCATTGAGGACGATCACGGAAGCTTCCAGGTCGGCCCGTTCGAAGTCACCTATATCCCGCTGGCGCACTCGATCGCCGAAGGAAATGCGCTGCTGATCGATACGCCGCACGGGAAGATCTTCCACACCGGCGACTGGAAGCTGGATGAAGACCCGATCATCGGCGAACCGACCACCGAAGAGGAATTGACCGAGATCGGCGATAAAGGTGTGCTCGCGCTAGTCTGCGACAGCACAAATGTGTTCAACCCTTCGCCAAGCGGTTCGGAAGGAGCGGTTTTCAAGGGGCTGCTCGAAGAGGTCCAGCGCCACACCGGCAAACGTGTTCTCGTTACAACCTTCGCCAGCAATGTTGCGCGACTCCACACGCTTGGCGAAGTTGCCCGCGAAACGGGCAGGCAGGTCTGCGTTGCAGGGCGCTCGCTCGATCGCATTATCGATGTGGCGCAGCAGAACGGCTACCTCGCCGATTTTCCCGAACCCGTCGATTTCGACACCGCGATGGGCCTGCCCCGCGGCGAAGTGCTGATCCTCGCCACCGGCGGGCAGGGTGAACCGCGTGCGGCTCTCTCTCGGATTTCCGAAGACAACCATCCCCTCGAGCTCGTGCCGGGCGATGTCGTGCTGTTCTCAAGTCGCCAGATACCCGGCAACGAGCTGGCGATCGGTGCGGTTCAGAACCGGCTAGCCGCAAAGGGTGTGACGATGGTCACCGACCGCCAGAGTATGATCCATGTGTCCGGCCACCCCGGTCGCCCCGAGTTGGAGGCGCTTTATGGCTGGCTCAGGCCCGACATTCTCGTGCCTGTGCATGGCGAGATGCGACACATGCAGGAACAGGGGCGTCTCGGCCTGGCCAGCGGAATTCCAGATGCAGTCGTGCAGCAGAATGGCGACATCGTCCGACTTGCGCCCGGCGCACCCGGAAAAATCGCCGACGTTAGGGCAGGGCGGCTCGTACTCGACGGCGATATCATCGCCCCCGCAGACGGAGACAGCATCGTCATGCGCCGCCGGATCATGCAGGAGGGCGTCTTGATCGTGGCGCTGGATGACCGGCTCAATCCCCTCATCGACAGCATCGGCCTGCCGCTCGACGAGGATTACGAAGACTTCGTAGCCGAGGCGACGGAGGACATTCGCAAGGCGATCGGACGGCTCAAGGGGGCGGAGCGCAAATCGTCGAGTTCGGTTCACGAAGCGGCTCGCCTTGCTGCCCGCCGTGCAGCGCAGCGCTGGTCGGGCAAGCGGCCGCAGGTGCGCGTTCTCCTGCCGACTAAAGGGCTGGACTGAGCGCCATGGAACTGCCGATGGAATGGACTTCGATCTTGGCGATCTATGCGCTGTTCTGGGTCGTCAGCGCATTCGTGCTGCTGCCCTTCGGCGTCAAAACGCACGAAGAAGCGGGAATTGCCAAGGTGCCCGGCCAGGCTGATAGTGCCCCGGCGAATTTCCGGCCCGGCCTTATTGCCAAGCGAGCGACGATCCTCGCTGCTGTCGTCACAACGCTTTACGTGATCAACTACGCCTATGGCTGGATCGAGGCCGAGGACCTCATCTTCTGGGGCCCGACGGTCCGCTGAACTACTGGCGCAGACGTTCCAGCGCTTGCGCGAGCACGACGTAGAGCTTGCCCATGTCGCTCGACAGCAGCGTTACGCTCACGGCATTGCCATCGCGGGTGGACAGCATGGTGCGGAGCATGGCCTCGAAGTCATGGATGTACCGGTTCACGTGTTCGCGGAAATCGGCGTCGCCGTCGTATAGTTCGGCGATGTCGCGGGCCTCGGAATTATCGAGCAGGCGCACGGCGCGACGCGTGAAGATGCCGCGATCCCCGCGTAGATAGCTCGCCCAGGCGGTATCGGTAACCTCGCTCGACAGCGCCTTGGCAATATCGATCGAGTTCGAATTCAGGCTCTCGGTGATCAGCGCCACCCGGCGGGCGAAATCGCCATCGACGCTATCCGTCGCCTTCTCCCGTGCATGGGCGATACGCGATTCCAGATTGACGGTGAGTTCGTTCAAGCGGCCCAGCTGGTCGCGAAGGTGCTGGGTCATGTCGCGCGTCGCCTGGTTCGACCGATTGCGCGCTTCGTCGAGTTCGGCGAGGGCGGTCTCGGTACGCTCGGCCAGGGTCCGTTCGATTTGCTCCGCGCTGCGCGAACCGATGTCGTCTGCAATTCGGATGATGCGCCCCGCCTGCTCGTCTTCGATAGCAGCGAGCGCACTGCGTGCTTTCTCTTCCAGCGTTGCAATAGCGCCGCGCAATTCACCCTGAACTTGCTCGGCGATTTCATTGCTCTCCTCGGCGAGGCTAGCGAGACCTGCACGCAAGCTTTCCACGCCCTCGATCTGACGGGTCGAGCTTCCTTCGATATCCTGCTGGAAGGCATCAAAACCCTCCATGGCAGCCCGTGTCCGGTCTTCGATGGCGGTCATGCCGTCGGTCAGCTTTTCGCCGGTCGACTTTGCCTGATGGAGCAGGGTGTGGATTTCTCCGGCGCGGTGCTCGATGGCGGCGAGACGCTGTTCCGAAGCTTCCATAGCCTTGGGCAGCGTGTCGGCGCTTTGCTTGGCACTTGCCTGGATGAGTTCGAGCAGGCGTACGCTGGCATCGGTGAGGCGGGCGACATCCTGGTCCGCTCCGTCGAGCGCCTCGCGGCTGCTGCGCAGCTGCCCTGCCAGCGCATCGATACCGCCGGTCAGCGCTTCACGCGCCTCGTATCCCTGTGCGGCAACCGTTTCGAAAGTGGTGCCAAGCGAAGCGATCCGTTCGCCTAGAGCTTCGCCTTGTTCGACCATTGCAGTGAGCTGGCTGCGCTGGGCTTCGCGCCTTTCGGCAATCGCTTCGTCTAGCTCGGCCATGCGCGATTGGAGAGCTGCTGCGATTTCTTCCTGCGCAACGCCCATCGCCTCGGCCCGGCGCGCCGTATCCGCTTCGAACTGGCGATTTCGTTCGGAAATGCGCGCATCGACTTCGCTCGCTTCTTCGAACAAGGCCTTGAGCTTGGCATTCGCCGAATCGAGAGCTGCAGCATCGATTACCTTGATTTCGGCGACCGCTTCTTCGAGCCGCGCCTTCATTGCATCGACTTGCCCACCCCAGGCCCCGATCGCAGCATCCTCGCCATCACGGATGGCACCGGCGATCCTTGCGGCCTCGTCCTTCAGCCCCGCTACGCGTGCACGCATGCTGGCGAGAGCCTGTTCCTCTTCGTCGCTGGCTGCAGCATGCGCTTCGGCGAGTTCGCTGCGCAGCGCGATGCTGCGCGCGCGTAGGGCCGACAGAGCCTCGATCTCCTGGGCCTGCAAGTCGTTGCGGATGGCATCGCTGCCTTCAGCCAGCGCGGCAAACCTTTGTGCGGTTACGGTCTCGAGTTCTTCGGCCTGTGCGGTGAAGGCCGCCAAGGCTTCGTCGACACGCTTGCGCAGCGAACCGACCTGTCTTTCGCTGGCCTCGCCGAACTGATTGAGCCGCTCGAACCCGCCGACGAGCGCAGAAAGCTGTTCCTGAGCCGCCCTGCCTACCCCGCCGATCTGGTTCGACACATCGCGGGCCGAATTTGCTATGACCGGCAGGTTGTCGCGCAGTTTCTCCATGTTCTCGAGCGCGGCACCGCTGGTGCCGTGAATGGCATCGACCTGCTCACCATTATCGCGGATGAGGCCCTGCAATTTGTCGGCATGTTCTGAGATCTTCTCGGCAGCACTGCGGCCCAGATATTCGAGATCGCGCGACTGGTTGCCGAGGAATTCGCGCGCCAGGCTGAGTTCTCGGTTTACGGTTACGAGCCGTCGTTCGAGCAGTGCCGATTCCTCCGACAAGGTCCGCGCCACTTCGCCATAACGATGGGCTTCGCGGGTCGAATTGCGCGTCGCCAGGATCCAGAGCGCAACCACGAGCAAGGTCGGCACAGACCAGTCGATAATCCATCCGACCCACTCCTGCGGAGTGCCTCCTCCCATCAACTCGCTGCGGTTCGCCCATCCGTAAAACCCTGTCCATATGGCAATGGCCAAGATTCCCAAGCTTGGAACGATCCAGTTCCGCCGGGGCTGCTCGGGCGCTTCATCCAACCACTCTTCTTCCGCGACGAACTCTTCGTCTTGGGGCCCTTCCATCGCTTCCTGTTCGAGAACGAGTTCGGTCTCGGGACTGTCGGTAGCGGTATTTTCGCCATCGACGACGGAGATGTGGGAGCGCTTTGCCATAGTTTCCCATATCATATCCGCGGCTTGCAGGAACCCTTGTTAATCATTGCAACCCCAGCGTTGCAAAGGCTTGCCCGGATTGGTCAACGGCTGCCTTAACTATATTGCGGTGGGCATTTGCACTCTCGTGCTTGGCAGGTTAGCCGCACGCACCCTATGCTTCTTGCTGCTACGCTGAAACAGGAGCCAGTGTGCGCATCGCCCTGCTGTCCACTCTAGACAGAAACCCGAACCCAGGCGGCCCACGCTCCGCGTTTGCAAATTTTGCCGGCGCCATGATCGTTGAACGCCAGCTCGACCTTGCGATGAAGCTGGGGTGCGAGCGCGTAGCCTGTCTGGTGGAAGCCGTCGGGAGCGAAGTCATTCAGCTGCAGCACCGTGCGGAAACCGCAGGCGTAAAGTTTCGTGCAATACGGCAGCCCTCGCGGTTGGGGGGCATGGTCACGGCGGACGACGAACTGCTCGTCTTCGCCCCGGGGCTCCTGCCCAATGACGATGCGGTGGAAGCCGCGCTCGAACGCAAGGCCGTGCTCGCCTTCCCGGCCGAACTGGCCGTGCCGCTGGGTTATGAACGGATCGATCTCGAACTGGCATGGTCGGGTGTGATGCTGCTCCCAGGAAGTGTGGTGGAGCGCCTCGGCGACCTTCCCGAAGATGTCGATGTACCTTCGTCGCTGATGCGCCTCGGGTTGCAATCGGGCACTCGTATCGCTGCACTGGACCGCGACTTGCTCGCGCAGGGAAACTGGCATCTCGATGCAGACCGGGAAACGCTCGAACTGCGCGAGAAGCAATGGATCGACGCTCAGCGACGGCAGATCGCGTTTCGCGCGCCAGGTCTGGCAGTTGCGGAGAGGGCAGGTGCAAGGCTCGCCCGCGATGTTCTTGGCAATGCCGGCCAGTCCATTCCCGCCATTCTTGCAGGTTCGGCAGCGATAGGTGCGCTCGGGGCAGGCGCCTTGGGTTATGTCTTCATTGGGCTGGTGTTGGCGACCCTGACGGCACTTTTCGCTCATATGGGCGGGGTGGTTGAGCGGATCGCGAGGCTCGGTCGACCGAGAGTGAGGGAAAATCCCCTTTTGCGGTTGCTGCACCATGCCATCGATCCGATCTTCATCGCGCTGCTGTTTATCGGAGCACCTGCGGAATTCGGTATCCTTGGCGGTTTCGTGCCACTCGTCCTCTTCGGGATGCTTCGCCTGGGTGAGCGGCATTCGAGCAAGATATGGCGCGCCACCTATGCCGATCGTATCATTCTCGGAATGCTGCTCGCTCCCGCCGCCTTTCTCGGTTTCTCTACCGAAATGGCGGCCGCCATCGCCCTGCTGGTACTGGCGACACGCTTTTTCGGGCCATTTCGTGACGACTAACGGCGAATTAACTACGCCGGGCCTATATCTGCAGGATGAACCGGGTTTTTGCCATGGATAGGCGCGATCGAACGCCGAGTGACGACTTGCGGCACGCGCTGTCGCAGGGAGACACGATGCTTGGCGGGATCGATCCCATCCTCGGCCACCTTCTTTCCGCACCCGACCATTCGCTGTTCAGCGATGAAATCGTAGCGCGCGTAAGAGGGATGTTCGCCGACCTCGCACAGCAGGTCCTCTATACTCAGGCAGAGGCGACGGGGCAGAAAGGTCGCGATGCCTTCGCCGAACGGCATGGCGAACCCCTGGCCGAACACTTTCAGGAATCGGCGGCGCTGCTTTCGCACTGTCATGCCTTGGCGATCGAATGGCAATTGACGGAGCGGCTCGAGGCGGAATGGAGTCTGGACCCCGTCCTCTCACCTCTGATGCAGAAGCTGGTCGCGGATTCCCGATCGAGCACATCGGGTACGGCCATGGCGGCTCTGGCAGCCCAGGCCCGCTACGCGCAGGCTCAACGCAGGATGGAATTGCCGCTCGGAGAACTGCCGGGCGACCTATTCCATGAATTGCTCGTCGCCTGGCGCCGATATTGCGGTGAGACGCGAAGCGATGCCGTGGCCCGGGCCGAAGCCAAGCTGCGACAATCGTTCGACGAGAGTAATGGCAGGCTGTCCCTATTCGCACGGCTCGTCGGCGGGCAGGGGGGTAGAGCGGCGCTTAACCTTGAAGACGCGGGAGCTGGCCTCTTTTTCACGGCGCTTGCAGGATTCTCTGGCCAGAGCCGTGAACTGGCGGTGCTTTCGAGCCATGCTCGCCAGACGGTCCGCATGGCGCTGGGCCTGAGGGCTGCGGGTCTCGAACCACGCCGGATCGACGAGGTCCTTTTGCGCATCCATCCGGGCGCGGCGCCGGTCGCTGGTCTCGACAAGGTCGACGGGGATACTGCGCGCGGTATGCTCCTCGACGCTGCACACAGGATCGGCACCTGACCATGGCCAATGTGGGCACACAATATATCGCGAGCGGCAAGACCGATGGCGAAGACCGGCTTATCGAGGCCGATGGCCCGCTCGCGGCACTCAACCGCGCTTGCGGGGGAGAGATCGGCGGGACGCTCGCCATCCCCGAATTGCTGTCGCTCGTGGTGAAGGCCCGTGAATTCGGGTTTCGCCTTTCACGCCGTTTCGAAGCGATCGAAGGATCCGAACGGATTACGGCCTGGGTCGAAATCGCGCCAGGAACCGGGGAAAAAGTCGGCTGCGACATCGCAGTCTCAAGCTGGCAAGTGTCCGAAATCCCTCCGGAAAGCGAAACCCAGGCTACTCAAAGGCGTGCAGAGATTAATCGCCACCTTGCGGAATGCACTGCAAGGCTCGATCCCTCGCAGCGGATGCTCTCGATCGAAAGCGATGCTCCCGACCTTGTCGATTTTGCCAATACGGCGAGCGAGGGTAGGGGGCGGCCATGGACCGATTTCGTGGTCTTGCCGGGCAATGCGCATGAGCAGCCGATCCATTGGCAACTGCTCGATGGTACGACCTGTCGAATTCCCGGATCCGATCGGGAGTGGACTGCATTTATCGAGCCGCTCGGCCAACCCGAACCCGGTAGCGCAGGTTTCGTCCTGCACCTCAGTTCCGCGCGCCCTCTTGCTGCCAGCGCTGTCGGTTCAAGGAGCGACACTCCCTCGCTCGGGCGCGATCTGACGCCGGTCCTGCGTCAGCCCGTAAACCGCATCATCGCCAATGCGGAAACCATTCGCACCAAGCTCGCCGGACCGCTGAGGGAAGAATACAGCGATTACGCTGCCGATATCGCCAGTGCGGGTCAGCACCTGCTTGCGCTCATCGACGACCTGTCCGACCTCGAAGTTGTCGAAGCTGCCGATTTCTCGACGGCACCCGATCGAATAGACCTGGCCGACGTTGCCCGTCGCGCCTGTGGTATCCTTGGCGTGAAGGCCAAGGAACGCGGCATTACGCTCGATCCGCCCGCGCAGGGCGAAAGCCAGTTCGCCATCGCCGAATTCCGCCGGGTCCTCCAAGTATTGCTCAATCTCATCGGCAATGCGATCCGGTATTCACCGGAGAATAGCCGGATCTGGGTGCGGCTCGATGCGATCGGCAACCGAGCAATGATTACCGTCGCCGACCAGGGACACGGTCTCGACGACGCGCAGCAGGCCAAGGTATTCGAGAAATTCGAGCGGCTTGGCCGTGGGGAAGACGGCGGATCCGGCCTGGGGCTGTATATTTCGCGGCGGATCGCACGGGCGATGGACGGCGACCTGATCGTCGAGAGCGCTCCGGGGCAGGGGGCTCGTTTCACTCTCTCGGTTCCCGCAGCCACGGGTGACGATGAAGTCTAACGAAAAAGGGGCGCCGAAGCGCCCCTGATCCGTGAAATTCCATTTCGATTTAGCGCTGGCCGATGGGCACGTAATCGCGCTCGGTCGGGCCCGTGTAGAGCTGGCGCGGACGACCGATGACCTGAGCGGGGTCCGAAATCATCTCGTTCCACTGGGCCACCCAGCCCACGGTACGAGCCAGCGCAAAGAGCGCGGTGAACATGGTGGTCGGGAAACCGATCGAATTGAGGATGATCCCCGAGTAGAAATCGACGTTCGGGAACAGCTTCTTTTCCTTGAAGTAATCGTCGTTCAGCGCGATTTCCTCGAGCTGTAGCGCAGTGTCGAAGACCGGATCGTTGACGTTCAGGGCTTCGAAGACTTCGCGCAGCGTCTGCTGCATCACGGTCGCACGCGGATCGTAGTTCTTGTAGACGCGGTGACCGAAGCCCATCAGGCGGAACGGGTCGTTCTTGTCCTTGGCACGCTCGATGTAGTGCGGGATGCGATCCGGCGAACCGATTTCCTGCAGCATGTTGAGCGCCGCTTCGTTGGCGCCGCCATGTGCCGGACCCCACAGGCAGGCGATGCCCGCCGCCATGCAGGCGAAGGGGTTGGCGCCCGAAGAGCCGGCCAGGCGAACAGTCGACGTCGAAGCGTTCTGTTCGTGATCGGCATGGAGGATGAAGATCCGGTCCATCGCCTTTTCGATGGCCGGATGGACCTCGTATTCCTCAGCCGGGACGCCGAACGTCATGCGCAGGAAGTTGCCGGTGTAGCTGAGGTTGTTGTCCGGCTGCATGAAAGGCTGGCCGATCGCATATTTATACGCCCAGGCCGCAATGGTCGGCATCTTGGCGATCAGGCGATGACTCGAAATCTTGCGGTGTTCCGGATCGGAAATATCGGTGCTGTCGTGATAGAAGGCCGACAGCGCCCCGACGACGCCGCACATGATGGCCATGGGGTGCGCATCGCGGCGGAAGCCCTGGTAGAACTGGCGCAGCTGATCGTGCAGCATGGTGTGCCGCGTGATCGTATAGTCGAAATCGTCCAGCTCGTCCTGGCTCGGCAGTTCGCCGTTCAGCAGCAGGTAGGCGACTTCCATGAAACTCGAATGTTCGGCCAGTTGGCCGATCGGGTAGCCGCGGTGGAGCAGGACGCCTGCCTCACCATCGATATAGGTCAGCGCGCTTTCGCAGCTGGCGGTCGATTTGTAACCCGGATCGTAAGTGAACTTGCCGGTCGTGCCGTAAAGCTTACGGATGTCGACGACATCCGGTCCTACGCTGCCCTCGAGAACCGGGAATTCCTGGCTCTGGTCACCGATGTTGAGAGTTGCCTGCTTGTCGACCACGAAAGTCTCCTTGATCCGTCTTGTTCTTCAGCCTGCTTCGGTGGCCTGCGCGTCGATACGCGCGAGCGACTCTTCCTTGCCCAGCAGGACCAGTACATCGAAAATTCCGGGCGACGTGGTGGTGCCCGTCAACGCCGCCCGCATGGGCTGCGCCAGCTTGCCGAGACCCAGTTCGAGCTCCTCGGCATACGCCTTCGTAGTGGCTTCGAGAGCCTCGATTGTCCAGTGATTTTCCTTGGCGAGGCGGGTCGAAAGCCCGCCGAGCCTGCCGCGCGCCTCTTCATCGAGCAGGGCGGCCGCTTTCTCTGTCATATCTAATGGACGCTTTTTGAATAAAAATGCAGCACCTTCAGTTAGTTCATTCACGCTTTTCGCACGGACTTTAAGAACCGGCATTGCCGCTTCCAGCAATTTTGTGTCTGCCTTGCCGCCAAGTTTTTCCGCCACCAGACTTGCGAGCCGCGCATCATCGGCCTCGCGAATATAATGACCGTTAAGGTTTTGCAGCTTCTTGATGTCGAACCGCGAGGGGCTCTTCCCGACACCATCGAGGTCGAATAGCTCGACGGCTTCCTCGCGCGTGATTTCCTCGCGATCGCCATGGCCCCAGCCAAGGCGCAGGAGGTAATTGAACAGCGCTTCGGGGAGCACGCCTTCCTCGTCGCGATAGGCTTCGACGCCGACCGCACCATGGCGTTTCGACATTTTCGCACCATCCGAACCGTGGATCAGCGGGACATGCGCATAGACCGGGTCGGGCCAACCGCCTTCGATGGCATCCATTGCGCGGATAACGGGCAATTGGCGGAAGGCGTTGTTGAGATGATCGTCGCCGCGGATGATGTGGGTCACGCCCATGTCGTGATCGTCGACTACCACGGCCAGCATATAGGTCGGAGTTCCATCCGCGCGCAGCAGAACGTAGTCGTCAATCTCGGCGTTCTTGACCGTGACCTTGCCCTGGACCTCGTCATGGATGACGGTTTCACCCTCGGTGGGCACTTTCAGGCGGATGACGTAGGACGCACCGGCAGGCGCTTCGCTCTCGTCCCGGTCGCGCCAACGCCGATCGTAGCGCAACGGCTGCTTGTTGGCGCGCTGCTCCGCCCGCATTTCTTCCAGTTCTTCCGGAGTTGCGTAGCATTTGTAAGCATGGCCAGCGTCGAGCAGAGTGCGGGCGACTTCCGCGTGGCGTTCGGCGCGGTCGGACTGGAAAACAGGCGGCTCATCGAAATCGAGGCCGAGCCATTCGAGCCCTTCGATGATCTTGTCGATCGCTTCCTGCGTGCTGCGCTTGCGATCGGTATCTTCGATCCGCAACAGGGCGCGACCGCCGTGGTGGCGGGCAAAGAGCCAGTTGAAAAGCGCCGTCCTCGCACCTCCGATGTGAAGGAATCCGGTGGGCGAAGGCGCGAACCGCGTAACGACCTGATTGCCGGTTTCGCTTGCCATTCCTTCGTCTTTCCTTTCAGGTATTTGCATGGCGACGCAGGGGACGCCGCTGGTTCCGCTCGGTGGTGCGGGCATGACCGCCGATGCTGCAGTGCAGCGCCCTTGGCGCATGCGCGGCACAATGTCCAGATTTGCGACGGCGATCGAGGCGTTTCTCGGAGGCGCCGGCTTTGACAAGGGGCCGTGGCTGGTGGTCGCCTTCGCTGGAGGAATCGGCAGCTGGTTCGTGCTCGCTTCAACGTGGCAATGGATCGCAGCCGCTTTGGCCGCGGGACTGCTCGTACTCGCGGTTCAACTGGCTTGGAAAGGCGAGGATGCGCGCAGCCATCTAAGGATCGCCGGCACGGCTCTCGGTCTCGCCTTTGCCCTGGGGATCGCCGTCATCTGGGCCCGATCCGAAATGGTTGGGGCGGAGCCGCTCGATAGGCCCGTCCTGATGAAGCTCGATGCCCGCATTCTCGAGCGCGTGGAACAGCCTGCGCAAGATAGGGTGCGGCTCGTACTCGCGGCGCGCGATGCAGAGGAGGGCAGGGCGATCAAGTTACGCGTCAATATACCGCAAGAAAGGGATTTACCTGGCCTGACGGAAGGGGCGCGAGTGAAATTGCGTGCACGATTGATGCCACCATCGCCGCCGCTCCTGCCCGGTGCATACGACTTTGCTCGCCGCGCATGGTTCGAAGGCTATGCGGCTACCGGCACGCTCGTCGGCGAGGTGGCGATCATCGAAAACGGGGCTGGCGGGGAGGGGACGATCG
Source organism: uncultured Qipengyuania sp. (assembly GCA_964407585.1). Lineage (GTDB taxonomy): Bacteria > Pseudomonadota > Alphaproteobacteria > Sphingomonadales > Sphingomonadaceae > Qipengyuania. The sequence continues at coordinate 17,175 of CAYOWF010000017.1, forward strand.
CCCGGATACAGCGAAGGCTCTCGGCCCACGTTCAGGACAATCTGTCCGGTGCCTCGGGCAGCATTGCCGCTGCATTTGCAAGCGGGGATCGCGGGGCAATTCGCAAGGCCGACGAAATAGCCATGCGCGACGCCGGGCTGACCCATTTGCTCTCGATCAGCGGTTTGCATGTGAGCGCGGTCATCGCGGCGGCCTATGTCCTCAGCTTGAATCTGCTTGCCTTCTGGCCCTGGCTGACGCTTCGTGTCCGCCTACCCTTGCTGGCCGCTGCCGTGGCTGCGGCGGCGGGGATCGGCTACACGCTGCTGACCGGGGCGCAGGTGCCAACGGTGCGCAGTTGCGTGGGAGCGGTGCTGGTGCTTATTGCGTTGGCGCTCGGGCGCGAACCACTCTCGATGCGCATGGTGGCCGTGGCAGCCGCAGCGGTCCTGCTGCTGTGACCTGAATCGCTCGTCGGTCCGAGTTTCCAGATGAGCTTCGCCGCGGTCATTGCAATCGTGGCCCTCCACAATGCAAAGCCGGTGCGCGACTTCCTCGCGCCGCGCGAAGAGAACTGGATCCGATGGTTCCTCCGCCGGGTTCTGATGCTTTTTATAACGGGCCTGGTGATCGAAATCGCGCTGACACCGATCGTGCTGTTCCATTTCCACAGGGCTGGGCTTTACGGTGCCTTTGCCAACGTCATCGCAATACCGTTGGTAACCTTCGTGTCCATGCCGCTGATCGCGGTAGCCTTGTTCCTCGACCTCTTCGGGGTTGGAGCCCCTGCATGGTGGTTGGCGGGGGAGTCGCTCGATCTGTTGCTGGGCATCGCGCATTTTACGGCGGCGCAACCCGGCGCCGTGAAAATGGTGCCGCATATGGGGCTGGCAACCGTGATGTTTTTCGTAGCCGGCGGGCTTTGGCTAGCCCTGTGGAGAAGTAAGGCGCGGCTGTTGGGTCTGCTTCCGGTGCTAATCGGAACGCTTGCACTGTGGTTTGCGTCCGCTCCGGACCTTCTCATCGCGCGCGATGGCCGAGGCATCGGCCTAGTCGGTAGTGATGGCCGGTTGTTCGTCCTGCACGACAAACCTGGATCCTATGCCCAGGATAGCATTTCGGAGCTTGCCGGAACGAGGGTCGCCCCGATTTCCATGACGGATTGGCCGAGAGCGCGCTGCAGTTCGGACTTTTGCAGTTTGCCAATCATGCGTGGTGGAGAAAGCTGGCACCTTCTCGTCGCGAGGACTCGCCAAAGGATCGACGAACGCGCGCTGGCAGCAGCATGCGAGAAGGCCGATATCGTTCTTGCCGATCGCTGGCTGCCACGCAGTTGCAAACCGAAATGGCTTAAGGCCGACAAGCGGTTTCTCGCCAATAATGGTGGGGCGACTGTCTATCTTTCCGATCGACGCATCGAAACCGTTGCCGCGCAGCAAGGAGCCCATGGCTGGTGGAAGGCTCGGTCGATGCGTTCGGAGAACGAAAACGGGAAGGGCGCCCGGCCATAGCCGGACGCCCTTGAAATTCATGAGACGAAATCAGTGATAGCGGCGCAACAGCCCAGCTAGCTTGCCCTGAACCTGGACTCGCCCGGCTTCATAGACCTGCGGTTCATAAGAACCGTTGGCCGGATCGAGACGGACCATCGGCCCTTCCTTCCGCAGATATTTGAGCGTCGCTTCCTCGTTATCGACCAATGCCACGACGATTTCGCCGTCGCGTGCGGTTTCGGTGCGTTTCACCAGAGCGAAATCGCCATCGAAAATACCCGCTTCGATCATTGAATCGC
>CAYOWF010000018.1:0-18803 GCA_964407585.1 uncultured Qipengyuania sp.
ACGATCGATTTCGTCGTCCACGCCATCGGCTTTTCCGACAAGAGCGAATTGCGCGGGCAATATGTCGACACCAGCCTCGACAACTTCCTCATGACGATGAACATTTCGGCCTATTCGCTGGTTGCCGTGGCAAAGCGGGCGCGCACCATGATGCCGAACGGCGGCAGCATCCTCACGCTGACCTATTACGGCGCCGAAAAGGTTATCCCGCATTACAATGTGATGGGCGTCGCCAAGGCGGCGCTGGAAACATCCGTTCAGTATCTCGCCAATGATCTCGGACCCGAGGGTATTCGCGTGAATGCGATCAGCGCCGGTCCGATCAAGACGCTCGCGGCGAGCGGCATCGGCGATTTCCGCTACATCCTGAAGTGGAACGAGCTCAATTCGCCGCTCCGCCGCAATGTCACCATAGAAGACGTCGGGGGCTCGGGCCTCTATTTCCTGTCCGACCTGTCGAGCGGCGTGACCGGCGAGACGCATCATGTCGATGCCGGTTACCATGTCGTGGGCATGAAGCAGGAAGACGCGCCCGACATCGCCCTCGACAAGAACTGACTTGGCGCGGGTACTCGTCACAGGGGCGGCGGGCTTCATCGGCGCCGCAGTGGCGGAACGGCTCTGCGCGCGCGGCGACGAAGTACTCGGGATCGACAACCTCAACGACTATTACGAGGTCTCGCTCAAGGAAGACCGTGTCGCGCATGTCCGCGAGGGCGCGGCCGGGCGTTTCGCCTTCAAGCAGGTCGACTTCGCCGACTGGGACGCCTTGTCCGCCGCGCTCGATGGCGAGGCTTTCGACGGGATCGTCCACCTCGGCGCACAGGCGGGGGTGCGCTACAGCCTCGAGAACCCGCGCGCCTATGTCGAGGCGAACCTCATGGGGCACGTGAACCTGCTCGAAATCGCAAGGGCGCACGAGGTGGACCATATGGTCTATGCCAGCTCATCTTCGGTCTATGGCGGGAACGACAAGCTGCCCTTTGCGGTCGAAGATCGCGCCGACCACCCCGTCTCGCTTTATGCCGCGACGAAGAAGGCCGACGAGCTGATGAGCGAAACCTACGCCCATCTCTATCGCATCCCGCTGACCGGGCTCAGGTTCTTTACGGTTTACGGGCCGTGGGGCCGCCCCGACATGGCCCTGTGGCTGTTCACCGATGCCATCCTTTCCGACCGCCCGATCAAGGTATTCAACCACGGCGAGATGTGGCGCGATTTCACCTTCATCGACGATATCGTGAGCGGTGTCGTCGCCTGCCTCGACAGCCCGCCTGCCGATGATGGCGCGGAAAAGGCCGGCGGCAGCGTCAAGCCGCATGCGCTCTACAATATCGGCAACCATCGGAGCGAAAAGCTGACCCGCGTCATCGAGCTGATCGAGAATGCTTGCGGCAAGAAGGCCAAGCTGGAAATGCTGCCGATGCAGGCGGGCGATGTCGAAAAGACCTATGCCGATATCGATGCCATCCAGCGCGATATCGGCTACCAGCCGACCACTTCAATCGAACAGGGCATCCCGCGCTTCGTCGAATGGTACCGCGACTATCACGGGATCTAGACGGACCAGCGCTCAGCCCTTCGCCAGCAAGTCGCAGATCCGTTTCGAAGCATTGCCGTCACCGAAGGGATTGTGCGCCCGCGCCATGCCACGATGGGCATCGTCATCGTCGAGCAGCCGCTCGGTTTCGCGGACTATGGCTTCCGCATCTGTCCCCACGAGCCTCGCCGTACCGGCCTGCACCCCTTCGGGCCTTTCGGTTGTCTCGCGCATGACCAGCACCGGCGTTCCCAGCGCGGGCGCCTCTTCCTGCACGCCGCCGCTATCGGTCAGCATCAGGTGGCTAATATCGAGCAGGCGGACGAAATGCGGATAGTCGAGCGGATCGAGCAGCGCGACATTGTCGAGGCCCCCGAGCAGCGAGCACATCACGGCGCCGACTTCCGGATTCCTGTGCATGGGGAAAATAACCGCAAGATCACCGCGTGAGGCGATTCTTTTAACCGCATTGGCGATATTCTGCATGCCATTGCCGAAATTCTCCCGGCGGTGGCACGTCACGCCGATGATGCGCCGGCCTGCAAAGCGTTGTTCGAGATCGGCGAGGCCGGTTGCAAGCGATGGCCTCTCTGCGATCCGACGCATCACCCAGCCGAGCGCGTCGATGACCGTATTGCCCGTCACATGCACCGCCGAGGGATCGGCATTCTCTTTCAGGAGCGCAAGGGCGCTGCCGGGCGTCGGCGCGCAGTGGAGCTTCGCAATGGCGGACACCACGTGGCGGTTCGCCTCTTCGGGCCAGGGCCGGTAGATGTCCCCGCTCCGCAGGCCCGCCTCGACATGGCAGACCGGAATCCGGCGATAATAGGCGGCGAGAGCGCCTGCCATCGCGGTCGTCGTATCGCCCTGCACCACGACCCAGTCGGGCTGTTCCCGGTCGAGCACCTTCCCGATGGCGGTAACCGCGCGCGCGGTCAGTTCGTCGAGCGTCTGGCCCGCGGTCATCAGGTCGAGATCGTAATGCGGTTCGATGCTTGCGAGGGCAAGCACCTGGTCGAGCATTTCGCGGTGCTGCCCCGTTATGCAGACGCGGCTTTCGAAGCGCTCGTCCGCCTCCAGCGCGTGGATCAACGGGAAGAGCTTGATGGCTTCGGGTCGGGTGCCGAATACTGTGAGGATACGGGGCGTGATCGTGCGGCTCTCTTAGCCAGCACCCCGTATTTATACGGAGTATCAGCCCTCGGGGTCTTCCGCAATCACCTCGGCTTCGCCGTTTGCGTCGATGGCAGGCAGGTCTTCTTCATCGGGCGTCGGCTCAGCGCGTTCCTTCTCGAGACGCTCCATATATTCGCGTTCGATCATCTCGACTTCCTCCTGCGTGCGCTCGGCATCCTCGTCGATGGTCGACAGGCGTTCGGCGCGCCTCGCGGCGATGACTTCGCTGAAGCGCACCGAGGACGCAGTCTCTTTCTCGCCATAGGCCTTCTCGATCATCTGCTGCGTGCAGCCGGTGAAGCCTCCGGCGCCGGTGGGCGAGCAGGAGAGGATGCCGAAATCGCCGATCATTTCGAGCTGTTCGACACGGTTCACCCAGGCCTGCGCCTTGGGCCCATCGGTAAAACGCAGGCCTTCGGGAATGCGATACCGCTCGCTCTCGGCCTGGCGCGCACAGACGACGATGGTGCCGTCCTCGCTGGGAGGGCATTCGTCCTCGCCATAGACGATGACCATGTTGTAGCTTTCATCGCCGGTATCGACCGGGGTCTGCGCCTGCGTGGGCGCGGCGAAGGCTGCGGCGGAAAGAGTGGCGAGAGCGAGAAGTGATCTGGTCATTTTGGCCTCTTGCGAGCGGGATCGGTGCATAATGGCGCTTTCCCGCGTGAACTGTCGATGAAGCGCGCGAACGGGGCTGGGCGTTCCCGTCAGATGCGCTCTGAAATCTTGATCGCCGCCTTGCAACCCAGCCGGATCAGGCCAGACAGCACCGGATAAGCGGGCGCACGTTCGGCACCTGCGGCAAGGGCGGCATCGCGGTGTTCGCGCTCGTCTTCGCGGAACTCCTCGATCATGTCCGCCAGCTCCGGATCCTCGTTGCTCGCGGCGAGTTCGTCCAGCTGCTTCGAATAATGCTCGTCGATTTCGGTTTCGATCGCCGCAGTGCAGGCCATGGCGGCTTCGGGGCCGATCAGCGCCGTGGCAGCACCGAGCGCGAAGCCCGCCTTGTCCCAGAATGGCTGGAGCGCGGTCGGGCGCACGCCGCGTCGCGCCATCAGCGCATCGAACTTGGCGCGGTGACCCGCCTCCTGTTCGGCCATACCCGCGATTTCGGCGGAATCGGGCGCGCGATCGCCCATGACGGCAAGCTGTCCGGCATAGATGCGCGTGGCGCCGAATTCGCCGGCCTGGTCGACGCGGATCATCCGCGCGATGTGATCGGGTGTCGGGGGAGTCGGGGCCTTGGTCATGCCTTGGCATCCTTGCGCAACAGGTTGAAAACGAACAGGCTCGCGGCAGTCGATATCAGGAAATTGAAACCGGCGAGGCTGATGCCGAGCAGCGTCCAGGCCGCCTCGTCGCAGCGTACAACGGGTGCGTTCATGATGACGTCGAGCGCGCTCTGCCCGTCTTGCGTTTGCGGAATGGCGGCACAGGTGGTGATGCCTTCCCACCAGCCATACTCCACGCCGGCATGGAACAGGCCGATCAGGCCGGAGGTCAGAATGCCTCCCGCTGCGAATGCGACAAGCAAGCGCCTGGCGGGGGCGAAATAGGACAGCAGCGCCAATACAAGGGCGGCGAAATGAGGCCAGCGCTGCCACCAGCACATTTCGCACGGATAGAGGCCGAAGCCGTATTGCGAGAGATAGGCGCCTGCCAGCAGCAGCGCGGGCACGGCCAGCGCAACGCGCTGTGCCAGTCTCAGGTTCGGACTGTCGCTCGTAATCACGCCGGTTGCGCTAGCGTCACTTCTTGCGGCTGGCAACGGCCCTCGGCGTGGTGCGGCGGAGGGTTTCTACCGCGTAGTGCAGCTGGAAGTCCTCGATGCCCTGCGCTTCCAGCTCTTCCGCGGTCTGCAGGAAGCGCGGATCGTCGCGGCTGTCGGTCTCGAGGTCCTTGTCCTTGATGCCGAGTTCGTTGATCAGATGCCCGCGCAGGTCGCTTTCGCGCAGGGTGAACTTGGCGCGCTTGGCAAGGTCCGGGTCGGACAGCTGCGGCACCTTGATATCGGGCGTGATCCCGCCTTCCTGCACCGAGTGGCCCGACGGCGTGTAATACCGTGCGGTGGTCAGCTTGAGCGCGGCATCGCGGCCCAGCGGCAGAAGCGACTGCACGCTGCCCTTGCCGAAGCTGCGATCGCCCATGACGACGGCGCGGCGGTGGTCCTGCAGCGCCCCGGCGACGATCTCGCTGGCCGAAGCCGAACCCGCATCGATGAGAACGACAATGGGTAAACCTTCGGCGATATCGCCACGGAACACGGTTTCCGCATCGTAAGTGATCGATTCTCCCCGCGCCCGCCCGCGCTGCGAGACGATCTGGCCCTTCGTCAGGAACAGGTCGGACAGCGCCACGGCTTCGTCCAGCGACCCGCCCGGGTTGCTGCGAAGGTCGAGCACGAGGCCGTTGAGGCGACCGGTGGCATCGGTCTGCAGCGCCTTCCATGCGGCGAAGACGTCGGCACCGACATCGCGCGAGAATTCGTTGATCATGATGTGGCCGATATTGCCGGGCTGGAGTTCCCAGGTAACCGGTTCCAGCTCGATCACGCCGCGCGTGACGTCGACATCGAAGGGTTCGTCGCGGCCCGGGCGGAAGATCCGCACCTTGATCGAAGTCCCCGCCGGACCGCGCATCTGCGCCACGGCTTCGTCGAGTTCGAGCCCGACGATCAGCTGGTCGTTGAGATGGGTGATGAAATCGCCCGCCTTGATCCCCGCCTTGTCGGCCGGGCTGCCGCGGAAGGGCGAGATGACCTTGACCGCGCCGTCTTCGCCGACGACCGACAGGCCGAGTCCCGAATAATTGCCGTCGATCATGGTTTCGAGGCGCTGGAGATCGCTGCCGTCGAGATAGGCCGAATGCGGATCGAGCGCTGCGAGCATGCCGCTGATCGCGCCCTTGATCAGCACATCGTCTTCGACCGGCTCGACGTAGCTTGCCTTAACCCGCTGATATACAGCGAAAAGCTTCGAGAATTCTGGTCCGGCATTGCCTTCCACCCGGGCGAGGCCTGCGGTGGTTGCAGGCACCAGGGCCACTGCGGTTACGAGGGCGGCCGAGCGAGCGAGGGCGGCGAATTTCATATCAGGCACAACTCCGAACTTTGGCGCGAGTCTATATCGCTTCGCGAGTGAATGGAAGATGAGCCGAAAAGGTCCCCGCGCGCGAGCGCAATTCTGCCAATGTCCCGTTTCGTGCTGCTCAGCGTAGCCGGTCGAGCGGATTGACCGGCGTACCCTCGCGGCGAAGTTCGAGCCCGATCTCGGGCGCAGTGCGGGCGGCGAGGCCGAGCGGCGAACCGGCTGTCACGTCCTGCCCGGTGGTGACGGCAAGGCTCCCCAGCCCCGTGACGAGGCTCGTCCATGCGCCTTCGTGTTCGAGGATGACGATACGGCCGTAGCCTTCGTATCGGCCGGCAAAGGCCACGCGTCCGCCCGAAGGAGCGACGACCTGCGCCTGCGGGCGCGGCCCGATGGTGATGCCCGAACTGCGACCACCCGCGTCGGTCGCCTCGCCGAATCCCCCGGTCACACGACCGGCGACGGGGAGGAGGTAGGTATCGAGGCTACCGCCAGGCGCCGGCTGCGCGGAGGCGCGCGTCGGCAGGCTGGCGCTTCCCGTTCCGGAAGGGCGGGCAACGGGACCATCGAGCGCCGCGAGGCGCTGCCGCAGCGTCGCGGACCGTTCGAGCCTGCCGACGAGCGCGTCGAGATCGCGCGATTCCTCGGCCAGTTCCATGGCCAGTTCGGCTTCGCGATTGGCTCCGCCTGCCGCCTGCTCGGCAATGACCCGCTGTTGCTCGGCCAGCGCGACCATATCGCTGCGCCGCTCGCCGAGCGTGCGTTCGGCCGTGCGGCGGCTTGCGACGAACTGGCGTCGTTCCTGCTCCAGAGCGCGCGCCCGGTCGAGTTCGCCGCGCAGCGAGGCGGTCCGCCGACGGACTACGGGAATTGCGCTGCCGAGCACTGCACGCGTGTGCACGACGTCCTGCAGAGAACCCGGCTGGAGCGCGGCGAGCACGAGGGGGCGCCGCGCCATGGTTTGCAAGGCCCCGGTCAGCCGGGCGAGCGGTTCGCGGCGCTGCGCGAGGTCGCGCGACAGGGCGCGGCGTTCGCGCTCGACAAGTGCGAGCTCGGCTTCGGCGGCAGCGACGTCGGCTTCGGCCTGCTGCACGCGTGCGGCCAGCGCGGCGGCGGCGGCTTGCGCCTTGGCCGAGGATTCTTCGGCACGTGCGCTCCGGTCTTCGAGCCGTTCCGCCCGCAGGCGCGCATTGCGTTGCTGTTGCCGCGCGATGGCCAGGGCCTCGCGCGCTTCGTCGGCATTGGAAGTGCTTGAAGCACCTTGCGCAGTTAGCGGGCCAAAGCCCTGCAATCCCACGATAATCGTGAGTACGGTAGCAAGGAGAAGGGCGGCGATACGGTTCATGACGTCGATAGGTCTCGGACCCGTGATGCCCGATTATCCGCTGCGATGGTAGGGGTGACCGGCGAGGATCGTCGTCGCCCGGTAAAGCTGTTCGGCCAGCATGGCGCGGGCCAGGAGGTGCGGCCAGGTCGCCTTCCCGAATGCCAGCAGCAGGTCCGCCTCCTGCCGCTCTTCCTGCGAATGGCCGTCGGCAGCGCCCAGCACGAACCGGCATTCGCGCATGCCGTCATCGCGCCAGCGTTCAAGCGTTTCCGCCAGTTTTTCGGAAGAGATGTCCTTCCCGCGCTCGTCCAGCAGCACGGTCTTGAACGGGGTCTGCGGGTCGGGAATGCGCCCGCCGGTTTCGGGCAGTTCGGTAAATTTCACCGGCCAGGCGATACGCTTCTCATAGCGCGCGACGAGCTCGGCCTCCGGAGACCGGGCGATCTTTCCGCGAGCGATGACGTGAAGAAGCAAAGACCAACCCCTGAAATCGCACCGGTTCCCGGTCATGGCGGTCGGAGGGCGACCGCCCGCCCGCAGGTGCTCGACGCGGAACGCGTCGAAACGGCACCGAGAACGCTCGCGCGGGGGCGCGAGCGAAAAGCAAGCTACGCCGTACCGGCCACCGGGGGGGCGTCGCCGAACGCCCACATGCGTTCGAGATTGTAGAAGCTGCGCACTTCGGGGCGGAACAGGTGGACCACGATGTCGCCCGCGTCGAGCAGCACCCAGTCGGCCGCCGGAAGCCCTTCGAGCTTCACCGGGCCATAGCCGTTCTGCTTGAGCTTTTCGGCCAGCTTCTGCGCGATCGAGGCGACCTGGCGAGTCGAGCGGCCCGAAGCGATCACCATGTAATCGGCGATCGAGCTCTTGCCCTCAAGGTCGATACTCACGACCTCCTGCGCCTGGTCGTCGTCGAGCTGTTGCAGCACGAAATCGAGCAGTTCCTTCTTGTCGGCGTCATTCATGCGAATGACCGTGGCCGATTGCGTCCCGGAGACAGCCGGGTCTGTATGCGCCTGAGTCATAGGCGGTTGTACTACTCCTGAGTTTGGTGGCCCCAGAGATAGGGTGCATCATGGAAAGGACAACGCTCTTCATGGCGTGGCCGTTTCCTCCTCCGACGGTATCGGACGATGAGTCACCTGGTCTCGCAGGGAAGAACCGGCGTGGCGCGATGCCCAGTCGGGATCGGCGCGGCGGATCGCCGTAGCCGAACGCGGGTCGGGATCGAAACGCAATGTCACCAGTGCCGGTGCGCTCCATTCGCCCCCATTTCGAATACTGACTGCGGAAACGCGAAAGCGACCGAGCCAGGCCATCGCGGGGCTTGCGACGGCAACGCCATCATAGCCGGGCCGCGCGATGACTGCAATCGGCATGGTGCGCGCAATCCCGCGCCAATCCTTCCAGCGGTGGAACTGCGCCAGATTGTCCGACCCCATCAGCCAGACGAAATCGCGCCCGGGATAACGGCGTTTAAGGGCGCCCAGCGTATCGACCGTGTAGCGCGTTTCCAGCTCGCGCTCGATCGCCGTCACCCGAATGGGTGCGCGCCTGGCCTGCCGTGTCGCGGAAGCGAAACGGGCGGCAAGCGGCGCCATCCCGGACCGCGGCTTCAGCGGATTGCCCGGCGAAACGAGCCACCAGACCTCATCGAGGCCCAGCGCCTGCAGCGCGAAAAGCGAGATTCGGCGATGGCCGCCGTGCGCGGGATTGAAGCTGCCGCCGAGCAGTCCGATACGAGTGGCGCGCATCCCCATGCGAATCAGCGGTTTCCGGCCATTTCCATACGTCTCGCCTATCAGGTCGTCGCCACGCTGTCAGGCCGTGTGAACGTTCTCGATTCGGGGCAACATGGTTAAGACTTTTGAAACTTTTTAATCCTGCACTTTTTCAAAAATTTTGCAGCGATGTAACGCTTCACCGCATTCACCACTCAACTCATGGATTCCACGGGAACAGGGATTCGATTTTGTTAGGATTCTCCCATACGACCTGTGTCAGGGATAAGAGACCAAGGGACGGGTCGTTTTGGACACTTCACAAGCCAAAGTAGGCTGGGCAAGCCGAATCAACAGCTGGTTTCCGGATCGCGAATTTTTCATGCGTTCGGAAGGCCAGGTTCGCTTCATCACCATTTCGTCGCGTGTGCAGAAGGTGGCCGCCTCCACGGCCGTCTTCGTCGCACTCGTCTGGGCGGTATCGCTCGCGGTGGCCGGCTGGGCGCAGTACAGTGCCAGCGCCGACCGCATGAGCCTGCTCAGCCGCGAAGCCAAGGTCGCCACTTCGGAAGAACGCCTCGCCGCCTATGGCGACAATCTCGAGGCTGTCAGCACCGATCTCGATCGCCGCATGGAATTCATCGAAGGCGTTGCCGAGCTGCTGCCCGCCGACATGAAGGTCGACAGCAAGATCAGCGATTCCTCCAGCGAAGCCGCCGCCACCGTCGAAAAGGTCAGCGCGGCCTTCCCGCAGGCCGCCGTGCTCGCCCGCATCGAAGCGCGCCAGCTGGCCGTCGTCGAAGGCCTGACCCGCTATGCCGACTGGCGCGCCGAGCGCGCCGCGGCCGCGCTCAAGAAGCTCGAACTCAACCCCGATGCCGTCATTCGCCGCAGCGAACGCCAGGCGATGGGTGGTCCGCTCGAAGGCCTCGCCACCGATGCGCAGGGCAATATCGACCCGCGCTTCGAACGTCTCGGTCTCTCGATGGCGCGCATGTCGGCGCTCGAAAACGCGCTCGACGGCGTCCCGCAGTTCGCCCCGGCCCGCCGCGACATGATCTCCTCGGGCTTCGGCTATCGCCGCGACCCGTTCAATCGCCGCGCCGCCATGCACAAGGGCCTCGACTTCCGCGGCGCCACCGGCACCCCGATCTACGCCGCCGCCAAGGGTCGCGTCAGCTTCGTCGGCCGCAAGGGCGGTTACGGCAACACGGTCGAAATCACCCATGGCAACGGCCTGATGACGCGCTACGCCCACCTCTCGCGGTTCGACGCCAAGGTCGGCGACCGGGTGGAAGCCGGCGAAACCATCGCCAAGATGGGCAGCACCGGCCGTTCGACGGGTCCGCACCTGCACTTCGAGGTCCGTATCAACGGACGGGCCGTTAATCCCCGCACCTTCCTGGAGACAGCCCCCAATGTTCTCGAAGAAATCCGCCGAGCCCCAGAGCTCGCCCACGCCGCCCACTAATCCAGGACGAAACGCCCCCATGGCTTCCAAGAACAGCAGTACTTTCTCCGTCCTCGGTTCGGACCTCGCCATCAAGGGCGACATCAAGGCCTCTGCCGACCTCCACATCGACGGCAATATCGAAGGCGACATCGCCTGCACCAGCCTCGTCCAGGGCGAAACCAGCAAGGTTACCGGCGCAGTCGAAGCAGAGACCGCCCGCCTCGCCGGAACGGTCGAAGGATCGATCACCGCGCGCGAGCTGGTGATCCTCAAGACCGCCAGGATTACCGGCGACGTGTTCTACGATGCGCTGACCATCGAGCAGGGGGCGCAGGTCGAAGGCCGCTTCGCCCACCGCGACCCGAAGAAGAGCGCGCCTTCCGCCGCACCCGCTTCCGCGTCGACCTCGGCATCCGATGGCAACGCCAAGCCCGAGCTGCAGCTCGCTAATTAAGGTTTCCGGTTCGAGAGGATGAAGGCCGTTCCCGCCACGAAGCGGGGACGGCCTTCTCTCTTTATGCGCCGATGCCGACTTCCGCGCGCAGGGCCTTGCGATCGAGCTTGCCGATCATGGTCTTGGGCAGGGCATCGCGCAGGACAACCTGTTCCACCCGCTCGTGCTTGCCGACGCGGGCATTGAGCCAGTCCTTCAGCTCCTCCGCCGTAATGTCGGCGCCCGGATCGAGCACGGCATAGGCATAGGGAGACTCGCCGCGATAGGGATCGGGCTGGCCGATCACGAGCGCTTCCTTCACCGCTTCATGTTCGAGCAGCACGTCTTCGACCTGGCTGGGGAAGACCTTGAATCCGCCTACGGCGATCATGTCCTTGATGCGATCGACGATCTTGAGGAAGCCGTCCTCGTCCATCACCGCGACATCGCCCGTGCGCAGCCAGCGCTTGCCCTCATGCTCCACGAACGTGTCGTTGTTCGTTTCGGGCCGGTTCCAATAGCCGAGCATGACCTGCGGACCATGGATGGCGAGTTCGCCCGGTTCGCCTGGCGGGGCGAGCTTTTCCGGGTCTTCCTTGTCGAGCAGCAGGATTTCGGTGCCCATGACGAGCTGGCCGATCGTGCCTTTCTTGCGCACGCCCCTGTAGGGATTGGCCGATACCACGCCAGAGCTTTCGGTCAGCCCGTAGCCTTCGACCACGCGCACACCGGTGACTTCCTCGAACCGGTCGTGGACCCGCGCGGGCATGGGCGCGCCCCCCGAAATGCACACCTTGAGCGAGGACACGTCGGTCTTCGCCAGCGCGGGATGGTCGAGCAGGGCCTGGAACATGGTCGGCACGCCGGGAAAGCCGGTGGTTCGATACGTCTGGATCGTGTCGAGCACCTGGCCAGCGTCGAACCGCGGGACCATGGCGATCGATGCGCCCGTGACCATGGCGTGGTTGAGTAGCGCAGTGTTCGCAAAGACATGGAAGAAGGGCAGCGCGCCCATGAAGACCTCTTCCGACAGAGTGCCGAAGGGATTGAGCCCGGCGACCTGCTGGGCATTCATCGACAGCTGCGCATGGCCGAGCATGGCGCCCTTGGGGCGTCCGGTGGTGCCGCCCGTATATTGCAGGAGCGCAATGTCCTTCTCGACATCGACCTCGGGCAGCTGCGGCGGTCGGCCATCGAGCCAGTTGGCCCAAGCGAGATCGGACTGAACATCGGACCATCTGCGGATAGCGGTGCCCAAATTGCTCTTAGGCAGCTTCGCGATCTGTGCACGCTTGAAGAGCTTATACGCCACGCCTTTGAGCGTGGGCAGCATATCCGCAAGCGACCCGACAACAAGGCGCTCGAGACTAGAATCTTCCAGCACCTTCGCTGCGGTGTCGTACAGTTCGGGCACGTCAACCGTAACCAGAAGGCGGGTGCCAGAATCTTCGACCTGCCAGCTCAGCTCCTCGGCGGTGTAGAGCGGCGAGAAGTTCACCACGATCGCACCCGCCATCATCGCGCCGTAATAGGCGGATGCGTAGATCGGGACATTGGGCAGGAACAGGCCGACCCGGTCGCCCTTTTCGACACCCATCTCGATCAGGCCGGCGGCAAAGCGCTGCGCCTCGGCGAAGATTTCTCGATAGGAATAGCTGCGCCCGAGGAAATGGAGGAAGGGCGCCTCAGGGTTCCTCGCGGTCGTCGCCGCCAGCATGTCGGGCAGGCAGGCGGGTTCGAAATGCGCATCCCACGGCGTGGGATGGTGATAGGCGTAGCTATTTACATCCATGTCAATGACATGGCGTACCGCTGCTTAAACGCAAGTAAAAAGGGCGGGCGAAGCATGCCGCCCCGCCCGCCCTCGCGTGTCTCTCGACGGAAGCTCAGGCTTCGTTCGCGCCCTCTTCGCCTTCTTCGGCGGCACGCTTGGCGGTGAGCCAGGCTTCGGCCTCGGCTTCCTGCGCGGCTTCGGCGGCAGCCTTGGTGTTGGCTTCGCGTTCGGCGCGCAGTTCCTCGATCAGCTTCTCGCGGTCGCTTGCGCCGCTCGGAGCTGCCACTTCCTCGCTCTCTTCGGGAGCGGGAAGGTTCTTGGCGGCCTTGGCGACGACGGCGTCGAGCTCGCGCTGCGAGCACAGGCCCAGCGTCACCGGATCCTTGGGCTGGATGTTCTGGATGTTCCAGTGGCTCCGCTCGCGGATGGCGGTGATGGTGTTGCGCGTCGTACCGATCAGCTTGGAAATCTGCGCATCGGAGATTTCCGGATGGTTGCGCAGCAGCCAGGCGATGCCGTCGGGCTTGTCCTGGCGCTTCGAGACCGGCGTGTAACGCGGCCCCTTGGTGCGGCTGACCGCGACCGGCGCACGCTGCATCTTGAGGCGGTATTCGGGATCGGCCTCGCCCCTGGCGATTTCGTCCTGCGTCAATTCGCCCGAATGCAGCGGGTCGCGGCCGGTATATTTGCTGCCTGCGAGATCGTCCGCCATGGCTTGGACTTCGAGGATGTGAAGGCCGCAGAATTCGGCGATCTGTTCGAAGGAAAGGCCGGAATTGTCGACCAGCCAGGTGGCGGTCGCATGCGGCATCAGCGGGGTGGGTTGGTCGGCCATTGAAGGTGCCTTTTCGAAGGACTGAAAATAGAAGGGCCGCCCCTTTCGGAGCGGCCGTTGCACGCATCATGTAGGCGAGAGCGCCGGATTCGGCAAGCAGTAGCGTGTCAGGCGGGCAAAGGGTCGCCGTCGAGCGCGGCCAGCCCGGTGAGGAATTGCTCGGTCGCCGCTTCCCAGCTGAACTTCGCCCCGTATTCGGCACAGGCCCGCCGGTCCGAATAGAGCGCCGCATCGATCGCCCGGTCGAGGTCTTCGCAAAGCGCGCCGACCTCGTCGGTCACGATATCGCGCGGGCCTGCCACGGGGAAGGCCGCCACCGGCGTGCCGCAGGCGAGCGCCTCGATCATGACGAGGCCGAAGGTGTCGGTCCGGCTCGGGAAGACGAAGACATCGGCCCCGGCGTAGCATCCGGCCAGCGCGGTCCCCGTCTTGCGCCCCATGAACAGCACTTCGGGGTATTTGCGGCGAAGCGCCTCGAGCATGGGGCCGTCGCCGACCACCACCTTGCTGCCGGGGTGGATTCCACCGAGGAACGCCTCGATGTTCTTTTCGACCGAAACCCGGCCGACATAGAGCTGGATCGGGCGCGGGAGATCGCCGAACTCTTGCGGGGGCCGCGCAGTCGGATCGAAACAGGCGAGATCGACACCGCGGGTCCAGTGGTGGAGCTTGCCGAGGCCATGCTCGCGCAGTTCCGCGCGGATGCTCTCGGTGGCGACGAGCACGCGGCGCGCGGGCGCATGGAACCACTCGATATATTTCCAGAACCACCTGGCCGGCAAATGCGTACGCCGCGCGACATATTCGGGGAATTGGGTGTGATAGGCCGTGGTGAACGGCGTCCCGCTCCGCTCGCAATAGCGGCGAGCGGCCACTCCCAGCGGGCCTTCGGTGGCGACGTGTATCGCGCCCGGCGCGAAATCGCGCAACTTGCGGGAGATCGCGCCCGGGGGACTGATCGCAAGGCGGATTTCGGGATAGGTAGGGCATGGCATGGAGACGAACTGGTCGGGCGATACGACCATGACCTCGTGACCCTGCTCCCGCAGCAGGTCGCAAGTGGTCGTCAATGTGCGCACGACCCCGTTCATCTGCGGCAGCCAGGCATCGGTGACGATCGCGATGCGCTGGGGCGCCTCGGTCGGGATGCGCTGCGCGGGGGTGCCGTCTGCGGGCAATGTCACGCAGCTTCCAGCTCTTTCCCGGCAACCGCGGTCTCGCGGCGCGCGACTTCGTCCGGCCAGTGGAGCAATTCCATCGTGCCATCGAAATGCTCGACCAAAGCGTTGCATCCTTCGACCCAGTCCCCGTCGTTGTAATATTCGACCTTGCGGCCTTCATGGATGAAGTCGCGGATCTCGGCGGTGTGGATATGTCCGCAGACCACTCCGTCGACACCCCGCTCGCCGGCAGCGCGCGCGACCACTTCCTCATATTTGGAAATGAACTCGACCGCGTTCTTGACCTTGTGTTTGGCGGCCTTCGAAATCGACCAATAGGGCAGGCCGAGCAACTTTCGCACCGTCGCGACCCAGCCGTTGAGCTTCATCATCATGTGGTAGAGCGCGTCACCGACGAAGGCGAGCCAGCGATGCGCGAGCATGATAGTGTCGAACTCGTCTCCGTGGAGCACCATCAGCTTGCGCCCGTCGGCCGTCTCGTGGAACGCGGCGCGGGCAATCTCCACCCCGCCGAAATTCAACCCGCTGAACGGGCGGACCATCTCGTCGTGATTGCCCGGGATATAGACGATGCGCGTGCCGCGCCTTGCGCGCTTGAGGATGCGCCAGACGATGTCGTTGTGCTCGGCAGGCCAGTAGAACTTCTTCTTCAGCCGCCAGCCGTCGATGATGTCGCCGACGAGGTACATCGTCTCGCTGTCGGTGTGGTCGAGGAAGTCGATCAGGAGCTCGGCATTGCATCCCTTGGTGCCGAGATGCACGTCGCTGATCCAGATTGTCCGGTATCTGTGCCGTTCGCCCACGGTCCTTTCGGGCACCGTCGGTTCGACCGGCGGGAAGCCCGCCACGGTGGTGAAGGCAGACAGATCATTGGGCAGCTCACTCATGGGTCATCCCCCGAAGCCTGGTCGGGGCAAGCCATGGCAGGGAATTGTTACGGCTGAATCTCGTTTCGGTTACGGATTCAAAGCATTGCTACAATCTGGCGTCAATCCGCCGCCCGGACCTGGAGCACGATCTTGCCGATGTGATCGCCGGCTTCCATCCGCGCATGGGCCGCCGATACTTCGGCCAGCGGGAAGACCTCGTCCATCACGGGGGAAATCGTGCGGTCCTCGAACAGCGGCCATGCGTGGTTGTAAATTTCGTCCGCCAGCAGCGCCTTGAACTCGTCCGAACGCGGGCGCAGGGTCGAGCCGGTCATCACCTGGCGCTTGCTCATAAGCTTGGCCATGTTGATTTCGGCCTTCAGCCCGCCGAGCACTGCGATGGTCACGTGCCGCCCGTCTTCGGCAAGGCAATCGAGATTGCGCTGGACATAATCGCCCGACACCATGTCGAGAATGACGTCGGCGCCCTTGCCGTCGGTAAAGGCCTTCACTTCCTCGACGAAGTCCTGGGTCTTGTAATCGATCGCAAGGTCGGCGCCCAATTCCCTGGCAGCCATGCACTTTTCCTCGCTGCCCGCGGTCGTGATCACTGTCATCTCGAATGCCTTGGCAAGCTGGATGGCCATGGTGCCGATGCCGCTGGTGCCGCCATGTACGAGCAGCGTATCGCCATCGGCCGCAAAGCCGCGCTCGAAGACGTTGTGCCACACGGTGAACAGCGTTTCGGGAATGGCGGCTGCTTCGGCCATGTCCATGTGCCGCGGGACCGCAAGGCAATGCGCCGAATGGGCAAGGCAATATTCGGCGTAGCCGCCGCCGCTTACCAGCGCGCACACCTTGCGATTGAGCATTTCCGCCGAGACGCCCTTGCCGATGGCGACGACCTTGCCGGAAACTTCCAGCCCAGGAATCGGCGATGCCCCCGGCGGCGGCGGGTAGAATCCCTGCCGCTGGATGACGTCGGGACGGTTCACACCGGCATGATCGACCTCGATCAGCACCTGGCTTTCGGCCGGTTCGGGAAGCGGGAGGGTTTCTGCGCGAAATACGTCCGGACCACCGGGTTCGTCGTAACCCATTGCAGTCATTGTCTTGGGTAAGCCGGTCGCCAAAAGGAACCCCCTGATTGCCTGACGTCATCGCGTTTGCGAACGGTGCATTAACTTGCGGCCGTGTTGACAGCAACCGGGCTGCGGTGGATTGTGAACGCCATGGAAGACGATGATCGTCCACGCCCCAGGGGCGATGCCGCGAGCAAGCTCGCAGCCGAAGACCTCGGGCCCTATTCGCAGGACGAATTGCAGCAACGCATCGCCCAGCTCGAAGCCGAGATCGCCCGGGTCGAATCGCATCGACTGAAGGCTGCGGCACACCGCGACGAGGCCGAAGCGCTCTTCGGGCGCAAGGAATAGGGTCGGTGGGGGGCCTTCAATCCTGCCGCCCGGCCCCTATATCTTCGGACCATACAGCTTTGGCTAACCTTCATGGGGTAGCCTGTCTTTGTCTCGCCCCCTTGGCGAGTCCCGGAAAGTAGAGACCAGATGCCAAGTTTTGCCGCCAATCTCGAAAAGACCCTCCATGCCGCGCTGACCGATGCGGCCGAACGGCGTCACGAATACGCCACGCTGGAGCATCTGCTCCTCGCGCTGATCGGCGACGAGGATGCCACGGCGGTGATGACCGCCTGCGGCGTCGATACGAACGAGTTGGCCGCCGTGGTGAAGCAATATCTCGAGCAGGAGTACCAGGCGCTCAAGAGCGAGGAAGGGTCCGACCCGCAGCCGACCGCGGGGTTCCAGCGCGTGATCCAGCGTGCGATCCTGCACGTCCAGTCTTCGGGCAAGGACACCGTGACCGGCGCGAATGTGCTCGTCGCCCTCTTTTCCGAACGCGACAGCTATGCGGTCTACTTCCTCCAGCAACAGGACATGAGCCGGCTCGATGCGGTAAGTTACATCAGCCACGGCATCGGCAAGGGCGGCAAGCAGGTCGAAAGCAAGACGCCGCAGGGTGCCGAAGAAGCGCAGGGCGCGGAGCCGGGCGCCGAAAACGCCAAGCCGGGTGACAAGAAGGAAACCGCGCTCGACCAGTTCACCGTCAACCTCAACCAGAAGGCGGAGGACGGCAAGGTCGATCCGCTGATCGGCCGTGGTCCCGAAGTGGACCGCACGGTGCAGATCCTCTGCCGCCGCTCGAAGAACAACCCGCTCTACGTGGGCGATCCGGGCGTGGGCAAGACGGCGATCGCGGAAGGCCTGGCGCGCAAGATCGTCGAGGGCGACGTGCCCGACGTACTCGAAGAAGCGGTGATCTACTCGCTCGACATGGGCGCGCTGCTGGCCGGCACGCGCTATCGCGGCGATTTCGAGGAGCGCCTGAAGCAGGTCGTCAACGAACTCGAAGGCATGCCCGAGGCGATCCTCTTCATCGACGAGATTCACACGGTCATCGGGGCCGGCGCCACCAGCGGCGGCGCGATGGACGCTTCGAACCTGCTGAAGCCCGCGCTGTCGAGCGGTGCGATCCGCTGCATCGGTTCGACCACCTACAAGGAATTCCGCAACCACTTCGAGAAGGATCGCGCCCTGTTGCGGCGGTTCCAGAAGATCGACGTCAACGAGCCGACGATCGAGGATACGATCGCCATCCTCAAGGGCCTGCGCACCGCCTTCGAAGAGCATCACAAGGTCAAGTACACGCCCGATGCGCTCAAGACCGCGGTCGAACTGTCGGCGCGCTACATCAACGACCGCAAGTTGCCCGACAAGGCGATCGACGTGATCGACGAAGTCGGCGCGATGCAGATGCTGGTCCCGCCCAGCCGCCGCAAGAAAAAGATCACTTCCAAGGAAATCGAAGCCGTCATCGCGACGATGGCGCGCATCCCGCCCAAATCGGTGTCCAGCGACGACAAGAAGGCCCTGCAGAACCTCGACCGCGACCTGAAGCACGTCGTGTTCGGGCAGGACGCAGCCGTCGACAAGCTGTCGACCGCGATGAAGCTCAGCCGTGCCGGCCTGCGCGATCCGGACAAGCCGATCGGCTCGTTCCTGTTCTCCGGCCCGACCGGCGTCGGCAAGACCGAAGTCGCGCGCCAGCTCGCCAGCATCATGGGCATCGAGCTCAAGCGCTTCGACATGTCCGAATATATGGAGCGCCACAGCGTTTCGCGCCTGATCGGTGCGCCTCCGGGCTATGTCGGATACGACCAGGGCGGCCTGCTCACCGATGCGATCGACCAGAACCCGCATTGCGTGCTGCTGCTCGACGAAATCGAGAAGGCGCACCCCGACCTGTTCAACATCCTCCTGCAGGTGATGGATAACGGTCGCCTGACCGACCATCACGGCAAGACGGTCGATTTCCGCAACGTGGTGCTCATCA
>CAYOWF010000019.1:0-7895 GCA_964407585.1 uncultured Qipengyuania sp.
ATGCACGGCCAGTTGAGGCGTGCCGCAACCTGCTCGATGTGGGTCGATTTACCGGTACCGTGATAGCCCTGCACCATCACGCGCCGATCGTGCGCAAAGCCGGCGAGAATCGCCAGGGTAGTATCCGCATCGAAGACATAGGCTTCATCGAGATCGGGAGTGCGCGCATCGGGCTTGGAGAAGGCGGGCACCTTCCAGTCGATGTCGATCCCGAAGGTCTCGCGCACGTCCACCTCGGTGTCGGGTGCGGCGAGGACGGTCTTGGCGGAGGGTTCGAAGGTCTTGTCGGTCATCTCGTTCATATCGTGGGCGGGTTAGATGAGGTGCGCGCCTCCCGCAATGCCCATTGCAAGGGAAAACGTATCGAAGGCTGACAATCCTCCCCGGATCGGGCAAGCAATACCGATGCCGCCGCCCAAATTTTCCGAAGCCCTGCGCAGCAAGCTGGTCGAGAAAGTCCGGGCGACTTTCAACGAAGGCGACGGCAAGGCCCAGCCCCGCGGCGTCTCGGACGAGGCACTGTTCGAGAAGGACAGTCCCATCCGCATGGTGCATGCCGATATCGTGGGCATGATGGTAGGCGGTATTCGCGGGCTTTTCCTCCAGATGCTCCACCCGCATGCCTTGCAGGGAGTGCTCGATTTCTCCAATTTCCGCAGCGACATGCACGGCAGGCTGGCACGCACGGCGCATTTCATCACCGACACCACTTTCGCACATCGCGACATTGCCATGCAGTCGATCGAACGGGTCAACCGCATTCACCGCAGCGTGAAAGGCACATTGCCCGACGGTTCGCCCTATTCTGCCACCGATCCCCGCGTAATGGCCTGGGTCCACGTCGCAGAGGCGACGAGCTTCCTCGCCGGCTACAAACGCGTGACGCGGCCGGACATGCCCGGCCACGAGCAGGACGAATATTTTCGCCAGTTCGCCGTGGTGGCGAAGGCGCTGGGTGCCGACCCCATTCCCACCGACCGGCGCGAGGCCGAAGCCATCTTCCGCGAATTGCGCGAGGATCTGCGCTCCAGCCCCGAAGCGAGAGAAGTCGCGCAGTTCGTGGTGAGCATCAAGCCGGAAGGCGCACCGCCCGCACTCCAGAAGGCGATCGTTTCCGAAAGCATCGCGCTTCTGCCTCCTTTCGCCCGCTCGATGCTCGGACTCGATCGACCGGGACTGGGCGCGATTCCGGCTCGCGCTGCGGCATGGGGAGCCGCGCGTACGCTACGCTGGGCCTTCCGCCAGGCATGATGCACCCTTTCCTGAATACACTTGCAAAGACGGCGTGGCAGTTCGGTGGCGGGGCGCACTCACATCCAAAAAATTTCACGACGATGGATTAAGCGATCCGTCCCGTCCGTTCTCCTTCCAAGCGGCAAGCAAAGGGGCATGCCGCAACCAAGGAGAATGCAAATGAAAAAACTCACCGCCCTGCCGATGATAGCCCTCGGCATCGCTACCGCTGCCACCGCCGCCGTCCCGATGCTCCATGAAGAGCAAATGGCCCGCGACGAGGAAGCACGGATCATCACCTTTCCCATCGCCGGCATCGAGAACCGGTTCTGGTTCGATTACCGCATCGACGTGACCGAGGCGCAGAAAGAGCTCAGCAGCGACCTGCGCCGTGCCAGCGACGTCGAGGACCTGCGCGATGCCTGGGAAGAATATGCCCACGAACTTCGCGGCGAACGCGAACATTACATCAAGGAAATGGCCGAACGCGGACACCGCTTGGGCCGCGTGATCGTAGTCGAATAAACCTCTCTCCTCCCGGGCCGTGCCCATCCCTGCACGGCCAATCGCAAGGAAGGACCGGTCGTCCCGCCGGTCCTTCCTTTATTGTTGTTCCCAATTGGAATTTTGCAGTGTGCACTTGGATTGCCGGCCTAGCGCCAGCCGCTGTCCCGTGCGGCAGCTTCCTCTTCCGCATCGAGGGCCGGGCCTTGCGCCATCTCTTGGGCGAGAGCCAGGATTTCAGTGTCGTCGGCGCCCGCCATCCGGTAATCGGTCGACCCGGCCTCGCTGCCTTCGCCGAGAGCTTCCAGCTTCCAGCCTTCGTCGTCCCGACAGGCGATACCGCCACCGGCATCGCCACTGAAAGCGCGGCAGTACTGGCCGCTCTCGTCCCGGAAAGAGAGAAGTATGCGCGTCGAAGTGCCGGCTTCCTGTTCGGCCACAAGCTGCCCGTCGAGCGTGTCGGCAAGCTGCTGGTCGGCATAGCCGGAAGATCCTTCGCCGCCCGGCAGGAAAACCGCGAGCGCAAGCGAGGCCGCGAGGGCGGGTCCGGCGACCCAGCCCCAGCGCGGTATCCGGCGCTTCGCCTCGTGCCGCTCCTTCGCGGCGGCGAAGTCTACGACTTCGGCTTCGCGAGGCTCGGATAGCAGTTGAGCGAGGCGATCGGGCACGGGCCCTTCGGCGATCGGGGCGTAATGGTCGCCCAGCATGGATTTCATCCGGCGATGTCGTTCGACCTGGCGCGCAAGCTCCGCGTCGGCGGCAACGGCTTCAGCCACTTGCGCCTCGCGCGCCTGGTCCAGTTCGCCATCGGCGAAGGCCGCCAATTCTTCGGGAGTAATCGTCATTGTGCCTCTCCGAGCAGCCCCATGAGCGCATCGCGCCCACGCACGAGCCGCGAATTCAGCGTACCCACCGGGCAGCCGACGATCTCGGCCGCCTCCTTGTAGGCATAGCCTTCGACCATGACGAGCAACACGGCTTCGCGCTGGTCTTCGGGCAATTGTTGCATGGCGCGGTCGATTTTCGACAATTCGACCGATGCTTCCTGTGCGCCCTCGCCGCCGACACCGACCCCGGCCTCTTCGGCCACGAAGGTCTGGAGGCTGCGGGTCTGTTTGCGGCCTTCGTCGATCCAGATATTGCGCATGATCCGGTACATCCAGCTGTCGAGGCGCGTGCCTTCCGTCCACTTGGACCGATTGGCCAGCGCGCGTTCGATGGTCATCTGGCAGAGATCGTCTCCGTCCGACGGATGGCCCGCCAACCCGATCGCGAAACGGCGCAATCTGGGTAGCAGATCCAGCATGTCGGATTCGAAAGAGGTACTCAGAATCTCTGCCTTCCGGGGATTAAACGGATGCGGTGGCGCGTTTCATCCATGCTTAATGCAAAATAATCGATAAGCGAGAGGCCCATGCCCCGAATTTTCCTCATCTTTGCCATGATTGCGACGTTCGCAGTACCGCTGGCTGCGCAGATATCGCTGCCCGGTGTCCAACTGCCTCGCGTGGGCGACGTCACCGGCCCGCTGCTCGATACGGTCGATGAAACGACGCGCGCGGTCGAGGAACTTGCACGCGATCGCATCAGCCGGATCGAACGGTTCGCCCGCGTGAATCGCGACAGGGTCGACCTCGACCTTCGGGGCGAACCCGCACGACGGGGCGAACTGCTGGTCATGGATGCCGATCCGGCGATCCTGGCGACTTTGCCCGCCGAAAAGTTCGAGCTGCTGAATCGCGAAACGGTCGAAGGCCTCGATTTCGAGATCATCCGTATAGGCTATTCCGAAGATATGTCGCTCGAAGAGGCGCAGGAAGCTTTGGGCAGATTGCTGCCCAAAGCGGAGATCGCCGCCGACAACCTCCATTTCCAGTCCGGTGTACAGGATGGCGCGGCGCTGGTTGCTGCTTCCGCTTCAGCTGCGGCTGGTTCGGCCTCGGTACCGGTAGGCATGATCGACGGCGCGACGGGTGATTCGGTGCCGGTTGGCCAAACGCGCGGCTTCGCCGAGGGCGCGCCCTATCCGAGCAATCATGGAAGCGCCGTCGCATCGCTGCTCGCAAGTGCCGGAGTCCGCGACATTCGCGTCGCCGACGTCTACGGAACCGACAAGGCGGGCGGCAATGCGCTCGCCATGGCGAAGGGGCTGGGCTGGCTCGTCGGACAGGGCAGCAAGGTCGTCACCATCAGCCTGGTCGGACCGCGCAACTCGGTCCTCGAACGCGCGATCGCATCGGCGCAGCGCAAGGGTGTCGTGGTAGTGGCTGCAGTTGGCAACGACGGACCGGCAGCGCCGCCTGCCTATCCCGCTTCCTATAAGGATGTAGTGGCGGTTTCGGCGGTCGACAGGAAGCGCCGTGCGCTCATCGAAGCCGGGCGTGCGCTTCATCTCGACTACACCGCTCCCGGCGCGGACATACGCGGGCTCGATGCCAAGGGTAAGCGTATCCGTTTGCGCGGAACCTCCTTCGCGACCCCGCTTGTTGCGGCGCGGGTGGCCAGCGCGATTGCGGCCGGGCGCAGCTGGCGCACGACTCTCGACCAAGAAGCGATCGACCTCGGCCCCGACGGTACGGACGACACATTCGGGCGCGGCCTGGTTTGCGCCTCGTGCCGGGGGCGCTGAAAATTTTTCGAAAAAGTTTGGATTAAGCCCACGACCCCGCCCGTTTTCCTTTCAAGCGGATGCAACACAACTCCACTCCCCGCATCCGCACAACGAAAGGACATACGATGAAACATCTTATGCTTGCAGCTTCTGCCGTCGCTCTTTTCGCAGCACCGGCCCATGCCCAGCTCCTCGGCGGCGGTGGCGGTCTTGGCGGCGTGACCGGCACGATCTCCGGCGCTGCCGGTTCGACCCTTCGTTCATCGACCGATACGATCCGCTCGACCACTCGCGGTACGCTGCGCGGCGATGCCCGCACCAGCGGCGACCAGAATGTCGATCGTCGTTCGGGCGATGTCTCGATCGAACGCTCGCTCGACGCCGGTCTCGATACCACCGCCGGACAGTTGATCGAGAGCCCGCTGGGCACGATGAGCGGCGACGCCGATGCGTCGGGCAACGCTTCGGGCTCGGGCAGCGCCAATGCACAGCTGATCGGTACCGATGCGGTTCGCGACACGGCGCAGGGTGCTGTCGGACGTACGCGTGAAGGCGTCATGCAGGTTCGCAATCTTGCGACCCCCGCAGTCGGCACGGCGCGCAACGCCGCCAGCGGTCTCGCAAGCCAGGCGTCTGCTCTCCCCAACCAGGCAGGCAATGTTGCCGGTTCGGCGAGTGGCGCAGCTTCGGGTGCAGGATCGATCGGCAATTCGATGCTCGCAGTCGCAGGTAGCGGCGCCGCAGCAGGCGAAGGCGCTTTCGCAGTCGCTCCCGGCATGCCGGTGACACTGCCTTCGGGCGCACAGCTCGGCATGGTTCGCGATATCGTCGCCGCGCGTAGCGGTGAAATCCGCGAGCTGGTCGTCCAGACCCGCGACGGTCTCACCACCATCCCGGCAGCCGACCTCGCAGCCAATGGCAATGCCCTTATTGCCGGCAGTGCGAACGGCTCGACCTCGCAGGAGGAACCGGAAGAAGGCGGCGATGCCGATAATCCCGACGCCTGACAGCAACCCGGCCGGGCCATCCTTGCAATGGCCCGGCCGGATCTATCGGGCCGTCGCCTAACCTGAAGGCAGCGACACGAACTTCGCCCCTTGGCCACAGCCAAGCGGGCGAATTTCGAATCCGGGCGAGACATTCCGCCGGGGGTGCACCTGGAGGCGGATCACGTTTCCCCGCCAGCCGCTCGGCACCAGGGCAGTAACTTTTCAGTTCTGCGTAATCAGGCGACTGGGCCCCTTGTTCAAGGTCGCGGAAAGCTGGTCCACCTCCATGGGACGGCCAAGCAGGTACCCCTGCCCGAAATCGCAGCCGATGGACTGGAGAAACTCGAGCTGGGCCTGTTCCTCAATACCCTCGCACACGGTGCGAATGCCCAGTTCCTTGCACATGGCAACCGTGTGGCGAAGGATGGCCTGCGCCTTCGTGTCCTCTGCCACCGAAGCGAGCAGGCTCAGGTCCAGCTTGACCTTCGAAATGGGCAATTGCCGGAGATAGACAAGGTTGGTGTAGCCGGCTCCGAAGTCGTCGAGGGCGAATTTGACGCCATGTGCGATCAACCGATTCATGACGTCTTTCACCCGGTCCATTTCGGCCACCATCACGCTCTCCGTGATTTCAAGCACCAGCCGGTCTCCGGGAATGTCTGCTTCGGCGAGGACTTCGATCACATCGTCAGCGAAGAACGGCGCGTGGAACTCATGGGCGGAGACATTCACGGCAACCAGGTCGATCAGACCCTTGTCGATCCAGACCCGCGCGCTGTTCATCGAATTCCGCAACACTTGTCGCCCGAGGTCGTGAACGAGCCCGGTTTCTTCAGCCAATGGGATGAAGACGCTTGGCGGCAGGTAGAGCCCGTCCTGGCCCTGCATTCGGGCCAGCGCCTCAACCGCCCTGTTCCTTCCCGTCCTGATATCGACGATGGGCTGAAACCACACTTCGATAGCCGAGGCCTCGATCGAATTCTTGAGATCGGATTCGTTTCGGTGGCGAAGCCGCTGGTCATCCAGCAACTGGTTCGAAAACACGATCGCCCTGTCACGGCCCTCGACCTTGGATTTGTACAGGGCAAGATCTGCGGCCCGCAGGAGGTCTTGCGCCGACGTCGCGTGGTCCGGGAAGCTCGAGATCCCGATAGATGCGGTACAGCTCATCGTCAGGCCATGGCAGTTGAAGCTCGCCCCGAAGCTTTCCAGTATGCGACTTGCGGCTTCTTCGGCATCTTCGGCGGTTGTGTCTTCGAACAGGATGGCCAGTTCGTCACCGCCCAGCCGGGCCACGCAGTCGCTGCGTCTGGCAATCAGAGAAATGCGCGCCGCGATCTGGGAAAGCATTTCGTCGCCGATGCCATGCCCGTAGGTGTCGTTGATGGCTTTGAAATTGTCGATGTCGAGCAAGAGCAATGAGAACTGCGTATCGCGCGCCTGCTTTCGCTCAATTAAAGTATTGATCTTCTTATGAAACCCGTACCGACTGGTCAGTTTCGTGAGAAAATCCGTTTCCAGCAGTTTGACCGCCGCCTCTTTCGCTTCCGTTAGATCGGCGGTGCGAGAGGCCACGCGCGCTTCCAATTCGTTATTGAGAGCCACCAGGTGCTGGTTCAGCTTGAAGAGTTCGAGGCTCTTCGTTTCGAGCAGGCTTTCGGCCTCTTCGCGGGCCGCACATTCGCGCGCACACCGCAATTCCAGCCTGCGCAGCCGCTCGAGAAGGGTTTCGACCTCCTCCGCGCCCGGGGGCAGAGCGTTATTTGGCGCTGGTGATCGTGATGCGGACATAGTCGCCATCATCGTCGTGGGCGGGTTCCTGATGCAGGCGCACGGGATGTCCCATGTGCAATCCGGCACCGTTGATTACCCCGGCCGCGAGATCGGACAGGGGCTTGTTGCTGCGGTAGCCCAGGACAAGCTCGGTCTCGGTCCGCGACTCAACGCGAAACGACGGCAACTCGGCGTCGGGGTACAGCTTCCTCACTTGCTTCTCGTGGAATTCATCCACGGTCGAAAGGACGTCGAACAGTTCCTTGCCCTCGAATTCGTCGGGCCAGCTCCTGACCCACTTGCTGAAACAGAAGGCACCGAACTCCTCGAGGGTCCCCTTCAGCGGCTTTCCCGTACGATCGAGAAATGCACCCAGCAGGGCTTCCATATGCGGGTACGGATAGGTGCCGACCGTCGTATAGGCTCCACCGTTCGGAAGATCCGCGGCTTCGACCACTTCATCGAGAAGTTCTTCTCCATGATGCGCTTCGCAAAATTCGTAAAATGTCCTGAAAACCAAACCCTTCAAGGTAGACCTCCGTCAATACGAAGAAGGGCGAGCGTAGCGAATTTGCATGCGAAGAAAGCGTCAGCAGATGAATCGCTGACTACACAATTCGAGACAAAGGATGTCTCGTTCCTTCTCATCTCACGGCCCCCGGCTTTTCTTGGCAAACGCCTCTTCGAGACTCTTGCAATGCCTTTTTATATCGCAGATCCCTTTCTTATACGTTTACGATATATTTTTCTAATCCAGCGGTGTTAGCATACAAAATGCATAGTAT
>CAYOWF010000019.1:7995-18099 GCA_964407585.1 uncultured Qipengyuania sp.
CCCAGATCTGCGTCGCTTATCGGCTTGCACGCCGTCAACGTGCCGTCGCCGAACACGAGGAAGGGTTTTCCACGCCGCACCCGTTCGACCTGTCCAGAAAGCGATTTGAAGAATGCGGTGGGCCGGACGATCGAGTATTCGAGCCCCGAGGCGACGAGGGCTCGCTCGAAGGCCAGCTTCGCTTTCTGGAAGGCGAGGACAGGCTTTTGCACGCATATCGCAGAAAGCAGGATCATGTGCGGTATACCGACCGCTTTCGCCTGCTCGAGAGCGGCGACATGCACGTCGTGATCGATACGCCAGGCGTCTTCCGGAATTCCGGTTCGTGATGCGAGGCAGGAAAGCAGGACATCGAACCGTTCGCCCCGAAAACCGTCGTCCCGAAGTGCATCGGCGTCGGTCGCATCCACCGGCCGAATTTCCGCTCCCGCGAGGTCGGGATCATCTGGCGATGGTATAAGGGCGTCGCCATCGTCCCTGTGAGGCCTGACGATGCAAACCACCTGATGTCCACGTGCTACGAGTTCTTGCACGGTGGCTCGTCCGATCGTTCCCGTGCCCCCCAGGACGAGGACGCGGCGCGACTGGGAGCCATCGGGTCGATGATCGGTCATCAGGCGACCCTAGTCCACTTGCCGACACCGGACGAGCGATAATCCTTCGCCCGGCCTTCGGGCCAAAAAGAAAAGCCGGAAGGGTGGACCCTTCCGGCTTAGTGCTTGGGCTGGAGTGCCCTCTTTTCTCCGGGGTTGGTGACCGGGTGGACCCGCTAGGAGTCCGGTTCCAGCCCGCTTGGCGTCACCTCGAATCCCGAAGAAGAGTTTCTCAGTTAGGCGTCAGAAGCTTCGCTCGAACCCGGCGTAGAAGAAGCGGCCGACTGGCGTGAACGGGTTTCCTGCTTCCGTGCCGAGGAGATCATACGGAGGCAGCTTGTCGAAAGCATTGTCCACCCCGATGTAGAACTTGCCGTTCTTGTTCGGTTCGAAATCCAGACGGAAGTCGTGATAGGTCACATCCGGGTACCACGCGAAGGGAAGCGCGTCGGGATTGAGCGGATCGCGGCCCTGTACGGAGAACATCGTCTCGTAATTGCCGCTGACCGTCTGCTTGCCGATGTAGCGCATGCGGTAACCGAAATTCAGTTTCTCGGTCTCGAGGTTTGCCGAAAGCTGACCTTGCCATTCCGGATCACCGAGCTCGCTCTTCTGGCGATCGTAGAACTCCGGATCGGTTACGTCGGTATAATTGTTGCGCTTGATGACGTAGGACAACAGGCCGCGGAGCGAGAGCTTGAGGTCCGCAGACAGGTCCGAAACGTAGCTCATGTCCACGTCCACGCCCGAAGTTTCCTGCTTCGCGAAGTTGAACGGTGCGATTAGCGCCGAGGGACCGGTCGGAGTGAGCGAAACAGTCGTACCTGCGTGAATGACGTTCGACTGGCCCGCGAGCGTACCGTTGGCATTGCGGAAAACCGCTGCGCAGTACTGGTTGTCGATGCCCGAAGGGTTGTCGTAGCACTGGTTGATCACCTGCTGGCCACCCAGCGAGAAAATCACGTTATCGATGGTGATATCGTAATAGTCGGCGGTCAGCGAGAAGCCGCGAAGGAAACGGGGCTCGAACACGGCACCGATGGTCCAGCTCTTGCTGCGTTCTTCCGCAAGGTTCGGGTTGCCGCCGTTATTGGCCGAGATGCCCGATGCCGGGATGTTGGTGAACGGCTCGGTGGTCGTCACACCTCCCACGGTGAACGACTGGGTCGTCGGTACGCCCGCATCCGCACAGTTCTTGGTCCGGTTGGGGTTTTCGTTGATGCGCGTCTGGCTACAGGGATCCTGGAAGCCGTTGATGAAGGTCTGCGTGGCTGCGGAGAAGAGATCGCTCTGGGTCGGAGCGCGAACTGCTTCGGCGTAACCGACACGGAATTTCAGGTCCTCGATCGGGGCATAGACCGCATTGGCGTTCCAGGCGAACACACCACCGGTGTCTCCGACATTGTAGTCCGAATAACGACCGGCAGCACCCAAGGTCAGTTCGCGCATGAAGGGCAGGTCTTCGAGGACCGGGACGATTATTTCCCCGAAGACTTCGGTAACCTTCAGCTTGGGCGGATCGAAATCGGCGATCGCGTTCAGGAAGGTAAGCCCGTCACGGGTCGTTTCATCGTATGCAGCGAAAGAGTCCTGTTCGCGATACTCTGCCCCGATGACGAAACCGATCGGCCCTGCCGGCATTTCGAACAGCTGCGAGAGGTCACCGGCCACATAGCCGGTAAAGTCGAGCAGGGTCGCCTCCTGGACACGATTCGACGTGTAGAGGAAGTAATCGAGCGCTTCCTGGCTGGGGGCCCCGTCACCGAACAGGTTCACCGGAACGCAGGCCGGGTCGTCATTGGTCAGGTCCGTATCGGCATTGACGCGGCAAACGATCTGGCCGGCGCTGTTGCGCACGGCATCGATCGAGCGGGCATATTGCGCACGCAGAAGGTTTCCGGCCGTTTCGTAATAGGTTTCCAACCTGCCGTAATTGGCCGCAATTTCATAGCGCCAGTCGTCGTTGAATTCGCCGCGAACGCCGCCCACGATCGAGTAGGTTTCACGCTCGTGGTCTTCGCCTCGGCCGCCGAAATCGATGTTGAAACGCTGGGCGGTAAAGGTGGTCGAAGGCGCAGTCGAGGTGAGGATGGTGGCGAGCGTATCGCGCGCCTGCTGCGTCAGGAACGGATTCTCGAGGCGGAAGGTGTTGTTGAAGAAGGTCGGCTGACCTTCCTGGTTGGCCGTCACGTTGACATAGCGCGCTTCGATGAACGGATCGAAAGCGGGCGAAATCTCGTAATGCGCCAGAACCGTCGCCGAATACCGTTCGAGCCCGGGCGAAAGCATC
Source organism: uncultured Qipengyuania sp. (assembly GCA_964407585.1). Classification (GTDB taxonomy): domain Bacteria; phylum Pseudomonadota; class Alphaproteobacteria; order Sphingomonadales; family Sphingomonadaceae; genus Qipengyuania. Next base: position 10,879 of record CAYOWF010000019.1, read on the forward strand.
CCGGTCAGGCGCAGAGTCGAGCCGAGCCCGCCGACGCAGTTGCTTGAGCCGAAGGGGCGCAGGTCGGTAATGCAGGGGTTGGCAATGAGCGAACCGTCGGGCTGGAAGACGAACGTCCTGCCGAACTGGGCGAGGGCATTCGAACTGTTGGGGTTGGCGAGGCCGGTACAGGCCGCAGCACGGCGTGCCGCAAACGCATCGGCAGATTCTCCCGAAGCGGCTGAGGTGGGGCAGGATGCCGTCAGCAAGCCACCCTCCGATATGTTGTTGTTCCGGATGCCGTTGAGGAAGGTCGTGTCCGGAATGCCGTTGCCGGTCGACGGTTCGGCGGCTCGCAGGCCGATGGTCGGATTGACGATCTGGCCGGTGAATTCCGTTGCGTTGAACTGGTTGCGACCGCTGAAAGCGCCGGATTGCGCATCGCGATCGGTGAAGTAGAGCGTGTCCTGACGGGCGTATTCGCCGGCGAATGCGATATTGCCGCGGCCACCGCCGAAATTCTGGCCTGCGGTGAGGCTGGCGAAGTAGGAGGGCCGGTCGCCACGATCGGACACACCGGCCTGGCCGCGGACTCGAATGCCCTCGAATTCGTCGTCGAGAACGAAGTTCACGACACCTGCAACTGCATCCGAACCGTACACGGCCGAATTGCCGCCGGTCACGATATCGACGCGCTTCACGAGGTCTGAGGGAATGGAGTTGACGTCGACACGTTCTACGCCCGGAGTTGCCGTGATCTGGCGACGTCCGTTGACGAGCGTCAGCGTGCGCGCGGTACCGAGGCCGCGCAGGTCGAGCGCGTTAATCCCGGAGGTTCCGATGAAGCGGGTCGAGTTCGCCTGGCTGAAGGTGGCACGAAGCTGCGGCAGCTGGTTGAGCGAGTCGCCCAGCGATACGTTACCGGAAGAAAGGTCTTCCATCGTGACCGAGGTTACCGGAACCGGCGACGAAATGTTGACCGGAACCGACAAGCGCGAGCCGGTCACCACAATGGCGTCATCTTCCGAGAAACCGCTGTCTGCAACCACGCATTCGCCGGAGTCGTCGGTGATACAATCATCGTCGTCCTGAGCGTAGGCGGCGGAATGGAGCCCGACGGATGCGACACCGAAGCAGGCGAGAGTAGTCGAAGCGCGAAGCGCATGCTTGAAAGTCGAAATCATTTTAGAATCCCCAAAAAGCGGTTTCGCCGACGGCGAAGCCCCCCAATCAAACTGCTGCCCAGCACACGACCGATCTGCGAGTCGCCCTCTCGGCATACGTATGATTAGAACGAATTCGGGCGGGCCGTTCCCACGCCATTTTTATGCCCCGCCACCGCTTTGCCGGCTCGATGGGGAGCGCAACGACAGGAGCCCCGGAGGCACTGTGAAACCCTCCGGGACCCCGTTCCCGCACCTGGTCGTGCGGCGTAGTCGTCAGTCGATGGTAATCGTGGCCGCACGCCGATTGCGCTGCCATGAGGCTTCGTCGCTTCCCAGCGCGACCGGGCGTTCCTTGCCATAGCTAACCACGGTGAGACGATCGCCCGGAATGCCGATCGAGATCAGATAATTACGAGCTGCATTCGCACGGCGTTCGCCCAAGGCCAGATTGTATTCGCGCGTACCGCGTTCGTCGGCATGCCCTTCGATGCGCGCCATCTTGCCGGGATATTGCCTGAGCCACGCAGCTTGCGATTGAAGTGCTTCGGCATCCACTTCGTCGATATTGAAACGATCGGTGTCGAAATAGATGACATCGCGGCCGGCCATTTGCGCGAGGAAATCGGCATGGCTCCCGGGCACGGGTTCATTGCTACCTACCGTGCTTTCGACAGGGGCCGAAGCAGCCGGCGGGGGAAGCTCCTCGATTTGCTTCTTGCCGCAGCCGGAAATCGCCAGGGCCATGCCGAGCGCGATCAGGGAAGTTCTAATACGAGACATAGTGGTATCACTCCGCAAACAGGCCGTGATCGGCCAATGCGGAGATCATCTAGAAGAGTTGGATACGAGCCGTGCGTACGGAATTTTAATGCGGACGTGGGTCGGGCTTTCCGGTTTGCCTTGCCATGCATGGGATGGCCAATCCGCACACTTCGCCCCCGCTGCTTCACAAAGGGGCAATTCCGCTGCGCTCACTCCACCGGCGAAAGAACTTCCGCAAGCCGGTAACCGACACCGCTTTCCGTCAGGATCAATTCGGGGTCGGACGCGTCGACCTCGAATTTCTCCCTGAGCATGGAAATATAGCTGCGCAGGTATTGGCCATCGACGACAGGGTCGTTCCATCCGGCGATCATCAATCGCCTTTGCGTCACCACCTGCCCGGAACTGCGGACGAGGACTTCGAACAGCGCGAACTCCTTCGGCGAGAGGCGGATCGGTTCGTCCATCAGGCGAACCACGCGCTTCTTGAGGTCGACATACAATAGCTCGGATGAGAAGACCGATGCGTCTTTCCCGATGGCGAGTTTCATCCGGCGCTCCACCACCCGGATCCGCGCCAACAATTCTTCCATGCCGAAGGGCTTGTCGATGTAATCGTCCGCCCCCTCGTCCAGCGCGCGAACCTTGTCGGCTTCCAAGTGCCGGGCGGAGATCACGATGACCGCTGCATTGGCCCGTTCCTTGAAAGCCGTGATCAGATCGGCACCGTCGGCATCGGGCAGACCGAGGTCGAGGAGAACGAGGTCGAATGCCTTCGTTTCGATCGCCCGAAGCGCCGACTTCCCGTCGACTGCTTCGATCACCTCATGAGATAGAGCCGTCAGAACGGGGTTCAATGTGCGGATTATCGACGGTTCATCGTCCACGATCAGTATCTTCAAGACACGGACTCCACATCGCTTGAGGCTTGTTCTTCGATGAGCGGAAAGCGCAGCCAGATGCGGGTTCCCCTGCCTTCGGAAACCGGGGACTCGGCTTCGATATTCCCGCCACTCGCCTCGACGAAGCCCTTGGCTATGGACAGGCCAAGGCCGGAGCCCTCGACGTTCTGCTGTTTTCCCCCTTTGAAAAAGCGTTCGAATATCCTGTCCAGGTCCGACCCGTCGATGCCCGGTCCATTGTCCTCGACACTCAAGGACGCGATCGCATCGCCGGCATGAATACCGATCGAGCATTCATTGCAGCCACCGTATTTGCGGGCATTGTCGAGCAGATTGAATATCGCCTGCTCGATCAAGGTGGGATGAGCGTTGACGAGAACGGGGCCGCGATCGAAATCTCGGCGAATTTCGACCGCCGGATAAAGGTTGCGAAACTGCCTGATCGCAAGAGACGCCAGTTCCTTCAGATCCACGACCTCCAGAGCCCTCGACGATATGCCCGCCTTGATCTGCCCGACATCCAGCAACTCGCTGGTGTAGCGGTCCAGTCGGCGACACTGCTCGATAATCGATTTCAGCAAGACGCTCTGCTGATCCATGGGCAGCTTTATTTTCGGGGAAACCAGTGCCCCTGCCGCCGCTTCGATAACGGTAATCGGGGTCCGCAAGTCATGAGAAACCGACGAAAGCAGGGAATCCTTCAGGGCTTCCGTTTTGGCCTGCGCGCGCGTTTCGGCCACTTCTTCCAGCAAGAGGCAGCGTTCGACAGCCAAGGCAATCAGTGACGAAACCGCTTTCAGGTCGGGCCCATCGATACGGTCCTCGAGCTTGTCCGGATGCTCGAACTTCACGAACCCGAGAACGCCGCGAGCGCCGACCAGTTCGAGTACGACGAATTGCCTCGAATGTCCCTCGTCCGTACCGTCGATGACCGGATCGAATCCCCTGACGAGATCGCCGGTGCCTGGTCGCCGAAATTCATCTCCCTGTGCAATGTAGAGTTCGACCGAAGTCACACCCTGAGAGGGCACCCGGCGACGAACGGCGGTTTCCACCTCTTCGAGCTTCATTGCCCTTTGCAGCCCATCGCTGATGGCGAGGAGAAACTCGGTTTCCGACTTGGCCCTGAATGCGCGGTTTGCCGTGTCGCGCAGACGGCCCACCAAAGTGCCGGTGAGAAAGGCTGTAAGATTGAACGCGATGAGCGGAACCGCTTCATCGAGCGTGGTTACCCCGAACTCGAAGATGGGTTCACTAAGGAAGAAATTATAGACGACCGAAGCAGCAACGGCAGCGACGAGGGCGGCGATCAGTCCGGAATTCAGGGCAATGAGGATGACGCCAACCAGGAAGATCAGCAGTCCGGTGATCGGCCGATCGGCCAATTGCGCCAGGTGGGTTCCGGCCGCCGCGACTAGGAAGATTGCACAGTCGAGCATCCATTTGGATGGGAAGTTTCTCAAGCTGTCCTCTTCGCGCAAATTGTGTCCGACACAGGCTATAGCGGACAGAAGATGGAAACGCTTCTACGAGTTTCTTACGCCCCGTGGCGCGTGATTTGAAAGCAAGGGCTTAGCGATATTGGCAACGCCGTTGCAACGCGTTGTGAACGCAAGCTTCGATCACTCACAACCCCATCTTGATCCCGGCCCAGAAAGTGCGCGGGGTACCATAGTCGATCGAACCGCCCTGGTTGCGGGTGACGATGGTCTCGTCGGTCAGGTTTTCGCCGCGAAGGACGATGGAAAAGCGGCGCGAAACGGGGATCTGCGCAAAGGCGTCGATCGTGGTGACCGCCGGCAGGATATCGGATTCGAGATCGTCTTCGAACTGCTTGCCGACATGGCGGAGTGTTGCCGCGACCAGACCACTGGCTCCGATGCGATAGCTTAGCGTCGCTCCGCCGACCCAGGCCGGCGTTTGCGAAGGACGATTGCCGTCGAACTCGGCACCGTCCTGTTGCGCCTCGGCGTCGGTATAGGCGAGTGAACCGTCGAACCTCAGCCCGCCCAAAGCAAAGCCTGCACTCGCTTCGATCCCGCGCGCATGTATGGCGTCGATATTGCGGCGCTGGCGCGTGACCGGGTCGAGCGTGACATTGGCGATCGCACCCTTCACCCGGTTGTCGAACGCCGTCAGCGACAGGTCGATCGCGTCGCTTGGGCTGAAGTCAACGCCTGCCTCGAACCCTTCGAGCCGTTCGTTCTCGAGTTCGGCATTGGCATTGGTCGTGACCGGGAAGACGACGAAGGGGCGGTAGAGTTCGTTGAGCGTTGGCAGGCGCAGGCCGGTATAGGCCGCGGCGCGCAGGGCGAGACCGCCGCCGACATCGAAGATCGCACCGCCGCGGAAGGATTCTTCCCAGCCCGAGCGGTCCGCATAACTGTCCGAGCGCAGCACCGTGCCGCCGGCATCGGTTGCGGTATAGAAGCCGTCGCGGATCGTGTAGCGGTCGAGCCGAGCCCCTGCAGTGAGCGTCAGCGGACCGAGCAGCAGGTCGTTCTCGATGAAGAGGCCGAGATCGGTATTCGTACCGCCCGCATTGCGGCGTTCGGTGACATTGCCGCTGAAGGCGCTGATTGCGGTTTCGAACAGCTCGCCATCGCTGCGGCGATAGTCGGTACCGATCCGCAGGACATTCGCCTCGCCCACCGGCGGGCGGAGCTCGAACTTGCCGCCGAGGCCGATCGAAGGCGTATTGCGCTGGTCGAGGACCGGGACGAAGCGGGTGGAGCTGATTACCCGGTTGGTAAAATTGCGGGCCTGCACATAGGCGAGCACATCGAACTGCCAGTCGCCGCGACCGACCAGTCGCAGGCTGGCGTCCTGCCCGGTGCTGGAGCTGTCGGCACCTTCGAAACGCAGGGTCCTCCGGTCCTCGTAGATCAGGCCGCGGGCCTGGAGTTCGATCGTGTCGGTCAGCGGCGCCGCGCCGCGTGCCTGGAAGGAATAGCTGTCGAACCCCGCACGAGCGGAAGCGTCCACCCGGTCATCGGCGGGCGTGGTGTAGAATCCCTTGTCGCGATCCCAGCGCCCGGAGAGGACACCGAAGCCGCCGCCGAGATCGCCCGCCACATGCGCGGCGCTTTCGGTACCGCCACGGTCGTTGGCATAGACGTGTCCGCCGAAAGCGCCGAGGTCCGCTGCTCTGGCCGAGGTCAGTTCTATCGTCCCGGCAAGCGCGCCGGCTCCGAAAGGTCCGGAGCCGCCGCCGCGAGTCACCCTTGCGCTTGCCAGGCGTTCGGGCGCGATGGCGCTGAAGGGGATGAAACCGAAGAACGGATCGGCCATCGGCACGCCGTCCAAGAGGACCAGTGCACGGCTGCTGGCATTGCCGCCGAGCGAGCGGAGCGTGGCCCCCTGCGCGCTCGGGTTCGAAGAGCGGCTGTCGGAACGGCGGAACTGCTGGAAACCGGCTACCGAAGCGAGCGCATCCTCGATGCGGCCCGAGCCGGTCGCAATAAGCTGCTCGCGCGTCAGCTCCTGCGTGTCGTAGGCGGTGGTCGCCGGCGTCTCCTGCAAACCCTCCCCCGTAACCACGATGATGCGCTGTTCTTCGGCGTCGCCATCACCTGTCGGATCGTCGAGCTGGGCGCTTGCCGCGGCGGGAAATGCACCAGCCAATGCACCGGCACTCACCAGGAACATAGCGCGAGATTGACCACCAAGACTCATTCTCGACCCCTCAGGAATTGGTACGACAAGCAGAAGGCCGAACCGCGATGATCAAGCAACCACCCCCATCGAACGGGCTGTACCCAGAGTGTCGATATATTGCTGGAAGCGAACTACCTTGCCGTTCTCGATTGTCCAGACATGCGCCGCCTGCACGTCCAGTCGTTTGCCAGTCCGTCGATGTGTGCCTTCATAGCGGCCCATGGCCACTATCCTGTCCCCTCCATCGACTATGTCATTCATGTGAACTGCAAATCCATCCCAGTCTTCGGCGGTTCGGCCAAACACGCCTTCCATGATTTCCTGAGCACCCCGATAGGGGTTTCTGTCCGCATAAGGGTAGTTCTCCGCTTCTTTCCAAACGACATCAGGGGCCAATGCACCAGTGAAGGCCGCCATATCTCCCGCTGCAAACGCCGCATAAATTCCCTCGACCAGTTTCCTTGAAGAGCCTTCCATCTGTTTCCTTTCACACCACAGCAATTGCCTTGCCCGGCATTTCACATTCTAATTTTCCAGTGAGACTATGAGGCACCGCCGATGATGGAAAGGCGGCTTGTGCAAAAGCCTTGGATTTTAGGGGGTAATGGCGGAGAGGAACGGAATTTATCCTCTCGATATTTTCCGTACTATTTTCAGAAGTTTATTTACGGTCGAATTTTCGTTCTGTAGCAAATTTTGTAACATTTCATCCACAGAGCCGGCCTTCCGGTTTCAGCGCCGTCGAAATGAAACGG
>CAYOWF010000020.1:0-17719 GCA_964407585.1 uncultured Qipengyuania sp.
GCCGTCGGGACGCTCCCAGCGCAGCAGGCTCTCGACCGAGACGACCTTGCGCGTAGTGCTGTCGACCAGCGGCTGGTAGTGCATGCGGAACTGGCCGAGCGCGAGCGCCTGGCGCAATTCGTCGTCCATCTGCTTGATCTGTTCGCGGCTCCGGTCGAACGCTTCGTTGAACCAGGTGCAGCGCATCTTGCCGCCTCGCTTGGAGGCGTACATGGCCACGTCCGCCCGGCGCAGCATTTCCGAAGATGTGAGGATTTTGCCCGGTGCATTCCGCGCGAGCCCGATGCTCGCACCGAGGGTCAGGCGGCGGTCCGCAACCTTGATGGACTTGGCGAGCCGTTCGATGATGCGGCGGCAATGCCCCTCCAGCAGCGTGCCGGACAGTTCACCATGCATGAGCACAGCATATTCGTCGCCACCGAGGCGATAGAGATCGGCCTCTTCGCCGCAGATTTCGCGGATGATGCCGCCGATCTCCTTGATCGTCGCATCGCCCACGACATGGCCGTAGTGATCGTTGATCATCTTGAAACCGTCGAGATCGACGATGGCGAGCGCGACTTCGTGGGTGGTCGACATGGTGTCGGTGATATCGCGATGCAGCGCGCGGCGGTTTGGCAGAAGGGTCAGCGCATCGCTGCTCGACAGGCGTTCGAGCCGCCGAAGGTGCTTCAGCCCGAGGATGGCGAAACCGCCGATGCTGGCGAGGAAGGCCACCAGGCCGCCCCCGAGGACTGCTGTAATGGATGCGATGCCAAGTCCAGGACCGAAGAGCGCGAGGATGGTCGTTACGCTGACGATACCGGCAAGTGCAGCAAGCGGCGCGAAGATCATCACGCGCGTGCTTTGCTGGGCCAGCTCAGTATGTGAACGCACGCGTAATTCCCCCTCGGCGGCATGGTTCGTTCGAACCTTCACACAGCTAACGTGCATTCGCTAATTAACGGTAAACTCTAAATTTACCTTGGCTGGAAAGTTTCGGGATCGTCGCTCGCGATCAGGGTCGCGGTGAAAGCGTTCAGCCGTTGGCTGCGCGCCGTAGTGCCGCGCTCTCGCTTGCGCGAATGGCGCTCGCGCTGTGCGGCGAATACATGGCGGAACCCAGCGACGACGGTTCGAACTTGTCGGTCTGACCGACTACCGTTTCCCCGGCCCCGAGCATCAGGAAGCCATCGCCCTCCAGCCCGCCATGGAGGCGATCGAAGGCCTTGCGGCGCGTGTCGGGGTCGAAATAGAGCAGCACGTTGCGGCACAGCACGAGGTCGAACTTGCCCGGAGATGGCGGGAAGTCGAGCAGGTTGCGCTGGTCGAAACGGGTCATGTCGAGCACGCGGTCGGAGACTTTCCATCCCTTGGGAGTCTCGGAGAAGAAATTCAGCATTTGCGCCACCGAAATGCCGCGCTGGATCTCGAATTGCGAATAGGTGCCGCCGCGCGCCTGCTCGATCGCCTTGCTCGACACGTCGGTGCCGAGGATATCGATCTTCCAGTCGGCCCAACGGCCGGGCTGTTCGCAGAAGGTCATCGCGAGGCTCAGCACTTCCTGGCCGGTCGAGCAGCCCGCCGACCAGATGGAAAGACGGCGCGTATCCGCACGCCGCCTGGCCAGTTCGGGCAGGATCGTGTTCGCCAGCGTGCTGAAATAGGCGTGATCGCGGAAGAAATAGGTCTCGTTGTTGAGCAGCGCCTCGACCACGCGCGTTGCGAGGCGATGTTCGCCCGGTCGTTCCAGCATGCAGGCCAGCTGGTCGAGATTGTCGATGCCGAATTCGCGAAACAGTCCCGAAAGGGCAGTCGATATGCGCCAGCGGCGGCTTTCGGACAGGGTCTGTCCGGTGCGCGCTTCGAGCAGGTCCGCGATGATCTGGTAGGAGGCGTCTTCTAGCGCCATGCGTCGGCTCCTGCGGTCGAGAGGACCCGGTCGGCAAGTTCGGCGGGCGGAAGAACGGCGGAAGCGAGCCCGCGTTCGGTGATGTCGCGCGGCATGCCCCATACGGCGCAAGTATCCGCGCTTTGCGCGTAGATCGAGCCGCCCGCCTTGATGATGGCGTCGGCACCGTCGGTCCCGTCGCGGCCCATGCCCGACAGGAGAACGCCGGCAACCTTGCCATCATAGGCTTCGGCCAGCGTTTCGAACATCGGGTCGACCGAGGGCGTGCAGCCGCTCTTGACGGAGTGGAATGCGAGGTCGGTCACAAACTTCGTGCCTTTCTTGCGCACGACCATATGGCCGTGGCCGGGCGCGATGACGATGCGCCCGCGCGTGATGTGCGTGCCTTCTTCGGCGAGGACGGCTTCGCGGCCTGCGGCCATTTCCATCTGCCTGGCGAAGACGGGAATGAAGCTGTCGGGAAGGTGTTGCGTGATGAGGATGGGCAGGTCGAAATTCTTCGGCACCTGCCGCAGGAACAGGTTCAGGGCATGGATGCCGCCCGTCGAAGCGCCAATGGCCAGGACCTGAGGATGCTTGCCTGTACCGCGTTCAGCGAATTTGTGCTGCGGACGCTCGGGCCGTTCATGCGGGGCGAGGCCCTTCAGGGCCCGAATCTTGCCGAGCAGCTGTTCGCGATAGTCGTCGTCGAATCCGCCCACGCGCGGCTTGAGCATGGTGTCGGCGGCGCCCATCCGAAGCGCTTCGACCGTATGTTCCGCACCCTCTGCAGTGAGCGAGGATATGACGAGCACCTTGCTGCGCGGCGATGCCTCGAGCAGCTTGGGCAGCGCCTCGATACCGCCCATGCCGGGCATTTCGAGGTCGAGCAGGATGACATCGACGAGCTTGCTCTTCAGCTCCTCCAGCCCGCGTTCCGCGGTGCTGGCGGTGGCGACGATCGACATGTCGTTCTCGCGCTCGATCATGCGCGAAAAGACGGTTCGCGCGGTCAGTGAATCGTCGATCAGCATCACCCCGACGGTGCGCGGCGCAGTCCGTTCGCCGTGGGGCGCGGTCCTGTCGGTTTCGAGAGCAGTCACCACGACCCGGTTCCTCCCCGGGTCAGGCCATGCCGACGAGCTGGAGCTTGATCTGCAGGGTCTCGTGGTCGAACGGCTTCATCACATATTCGTCGGCACCTGCACTGATCGCTTCGCGAATGTGCGCGACGTCGTTCTCGGTCGTGCAGAACACGACCTTGGGCTTGTCGCCGCCTTCGTGCTTGCGCAGCTGATGGATGAATTCGATGCCCGTCATGACCGGCATGTTCCAGTCGAGCAGCACCACATCGGGCATGCTTTCGAGGCATTTGTTGAGGCCTTCCTGGCCATTCTCCGCTTCGTCGACCGAAAAGCCGAGAGTTTCGAGGATATGGCGCGAAACCTTTCGGATTACGCGCGAATCATCGACGATAAGACAGGTTTTCATTTCCGAGATCCCTTCACTGTTCCGCCCCTTCTATCCGCAGGCGGTAACTAATCGCTTAAGCCGCCTGACGTTGAGGTCCGGAGACCAGTTGTTCGATATCGACGAGCAGCGTCGGACCGCCGTCGGTTTCCACCATGCCGCGGGCTGCGTGCTGCCAGCCTTGGCCAAATCCACCCGGGATCGCGACCGGATCGCTCTGCGCCTCACCCACATCGTGCGCTTCGTCGACGAGCAGCGCGTAGAGGTGACCGTCGATCTCCACCACGGCGGCCCTGCGGTCCCTGGATTGGCATGCGGTTTCGAGGCCGATCGCCAGCGAGCAGTCGATCACGGTCAGCGCCTGGCTGCGCAAGGCAGTGAGGCCGAGAATGAAATCGGGTGTTCCGGGAATCGGAGTGATGTCTTCCACCTCGATTACCGATTGCACTTCCAGCGCCGGGATCGCCGCGCGGCGCGAGGCGATGGTGCACATCAGCAGCAGTTCGTTCATGCCGCCCTCCCGCTGCGGATGCGCTTCAGCGCGGCGAGAAGGCCGTCGCGATCGTAGCGATAGATGGTGTCGTCTCCCGCATCTTCGGGTTCGGGGCGCAGGCGGATCGTCTCGCGGGCGCCGCCATTACCCGCGTCGCCCTCTTCGGCGAGTGCGATGGCGAGGTCGGCTTCGAAATCGTCGTCGTCACCGGCGATGCGGTAACCCGCAGCCTGAACCAGCGGTTCGAGGATAGTGCGCGCCCATTCGCTGTCCTCCGGGATCCGGCAGGTAAGCGTATGATCGAGCTTCCTGGTGGCGCGATAGCGCGCGAAAACGGCATGGCCGTCGAGCAGCGGGATGGGCTTGCCGCCGATCAGCGTAACGCCCTCGATAAACTTGTCGGCCTCGCTCGGCACGACGTTTTCGGTGACGTCGGCGGCATCGAGTACCTCCTTCACGGCATAGACCAGCTCGTGCTCGCCATCCGACAGGCGCAGCAGGCGGCAACGACCGTCGGGCAGGGGCCCGGTATCATGGCCGGCCAGCGTCATGATCTCGCCGTCGATGACGGCCTGGGCACGGTCGCCTTCGATATCGATGGCATCGCGCGAGATCGTGTCGATCCGGCGGACCAGTTCGAGGCGGACCGCACGGTGGCGCCCGTCGAGACCGGCGAACAGCATGACCGGCACGGCAGTGCTCTTTTCGACCTTGTCGTCCTGCTCGATGACGGTCGGCTTGGCGCGGGCGCCGCCGACCATACCGCGCATCTGCGCGATCGAAGGCAGGTCGAGCAACATCATCGGGCGACCATCGTCGAGCAGCGTGGTCCCTGCATAAAGGCGCGTTTCCATGATGGCGGGGGCGATTGGTTTGACGACCACGTCTTCGTGGTCGAACACGCGGTCGACGGCGAGCGCGAAGACATCGTCGCTGGCGAGCCGCACGAGGATGAGCGTCTTGCTCGTCCAGTCGCAGGCTGCATTGGTTTCGCCTCCCAGGACCTCGCCGAGCGAAAGGCAGGGAACGCGCTTGCCGCGGAAGGTGACGAGGCGGCGTTCGCCGGCCTGCGCGAATTCGACATGGTTCGAATTGCCGAACACGATCTCTTCGACATAGCTGCGCGGGATGGCGTAGCGCTGGTCGCCGCTTCCGACGGTGAGTGCGGCGATGATCGAAAGCGTGAGCGGCAGCTGCAGGTGGAAGCTGGTCCCCTCTCCCGGCTTGCTCGACACCTCGATCGAGCCGCCGACGCGTTCGATGTTCGAACGCACCACGTCCATGCCGACTCCGCGACCCGAGACCGCGCTGACCTGATCGGCGGTCGAGAGGCCGGGTTCGAAGATCAGGTTCTCTTTCTGCTTGTCCGACATCTTGTCGATCTCGGAACGCGAATAGAGCCCGTTGGCGATGGCCTTTTCGGTGACCTTGTCGACATTGATACCGTCGCCGTCGTCGGTGATGACAAGGCTGATCTGGTTGCCCGACTGGCGCGCGGCGAATTTCAGCAGGCCGATCTCGCGCTTGTCGTTCTTCAGCCGCTCTGCCGGCGTTTCGATCCCGTGATCAATGGCGTTGCGAATGATGTGGGTCAGCGGATCGCGAACCATCTCGATCATCTCGCGATCGAGTTCGACCTCGCCGCCTTCGAAATCCACCATCACCTGCTTGCCGAGTTCGTTCGACAGATCGCGCACGAGGCGGGGGAGCGAGGAGAACAGGTGTTCGAGGCACTGCATGCGCATGCGGGTGATCGAGCTGCGAACATCGGCGAGGATGGCTGAAAGGCGTTCGAAGGGGCCGTCGATTTCAGGCTGCTCGCCCGCTTCGCGCAGGCGGCGGGCAAGGTCGTTGCGCGCCAGCACCATGTCGGACACGCCCTTCATCACCTCGTCGAGCAGGTCGACGGGGAGGCGGATGGAACGCTGGACGCCCTTGGCCGGCACTCTGGGAGCCGTTCCCGCCTGTTCTTCCCGATCGGGATTGGCGGCTGCGCTTTCTGCATCGATGGTCGCGACGTCGCTCTGCACTTCCACTTCGGCATCGGCATCGAGTGCGGCGATCAGCGCTTCGTCATTGCCTTCGCCGAGCTCTTCACCGGCTTCGATGGCATCGGTCATTTCGGAAATACGGTCGATGATGGCGAGCACGGCGGTGACCAGCGCACTATCGGGTTCGCGGCGGCCGCTGCGGCATTCGGCCAGTGCGTCCTCTGCGGCATGGCTGAGCTTTTCCAGCTGCGGGAAGTCGAAGAAGCCGCAATTGCCCTTCACCGTGTGGACGAAGCGGAAGATCGTATCGATGCGCTTCTTGTCCGACGGGTCCGCCTCCCAGGCGACCAGTTCGCTGCCGCTCTGTTCCAGCATCTCGCGCGTTTCCGCGACGAAATCGGCCAGCAATTCATCCATCGGTCGAGGACCCCCGTTTTTCCTTGGGTCCGCTATGCACGAGGATGGTTAACGTTTCGTTGGGTGGGGCAGGGTCTTTTCCCGGCGGTCTTTCAGCACCGTCCAGACGACGAAGGCTGCCAGCGCTCCGCCGGCCAGATTGGCAAGCAATTCCGCCGCATAGATCGCATCGGCTCCCCAATCGGCGCGCATCAGCCAGCCTAGCGGGAGCATGACCAGGAAAACGCGCGCTGCGCTCTGGGCGAGGGCAAATGAGGCGCGGTCGACGGCGTTGAGTGCACCATTGCCGACGATGAGCAGGCCAAAGCCGGCATATCCCCACACCGAAATGGCGAGGTAGCGCGAGAATTCCTCCACCACTGCAAGGTCTTCGGTGAAGAAGTCGGCGAACCAGTCTCCGAAGGCGAACAGGATGAGGCCGGTGGCAAGGCCGTAGCCGATGCAGAACAGGCCCGCCCAATACATGGCGCGGCGCGCACGGTCCGCGCGGTCGGCGCCCCAGTTCTGCCCAACGATCGCCCCGATGGATCCCGAAAGTGCCAGCAGCGGTACGATGGCGAAGCTCTGTAGCCGACCGGCGGCGCCGAAGCCCGCCACGGCCGCCTCCCCCTGGCTGGCGAGCAGGGCGGTCAGTACCGATAACCCTATGGGGTTGATGGCATTGGAAAAGGCCGCAGGTCCGGCCACGCGCAGGATGGCCTGGCTCGATGCGGCGAAATCGCAGCCACGGATCTTGCCGGGATCGATGGCGATGCTCGTGCGGCCGATGAAGATCATCGCAATCACGGAAGCCACGGCATAGCCCATGATCGAGGCATAGGCTGCGCCGGCCACGCCGAAACCTTCGATACCGAACGCGCCGGTGATGAGGATCGGGTCGAGCACCCAGTTGACCGTGGCGTAAGAGATCGAGACGAGCGAGACCATCCGCGCCTCGCCCTGTCCGCGCAAAACGCCGTTCACACCCATCTGCAGCAGCAGCACCGGCAGTCCCAGCGCGAAAGGCTGCATATAATCGAGGATCAGCGGCAGCAGCGCTTCGCTCGCCTGCATCAGGCGGAACAGCGGCCCGAGCAGCGCGAAAAGCAACAGGCCGAGCGCAAGGCCGATACCCAGCGCGAAGATGACGCCGAAGTTCGCCCGCCGTTCGGCCCGGGCGAGATCGCCTTCGCCGAGTGCGCGCGAAATGACCGAATTGATCCCGACCATCACTCCCACGCCCAGGCTGGAAATCGCAATGGTGATGGGAAAGATGAAGCTGACCGCCGCCAGTTCGGCCGCGCCGAGCTGCCCGATGAAATAGGCGTCGATGAGGCCGACCGACATGATTGCGGCCACGCCGATTATCATGGGCAGGGTCTGTGTCACGAGATGGCCGCGTATGCTGCCGCGGGTCAGTTTGGCCGTCTCGCTCATTGCCATGGCGCGCTAGCGGGGCAAACCGCGCTTGGGAAGCGCCGATTTGCGCGACCGATCTTGCCCGCAACCCCGTGCCCGTGCGATAGAGGTTGCAAATAGAGACCGAGGAGACAGTGCCGTGGCCACGCAGATCAAGCCCAAGTTCGAATGCAGCGAAGAGGAATGGAAGATCCGCCAGGATCTGGCCGCCTGCTATCGTATCTTCGACCACCTGGGCTGGGGCGAAAGCATCTACAACCATATCTCGGTCGCAGTGCCGGGCGAGGAAGGCACATTCCTCATCAACCCCTTCGGCCTGCTCTACGATGAAGTGACCGCATCGAACCTCGTCAAGATCGATGTCGAGGGCAACAATGTCGGCCAGTCGCAATACATGGTGAACAAGGCTGGCTTCACCCAGCATGCGCACTTCCACAAGCATCTCGGCGAGCGGGCGACGGCGATCTGCCACGTGCACACCACGGCCACCATGGCGGTTTGCAGCCACAAGGACGGGCTGGTCCCGACCAATTTCTACGCCTGCAATTTCCAGGGCCAGATCGGCTATCACGACTTCGAAGGCGTGACCGTGCGCCCCGAAGAGGGCGAACGGCTGGTCGAGAATCTCGGCAATCATTCGATCCTCATGCTGCGCAATCATGGTCCGGTGGTGATGGACAAGACCATTCCGGGCATGTTCCTCAAGATGTGGGCATTGCAGCGCGCCTGCGAAATCCAGGTCGCCACGCTCAGCCAGGGCGAGGCGAACATCGTGCCGCAGGAAGTGGTCGATGTGCACCAGCGCGACCTTCACGTCGTGGGCGACCAGGGCGGGGCAGGCATCTTCGATTTCGAGGCTTGGAAGCGTCGCGTGTCGAAGATCGACGACAGCTGGATGTCGTAAGGCCTCTCGACTTTCCAACCGATTGAAGCGAAAGCACCGCCATGTCCCGCATGACGGTCAACGAACGTCCCATCGAATTCCTGATGGACCCCGAAACGCCCCTGCTGTGGGCGCTGCGCGATGCCGCCAATCTTACCGGCACCAAATATGGCTGCGGCAATGGCGATTGCGGGGCCTGCGTCGTGCATATCGACGGCGAGCCGCTGCGCAGCTGCCTCGTCACCATCGCCGAAGCCGAGGGGCGCTTCGTCAAGACGATCGAGGGCCTGTCGGGCGACCGCACCCATCCGGTGCAACAGGCGATGGTTGCCGAACAGGCGATCCAGTGCGGCTTCTGTACCCCTGGCATCGTCATGGCCGCCGCCGCACTGCTCGACCGCAATCCCGGTGCGACCGAAAGCGATATCCGCGATGCGATTCCCAATATCTGCCGCTGCGGCGTCTATCCGCGGCTCGTCCGGGCGATCCAGCGGGCAGGGCGGGTGCTGCGCCGCCAGGAAACGATCAGTGCCGCGCCGTCACCCGGCATCAGCGCCGAGGATGCCGCAGCCGAGGTCCCGGCTTTGACGGCGCCCGAAGGTGAAGGATCCGCCCGACGGGAATCCGACTAGCCACCGGAGGCGTGACGAAGGTGACAAAGGTGACACTGCGTCAACTTCGCAATTCCCATATAAATATCTGAAAAATATGTATTAATATCGCCGGTCTACCCCAAAGGCGACATGGGGAGGCGGGGAAAAACCTGCCTTTCCATCCGATGTCGGAGAGAGCGGCTTTCCTTCTAGACCGGCATGGGTCGTGTAGGAAAGCCGCTCCCTTGCCGATCAGATCTCGAAGCGAACCCCGATCCGCGCGCTGAACGGGTCGGCGGGCTGGATGTTGTTGTCGCCATGGGCGCTCGGGTAATAGTCTTCGTCGAAGAGGTTTTCGACATTGAGCTGGAGGCTCGCCCTGTCGCTGAGGGTGTAATAGGCGGCCGCATCGACGCGCCAGTAGCTCGGCAGGACGACATCGTTCGAGAAGCTGGCGAACTGTTCCGACTGGTGGATCACGCCGAGGCCGAAACCGAGGCTTTCGGTCAGGTCGAAGCGGTTCCATGCGCTGATCGAATGCTTCGGCAGCTGCTGCAGACGCTGGCCCGCATCGCCGAAGTCGTTGTCGTTCAGCAATTCGCCGTCGAGATAGGTGTAGCCGAGATTGGCTTTCCAGAAATCGGTGATCGTCCCGACGGCACCGATTTCGAACCCTTCGGCGCGGCTCTTGCCCGCCAGGACGACTTCGTCCAGTTCGTTGCGTGCCTGGATATTGCTACGCTCGAGACGGAAGATGGCGGCGCTGATCAGGACATTGTCGAGCGGGGCGAATTTGGCACCCACTTCGTAACTGGTGAACTTTTCCGGATCGAGCCCGGCATCGGCCTGCGACAGGACGAGGAACTGGTCGCCCGCCTGCGGCAGGAAACTTTCGGCGTAGCTGGCATAGATCGACAGGTCGGGCGTCGGCTTGACGATGAGGCCGGCGCGCGGGCTGAACTTCTCGTCCACGCGGTCGCCTTCCTCGCCGCTGATGATGTTGAGCGTTTCGAGGTCGAAGCGGTCCCAGCGCAGGCCGCCGACCAGTTCGATATACTCGCCGATCTGCAGCTGTTCCTGCGCGTAGAAGGACAGCGTCGAAAGCTGGCTGTCGCGCGAGCGCGAGGTCGGGTTGAGCGTATAGGCCGGAATGGCAATGACATCGGCAAGGTCGGTGACATTGTCATTGTCGGTCAGCGGGTCGCCGTCATCGAAGCTCACCGTCTGGCGGGCGTTCTGCGTGTCCTGGCTGCTGACTTCGACTCCGAAGAGGAAGGTCGACTCGATGCTTCCCGTGCCGGCTTCCCACACCGCGTTGGCCTGGCCGATCCAGTTGCGGCGGTCGGTCGTGTCGCGATAGCCGCCGAGGCTAACCGTAGTGCCATCGGTGCCCGAGGGTACGATGTTCTGATAGGCCTTGTCGTAATCGGCGAACTGGATACTGGCATTGGCCGAGAGCCCGCCGTTGAAATCATGTTCGATACGGGCACGGGCGATGTTCACTTCGGCTTCGGCGAAGTTGAAATCGGGGTCGCCGAAGAAGGTGCTGTCGTATCCGGTCAGCGGTCCGCCGTCGAGCGAGGGCACACCGCGATCGGTGACGCGTTCGTCATTGTCGTAAGTGTAGCTGGCGAAGAAATTCGTGTCGGGGCCAAGCGCTGCGGTGAGCGTCGGCGAGATGCCGATGAAGCGGCCGTCGTAGAAATCGCGATCGTTGTCGAATTCCTCGTAAGTCGCGTTGAGCCGCAGGGCGAGCGTGTCCGAAACCGGCTGGTTCACATCGGCGAGCAGGGCGAAGGCACCGAAGCTGTCGACCGAAGCCGCGCCGCTGATGGCGGACTGGAATTCGGCGCGCTTGGCGACGCGGTTGACGGCACCGCCACCCGCACCGCGTCCGAAGATCAGCGCATTGGCGCCCTTCAGCACTTCGACGCGTTCGATATTGTAGAGCGAGCGGTAATATTGCGCATCGTCGCGCAGGCCGTCGATATAGAAGTCGGCAGTCGATTCCTGGCCGCGGATGAAGACTTCGTCGCGGTGTCCTTCGCCGCTTTCCATGCTGATGCCCGGGACATAGCGCAGCGCGTCGTTGAGCTGGCGAACCGACTGGTCTTCGAGCTGGTCTTCGGTGATGAAGCTGACCGCCTGCGGCACGTCGATCAGCGGGGTCGGCGTCTTGGTGCCGGTCGAACCGTCGTCGGTCCCGTATTCCTCGCTACGTTCGCCCTTCACGACGATGTCGGTAGGCAGGTAATCGCGCTCGGGCTGCTCGGCGGCATCGGCAGCGCCAAGCGCGGGGGCGGCGAAAACGGTTCCTGCGAGCAGGGTGGCGACCGTGGAGAAGGATTTCATAAAAGGCTTTCTGTTCTTGCGAATGATTATCAATTGCGAGTTCCCTGCTATTGAGAACCATTCGCACTTTCAACCCCAAATCCGCAATTGGCCCATGAAAAAATCGCAAGAGTGGCTTTCTCTCATCGCAAGGGTCGATTAGCGGGGGTGCCCAAAGGAGATGCAGACCATGAAAGCCACCATCTGGCACAACCCGAAATGCGGCACTTCGCGCAAGACGCTCGCCATCCTCGAGAACCTGTCGAAGGTCGATGTGGAAGTGGTGGAATATTTGAAGGACCCGCCCAGCGCCGATAAGCTGGCCCAGCTTTACCGCGATGCGGGGATCACGCCGAACCAGGGTCTGCGGATTCGCGGTACCGATGCGGTGGAGCGCGGCCTGCCCGATGCCAGCGCGGAAGAGGTGCTCGCCGCAATGGTGGCGGACCCCATCCTTATCGAACGACCGCTGGTAGAAACCGACAAGGGTGCGCGCCTGTGCCGTCCCCAGGATACGGTGCTCGAAATCCTTTAGGGACCGGTCCTACCGGCGTTCGCGGGTGAGCTTGCTGTCGCTCTGCAAAGCGTTCCATCCGTAGACGAACACCGCGCCGCAAAGGGCGAAGATCAGCCCGAAGCCGAGCCAGTCCGAATGGCCGTAGAGCCAGACGCCCAGCGCCGGCGCATAGATGAAGCTCGCCCCGGCCACGCTGGCGGTGATTCCCGATGCCTGTCCCTGTTCCGCGCGCGTGACCGCGAGCGAAGTCCCCGCCGTACTCCCGGGCCGGAACAGGCCGAAACCGAGCGAAGCGATCGCATAGGCGAGCGCGATGGAGTGCACATTTTCCGCAATGCCGAGGAAGACGACGCCTCCGGCGGCGATCACGATGCCCGACAGGGTGGCGGCACGCGGGCCGAGGTCGAGGCGCGGTATGAGACCCCACTGCGCCAGCAGAGTGGCGATGGCGCCGCACATCAGCACGAGGCCGACCGGCCCGGTTCCTTCCGCCGGAGTGGCGCGCAGGCCCAGTCGGTCGAGAACGAGGAATCCGACGACGCCGAGAACCATGGCCTGGGCATGCCCGCCCAGCAGGCCGACGGTGACCCACGGCCTGAGTCGTGGTTCGAACCAACGCAGCTTGTGCGGCTCGACTTCTTCCTCGTCCTCGTCCTCGTCTTCGTCGCGCGGAGAGGCGGTCGAACCGCCGGCATAGGGTGCGTCGTAGGTCTGGCCGCGGGCGGGGAATTGCGGCTCGTCGTTCGGCAGCCGCATCCGCAGCGCGGTAAGCGTGGCGATGCCGATCAGCGCGAAGATGATGAAGGGCCCCGTCAGGCCGACGAAGGGGAGGACCATCAGCGGGGCGAGCGCGGGGCCGATGACCGTGCCGAGCCCGAAGCTGGAGGCGATCAGCGACAGCGCCTGAGTCCGTTCGGCGCGCGGCGTGCGGCTGGCGACGTAGGCCTGCACCGCCGGCGGCGCGGCACTGCCGAAGCCGCCGTAAAGACTGCGTGCGACGGCGAAGGCGATCAGGGCCGCCGTCCCGCCGAGTATCCCTGCAAGGCCCAGCCACAAGGCCAGCCCGCACAGCGCCATCGAGCCGATGAAGCCGACCAGCCCGACCGCCATCATCGCCTTCCTTCCGCGGCGGTCCGAGCGGTCGGCCCAGATCGGGGCGCAGATCACCCACAGCAGCGCCGACCAGCTATAGGCGAGGCTGATCCAGACGTCGTCGATTTCCAGCGCCGTCCCGATCGAGGGCATGACCGACTGCATCGCCGTATTGCCCGCCGCCGTCGTCAGCATCACCGCGAACAGCAGCACCATGCGTTCGCGCGAAATGCTCTTGGGGCGCGAAGGAGGCGCGGGAGCAACTGCGGCTTTGGGATCGGCATCGGCCATGGAAATATCCGCTAGGCCCGGACGGGCGCGCTTGCAATGGCCCAAGCCACCTGCCACACCCTGCGGCTTCCAGAAGGGTCAGCGAGAGGAAAAGTCTTGACCGGACAACAAGGTATCGGCGCAATCGAACGCCGCACATTGAAGGACAAGGCAGCGCGGCTGTTCGGCCAATGGGGCGTGTTCTTCAAGGGATTCCTCGACGAACCGAAAATGGTCGGTTCGATCATTCCGTCCTCGCGCTTCACCATCCGCAAGATGCTCGGCCCGGTGAAATGGGACGAATGCAAGGTCTTCGTCGAATACGGCCCCGGCGTCGGCACCTTCTGCCAGGAAGTGCTCGACCGGCTCCCGCGCGACGGGCAGCTGATCGTCATCGACACCAACCCGCTCTATATCGACTATCTCAAGAAGCATTTCCGCGACAGCCGGTTCTCGGCGGTCCACGGTTCGGCTGCGGATGTGGAAGATATCGTGAAGGCGCATGGCCACGAGCATGCGGACTATGTGCTTTCGGGCCTGCCGTTCTCGACCCTGCCCGAAGGCGTGGGCCCGGCCATTGCGGCGGCGACCTATCGCGTCATCCGTCCGGGCGGGGCGTTCCTCGTCTACCAGTTCTCCGCCAAGGCGCGCGACTTCATGGCGCGCCATTTCGAGCGCATCGACAGCGGGTTCGAAGCGCTGAACGTGCTTCCCTGCCAGCTCTTCTGGGGCTGGAAGGCGCCCAAAGCCTAAAAGGCTTCGTCCGTTTCCTTAGCCGGCGGCGCGTTAAGGCGGTTCAACTGCTCGTAGACCGCCGCCAGAACTCCCGCGAACAGGATGGCGAACAGGGCGTTCATCAGGCTCGCGCCGAATGCCTGCCCGAAGGTCTGCGCTTCGGCGCCGCCCAGCGCGAAGAGCAGCGAGAACAGCATCGAAGCGACCGATGCGATCACGAAATAGGCGATAACCAGAAGTGCGTAGAAGAAGAACAGGCGCACGCTGCTCCCCTTGGTCAGCTGCCAGGAGCGCTGCAGCGCGGCGACGGGGTTGAGAACGTCGTCGATGGCGATGACCGGCGCAATGATCGAGAACTTGGTGAGGAGGTAGAGCGTGGCGATGATCGCCGCGATGGCGCCGATCACCGTCAGGATCGCGAGGCCGCTGGCACTGCCCGGAAGGACGGCGACCATCAGGACGATGCCGATGACGAACCCCATGAGCAGCGAAGCGACGAGGTAGCTGGCTACGCCCCTGGCCCCCATCTTGAGGGCTTCGCCCACGGTGGGGCTCGCGCGGCGCCGCAGCAATGCCAGCATGCCGAGGAAACCGATGGCCTGGACCACGGTCAGGAGAAGAATCGCCCACCAATAGTCGGCAAGCATGGCCATGACCCGCCCTTCGAAAGCAGGGTTGTTGGGCTCGATCCGCCCGGCGATGAGATCCGAATAGGTCGGTATCCATAGCAGTGCAGCGATATAGGGGAGGAAATAGAACACCCCCGCGACCACGGCCAGCAGGCCGAAATTGTCGCGCAGCAGCCTGGTGGTGTCTTTCCACGCGGTGTCCAGATCGAATTTCATGTCGGGTACCCTTCGTTCTTCCCCCTTGATAAGCGCACGGACAATCGCCACGCAATCCGCCATGTCCGCGATCCTCCCCGAAAATGTCGAATGGCAGAGCGAAAAGGCACCCGTGCCCTATCGCGAGGCGCTGGCGGCGATGGAGGCGCGCAGCACGGCTATCGCGCAGGGCGAGGCGCGCGAGCGGATCTGGTTGCTCGAACACCCTCCGGTCTACACCGCCGGGACCAGCGCCGACGGGGCCGAACTGCTCGATCCGCGGTTCGAAGTGGTCGAGGCGGGCCGGGGCGGGCGCTATACCTATCACGGACCCGGACAGCGCATCGGCTATCTCATGCTCGACCTGAAGGAACGCGGGCGCGACGTGCGCTGCTTCGTCCACTCGGTCGAAGGCTGGGTGATCGCCACGCTCGGCGATATCGGCGTGGACTGCTGGCGCAGCGAGGGGCGCATCGGCATCTGGACGCGCGATATCGACGGGCGCGAAGCGAAGATCGGCGCGATCGGCGTGCGTGTGCGGAGGTGGGTGACCTTGCACGGCTTTTCGGTCAATCTCGACCCCGATCTCAGCCATTTCGCAGGCATCGTGCCCTGCGGCATCGACGAATTCGGCGTCACCAGCCTGGCGCGGCTCGGCATCGACATGGGACCCGAAGCCTTCGATGAGGCGTTGAAGAACCGCGCCGGCGACTTCCTCGCCGCGCTCGAAGGAAAGGCCAGCTGTCTGCCATGACACGTTTTGCTCTATTTGCCGCCGGATGCCTGCTGCTTGCCGCATGTGGCGACGATCCGGCGCCGGTCGACGGCGGTGACGAAAACCTCGATGCGCGCGGCGAAGTGCTGGGCGGTTCCATTTCCGACGACATGCTGCCGCTCGACACGACGACGTCGCAGTCGCCCTCGCGCGTGGATGAAGCGCCGCCTGCCGTCGTTTCGGAGCCTGCAGCCGCCGGCGCTACCGAAGAAACGCCTGCCGAAGCGGCGGTGCCCGAGGATCCCGGCGAGGACGACGTCGACCCCGTCGAGTAGCACCTTCAGGCCGCTCCCGCGAGCGCCTGCGCCTGCTGGAGTTCGCGCTGGCCGACGTGGCGGCCACGGAACACCACCTCGTTCGCATCGGGATTGAGTGCGAAGAGGCCGACGACCTCGCGCGCTTCGGCCACTTCTTCGCTGGTCGGCGCGAAGGCCGCGTTGATGCCTTCGATCTGCGAGGGATGGATGGCGAGCATGCCGGTGAAACCGTCGGCGCGCGCCGCATGGTAGGCGCGGCTCGCGCCTTCGTCGTCGCGGCGATCCCGGAAAGGCGCTTCGATCACTTGCAGACCCTGTGCATGGGCGGCGAGCAGGACCTGCGCGCGCACCATGGCGAGCGGGTCGGTCCACAGGCCGCCCGGGCCGCGCATCCGGCGCGCGCCGATCGAGCGGGCGAGGGCCGCGCTGTCCCAGGTCAGGCCGCTCACTCGGGGGTGAAGTTCTTCCGCGAAGGGGCGGAGATGAAGCGCCGCCACCGGGTTCGATCCCAGCTCGGGTACGATTTGCGTGGTGTTGGCGCGGATGCCGGCCCTGCCTTCCAGCTCGTAAAGCGCAGCGGCGATGTTCTTCAGTTCCTCGCTGTCGGTGCATTCGGCCAGCATGATGCCGTCGGGCGCGCCTTCCAGCACGGCTTCAAGATCGTTGCGCCAGCTCGGGCTGCTCATCGGTCCGATGCGTACCCAGCGCGAGAAGGGCCGCGATTGGGTGACCTGTTCGCGATGCGACATCAGCCAGTCGCGCGCGACCAGCCTCGTATGCACCTTGGCCTCTTCCTTGGCGGCGCGCGCCATGTCGAGCACGACGACGTCCGCCCCGCTGCGAGCCCCTTCCTTGAGCGCCTTCTCCTTGTCCGCCGGGACCAGAATCCACGAGCGCATATCTGCCTCCTTCATGGAGCGAGACACGCCCGAACGGCGCGAATCACCTAGGAAACAGTATCCGCGGTTTTGGTTAGCATCGGGTAATCGATATATCCGGCGGGTCCCGGAAGGTACCAGCTTTGCGGCACGTTCACATTGGGCTGGAGCTCCGCACCGAGGCGGAATCGCTCGGGCAAATCGGGATTGGAGATGAAATCCCGCCCCCAGCTGACCGCATCGCAGCGCCGGGCTTCGATATCGGCGACCGCCTGTTCGGGCGTATAGTCGCTATTAAGCACCAGCGTGCCCGAATAGAGCTTGCGAATGAGCGGGCTCTGCTTGGGGACATCGGTCGATCCGAAAGTGCCCTCGGGCCCAGGTTCGCGCAATTCGAGGAAGGCAAGGCCGAGGTCTTCGACGACCTTTGCAGCTGCGCCGAAGGTCGCTGCCGGGTCGCTGTCGTCGCAGCCCTGCGTCTCGCCATTGGGCGAAAGGCGCACACCGACGCGATCGGCGCCCCAGACATCGACCAGCGCAGTCAGCACTTCGCGCAGGAAGCGCGTGCGGTTTTCGGGGCTGCCGCCATATTCGTCTTCGCGCAAATTGGTGCTGTCGCGAAGGAACTGGTCGACGAGATAGCCATTCGCGCCGTGCAATTGGACGCCGTCGAACCCGGCCTTTTTCGCATTCTCGGCGGCGTGGCGGTAATCTTCGACCACGCGGGCAATCTCTTCTTTCGAGAGTGCGCGGGACTGTTCGTAATCCTTGCGGCCCTCGAAAGTGTGCGCATGTCCGGGAGCCTTGGTGGCGCTGGCCGAGACGGGCGGGTTGCCGCCGAGGAAGTCCGGATGGACCAGCCGGCCCATGTGCCACATCTGCAGCACGATCTTGCCGCCTTCCTCGTGGACGCCTTCGGTGACCG
>CAYOWF010000021.1:0-17284 GCA_964407585.1 uncultured Qipengyuania sp.
TGCAGAAGATATGCGCATCGTCCTGCGTGAACTGGCGCACGCGCATCAGGCCGTGCAGCGCGCCATGCGGCTCGTTGCGGTGGCAGCAGCCCATTTCGCCAAGACGGATCGGCAAGTCGCGATAGGAGGTGATGCCCTGCTTGAACACGAGTACGTGGGCGGGGCAGTTCATCGGTTTGATCGCCATCCAGTCGGCATCGTCGGCGACCTTGGGCGATGTATCCGCCGCGCCGCTCTCGTCCACTTCGGGCACGATATCGGGGACGGCGAACATGTTCTCCGCATATTTCCCCCAATGGCCCGACTGGGTCCATTGGCGCACATCCATCAGCTGCGGCGTCTTGATTTCGCGATAGCCGGCACCGTCCATCTTGCGGCGCATATAGGCTTCCAGCTCGCGCCAGATGCGATAGCCGTTGGGATGCCAGAAGACGCTGCCATGCGCCTCCTCCTGCAGGTGGAAGAGATCCATCTCGCGGCCCAGCTTGCGGTGATCGCGTTTGGCGGCCTCTTCCAGCCGCGTCAGGTGGGCATTGAGCTGCTTCTTGTTGAGCCACCCGGTGCCATAGATACGCGTGAGCTGCGCATTGCGCTGGTCGCCGCGCCAATAGGCCCCGGCGACGCGCATCAGCTTGAAGGCCTGCGGATCGAGCTTGCCCGTGCTGGCAAGGTGCGGACCGCGGCACATGTCGAGCCAGTCCTCGCCCGACCAGTAGACCGTGAGTTCTTCGTCTTCGGGGAGTTCCCGGGCCCATTCGGCCTTGAACGTTTCGCCTTCGGCTTCCCACTTGTCGATCAGCTGCTGGCGGGACCAGACTTCGCGGCGCAGCGGCTTGTCGGCCTTGATGATGCGGCGCATTTCCTCCTCGATCGCGGGCAGGTCGTCCATGCTGAACGGCTCGCGGCTCTCGGGAGCCTTCACATCGTAATAGAAGCCGTCGTCGGTCGCCGGACCGAAAGTGATCTGCGTGCCGGGAAAGAGCGACTGGACCGCCTCGGCAAGGACATGCGCGTAATCGTGCCTTGCGAGCTCGAGTGCATCCTCCTCGTCGCGGGTCGTAACCAGCGCGAGCTGCGCATCGCCTTCGAAGGGGCGGTTGATATCGCGAAGTTCGCCATCGACGCGCGCGGCAATGGCGGCCTTGGCTAGGCCGGGCCCGATCGCGGCGGCGACATCGGCAGGCGTGCTGCCTCGTTCCATTTCGCGCACCGAACCATCGGGCAGGCTGATCTTGAGCAGTTCCGTCATCGTCTCATCCGTTATGTCGCGAGGCCCATGGCACAGCTGGGCGCGCGCTTGAAGCGGCGTTTGGGAGAATTTCGCGATTTCGGGAGGAAACGCCTGCCACCCGAAACCGGGTGGCGGTGCGTCGCGCTAGGCTGCGACGATCCGCCCCCGATGGACCGGGGTGGTAGTGGTAGTCGTCGTGAAGCACGCTTGAATCATCCCGGGCGAGATAGCGGCGGACGGTCGATTGCTCAACCCTCTCGAAGGATCCGACGGCGAGAATGACAAGCACGCACTCCTATTTGGAAAGGGTGCTTGACAAATGCCGATCCGTATGACAAACACCCTTTACATCGAGAAAAGGACCCTTGTCATGAAACATTATCGCGCACCGCTTCTCCTCGCCGCCGCCATGATCGGCATTGCCATGCTGTCCGTGTTCGAATTCGTGCCCGAGGAGGTGGCGCAATATTCGCCCTTTCTCCTCCTCGCCCTGTTCCCCCACGCATGGCTGCGTGATCGCAAGTCCTGCAATCTTCTGAAGCGGGGTGCGGCATGAACGGTGCAACCAATTTGCAGTCTGGGGCGCGCACCGCACTGTGGGCGGGCCTGTCGATGGGCAGCTTCGGCGCCGTGATGGGTCTCGCGCTGAGCGATGCCATCAATGCCAGCACGACGATGATCCTGATGATCGTCCCGGCAATGCTGTTCTTCCAGACCATGCGCGTGGCCAGTCGCAAACCCGCCTGCGCCACATCCGGAGAGGCGCAGCGCCGCTATATCAAGCGCGTTTTCGTCTTCGCCTCGCTCTACCTCGTCGTGCTGGCGCTGCAGGTCGGCCTGCTCAAGGATAACGACCCGTCCATGGCGGTCCGCGCAGGACTATCGGTCCTGCCCGGCCTCGCCATACTCGGCATCTTCTGGGCCATCGGTCGCCTGATCGTCGAGGAGACGGACGAGTTCATCCGCATGCTCATCATTCGCCAGACGTTGATTGCCACGGGTCTTTCGTTGGGCTTCGCCACCTTGTGGGGTTTCCTCGAAAGCGGCGAGGTGGTCCCGCATATCGATGCCTACTGGTTTGCCGTCGCCTTCTTCGGCGGACAATTCGTCGGGGCGGTTTCGAACCGCATCTCCTACGGTTCGTGGGGCGCGTTATGAACAACCGCCTCAAGGTGCTCCGCGCCGAACGCGACTGGAGCCAGCAGGACCTCGCCGACCGTCTCGAAGTCAGCCGCCAGAGCGTAAATGCCATCGAAAAGGGTCGTTACGATCCTTCCTTGCCGCTGGCCTTCAAGATCGCCGATGTATTCGAAATGCAAATCGAGGACATATTCGAACGCGATTGAATTGGCTTTACTTGACTTGGGCGACCCCCGGAACGAATGTCATTCCCGGACGGGTATATTAAGACAATTCGATTTCGGGGGTCGCTTTGAACACGCAATATGAAGACTTGGAAGCCGAGAGCGCATTCGGCTTCGACGGCACGTGGCAGGATTTCGCCAGGATCGCGGTGCCCAATCTCCTGCTGACGATCGTCACATTGGGCATCTACCGCTTCTGGGCGACCACGCGCGAGCGCCAGTATCTGTGGGCGCATACGCGCTTCGTCGACGAAAGGCTCGAATGGACCGGCAAGGGGATGGAACTGTTCATCGGTTTTGCGCTTGTCCTGCTGCTCTTCGTACTCCCTTTCTCGCTGATCGGCATCGTGTCCGAATCGCTGATACTGCGCGGCCAGGAAGGCCTTGCATTCCTCCTGACCTTCGGTTCGATCATCTTCATCTTCTACCTCACCGGCGTCGCCTATTTCCGCGCCTTGCGATATCGCCTGTCGCGCACGCGCTGGCGCGGTATCCGCGGGGGGAGCGACGACCAGGGCTTCAAATACGGCTGGTCCTATTTGTGGAAGACATTCGTCGGACAGATTGCCATCGGACTGCTGGTTCCGTGGTCGATGACCAGCCTGTGGAACGAGCGCTGGAACAAGATGAGCTTCGGCCCATACCAGTTCGAAGCCTATGCCGATTCCGGTTCGATCTTCGCGCGCTACCTCTTGTTCTACCTCGCCCCCATCCTGCTGTTCGTCGCCATGGCCATCGCGGCGGTCACCGGTGGCGGGATCGGTGCGGGTATCGGCGACAGCGAAGGCGCGGCGATCGGTGCCGGGGCGGGAATCGCCATCGCGCTGTTCGTGTGGTTCTTCGCACTGGGGCTCATTGCGGCAGCCTTCTACGCCAAATATTATCGCGAAGTCGTCGGTGCGACGCGGTGGCGGGACCTGCAGTTCTCCTTCGAAGCGTCGACCATGGACTGGATCAAGCTCTACCTCGGCGACTTCTTCCTCGTGGTCCTTACCCTGGGCCTGGGTTACATCTTCCTCAGCTATCGCCACTGGAAGTTCTTCATCACCCATATGCAATCGGGTGGCGAAATCCTGCTCGACGAGCTGACGCAATCGACCACGGCCACCGCACGCCATGGCGAAGGCCTGCTCGACGCATTCGATATCGGAGCGATCTAGCCGGATGGAAGACGCCTTCCAGACTTCCGCCCAATGGTACGACGGGCATAGCGCCCTCCGCCACGAGGGCGAAGCCGTGTGGGATGGCGGCGGCGTCCTCTCGCTGCGCGGAGCCGATGGCGCGATGGCCGTCGCCTTGTCGGACCTCGAATATGGCGAGGAACGCGGCGGCCAAATCGTCTACCGCCGCAAGAGCGAGCCCGACTTCCGCCTGATCGTACCTTCCGACCTGCCACCTGGTCTCGCAGCCAGGCTGCCCGCAAAACAGACCTATGGCGCATGGGTCGACAAGCTCGGGCTGGGCAAGGCCACCGCCATCTTTGCCGCTGTGAGCGTGGCGGCCGTGGCCGTCTTCATGACCGCGCCCGAATGGCTCGGCCCGCGGATCCCGCAAAGCTGGGAACGCAATCTCGGCGATGCGATGGTCGGCGATCTCGGCAACCGCCTGTGTTCGACGCCCGAAGGCGACGCTGCTCTCGCCAAGCTTCTGGGCAAGGTCGATCCGGCCGACCGGAAGGTCCGCGCGGGGGTCGCCAATATCGATATGGTCAACGCAATCGCGCTTCCGGGCGGGCAGGTGCTGCTGTTCGACGGGCTGGTTCAGGATGCCGAAACGCCCGAAGAACTGGCGGGCGTGCTCGGACACGAAGTGGGCCATGTCCGCGAGCGGCACGTGATGACCGCCTTGCTCAGGCAGTTCGGCCTTTCGATCCTGCTGTCGGGCGCGAACACGACCGTCGGCGATACCATGTTCGGCCTTGCCGCAATGGGCTATTCGCGCGACGCGGAACGCGAAGCAGACGAATATTCTCGCGCCCGGATGTCCGAAAGCCGGGTCTCCCCGATCGGTGCGGCGAAATTCTTCGAGCGGCTCGGTGGCGATTCCGAAGGCGAGGAGAATGCCGTGATCGGATGGGTTTCGAGCCACCCCGATCCGACCGAACGCGCCAAGGCCTATCGCGAGGCGGCCGAAGGCAAGAGCTTTGCCCCCGTGCTGAGCGATGCCGAGTTCGAGGCGCTGAAGTCGATGTGCGAACAGGATCCGGACGTCGAGGAGTTCGACCTGTTCTAGGGCTTGCATTGCCTCGCCATCGCCCCGACATCGCTGACGCATGAGCGACGTAAGATTTCATTCCATGCCCGATGGACGGCAGATCGCCTTCCGCCACGCAGTCGGCACCGGCCCGACCCTCCTCTTCCTGCCCGGCTATATGTCCGACATGGATGGCGGCAAGGCGACTGCCCTGTTCGACTGGGCGCGATCGCAGGGCCGCGCCTGCCTGCTGCTCGACTATTCCGGCTGCGGGCGCAGCTCGGGCGATTTCGCCGACGGGACGCTTTCGAAATGGCGCGAAGAAACCGTGTCGCTGGTCGAAGCCCAGGTCGAAGGCCAGGTCATCGTCATCGGCTCGTCCATGGGTGGCTGGCTGATGCTGCTGGTCGGGCTGGAACTGGGCGAAAGACTGGCAGGCATGGTCGGGATCGCCGCCGCGCCGGACTTCACCGACTGGGGCTATTCGGACGACCAGAAGGCGCAAATGGCAGCGGGGGAAACGGTTTTCGAAGACAATCCCTACGGCCCCGAACCTACGCCGACGCACCCCGGGTTCTTCACCGACGGTCAGGCGCAGCGCCTCCTCGATAGCGAGATCTCCATGGCCGCCCCGGTGCGCCTGCTCCACGGCCAGCAGGATGCCGACGTTCCCTGGCAGGTTAGCCAGAAGCTGGCCGACGCGCTGCGTTCGGATGGCGTTCAAGTCACCTTCGTCAAGGATGGCGACCACCGCCTGTCGCGGCCGCAGGATATCGCCCTGTTGCTGCGCACGGTGGACGGCCTCATCCACGATCTGGAGCAAGCGTGACCAACCTCCTCGTCTCCGCAGCCCTCGCCTTCCTGCAAGTCGGCCCCTTCCCGGGTCAGGGCACCATGCCTGAAATACCCGAAGAACTGCGCGACCGGCCGCCCCGCGCCGAAAGGGTCGAGCCGGTGCGGCCGGTCGATCTCTCGACATGCCTGAGGCAGGCTTCGACCAATCCGCAAGCCGCGCTCGATTTTGCGCAGGCCTGGCGCGAACGGGCCGCGACCGATCTCGAATTCGCACAAAGCGCACATTGTGCGGGCCTCGCGCTGGTCCAGCTCGGCCGGACGGCGGAAGCGCGCGAATTGTTCGAACTGGCGAGCGGCGAAGCTCCGCAGGACAATCTCGCCTATGCCGCCAGGCTCGCCGCCATGGCCGGAAATGCCGCGCTGGCGGAAGGCGATGCCGAAGGCGCGCTCCCGCTGCTCGACCGCGCGGGCGCTCTGGCGCTGGCGGCCGAGAACGGCGAACTGGCGGCGGACCTGCGCGTCGACCTGGCCCGCGTACTTGTCCGGCTGGACCGTGCCGAAGATGCTGCCTCCGCTCTCACCGAGGCGCGCGAGGCCGATGGCCTCGACGTGCAGGCCTGGCTGCTTTCGGCCACGCTTTCGCGTCGGCTGAACCGTCTGGGCGAAGCGCAGGCGCAGATCGAGCGCGCCGCCATGCTTGCCCCGCGCGACCCGCAGATCGGGCTCGAAGCCGGCGTCATCGCCGCGCTTTCGGGCCGGGCGGAAGATGCACGGGCGAGCTTCCAGTCTGTAGTTGCCGTGGCACCGGATAGCCTGGAGGCGGAGCGCGCGCAGGGCTATCTAGCGCAGCTCGACGCATCGGAGACCGAATGACCGCATATTCCATCCTCGACCTCGTCCCGGTTCGCGAGGGCGGCACGCTCGGCGAAGCCTTCGAAGCCGCCACAGCACTTGCCAAGGCCGCGGAGGATGCCGGCTGCAAGCGCTATTGGGTGGCCGAGCATCATGCGATGGAAGGGATCGCGGGCGGAGCGACCTCGGTCGTGCTTGCGCATATCGGCAACGCCACCAGCACGATCCGCATCGGTTCGGGGGGCATCATGCTACCCAACCACACGCCGTTCCAGATAGCCGAACAGTTCGGAACGCTCGACGCGCTCTTCCCGGGGCGGGTCGACCTGGGACTGGGCCGGGCACCGGGTGCCGGGCCCGAATTGCAGCGTGCGCTCAGGAAAGACCTCCACCGCGCCGCCGAAATGTTCCCGCAGGACGTCGTCGAACTCATGGGCCATATGGCCGGCGACACCGAAATCCACCCGACCCCCGGCTTCGGCGCGAAGCCGGAGTTCTGGATGCTCGGCTCGAGCCTGTTCGGAGCCTCGCTCGCGGCGCGGCTCGGCATGCCCTACGCCTTTGCGAGCCATTTCGCGCCCGACCATCTCGATGCGGCACTCGAACTCTATCGCCGAAATTTCGAGCCGAGCGAGGCCTGCGCCAAGCCGCATGTCATGGCCGCAATGAACCTGTTCTGCGCCGAGAGCGAAGAGGAAGCCGAAACGCTCGCCACCTCGCAGATGCAGGCCTTCGTCGCATTGCGTACCGGCAAACCGTCGAAGCTCAAGCCGCCGATTGCCGGATATCGCGACCAGCTGCCCGCCCCGGCGCAGGCCATGCTTGCGCATATCGGCCAGGCGAGTGCGATCGGCACTGCCGCACAATGCGCCGAAGCCGTCCGTGCCTTCGCCAGCCGTACGCAGGCCGACGAGATCATCTTCGCCGGACCCACCTTCGATCCCCAGGCGCGCATCGACAGTTTGCGCAACGCGATGCAGGCTCTTGCCTGACGCTACGTCCTGCGCCTTTGCATAGGATTGCAGAAATGCGTCGCGAGCGCCTTGCCCTCGGTCTCCAACAGGCCTAATCGCCGCCCCTGACCTGACCGAGCGACGACTCGGAAATTTCACGGCGCGGCAATTTTTGCGCGCTTCAAGCGAGAGGCCCCAGATGGGTTCCAAAGCCGGTTCCAAGCCTGCCACCACATCCGCAGCGCAGACCAAGGCGCTGCTCCAGCACATGCGCGATTCGATGCTGCCGGGCGATACGCCCTTCGACGACAAACGGATGAAGGAGGCGGCGGAATTCGTCACTTCGGCTGCGCACCAGCGTAGCTTCGGCGAAGCGACATTCCGGATCGAAACGGTCAGCGAGGGTCATCGCTACACGCGCATCGCGATCATCAACGACGACATGCCGTTCCTCGTCGATTCGACCGCCAACACGATCGCCGCGCTGGGCATTTCGATCGATCGCCTGCTGCACCCCGTCGTGCCTGTCGAACGCACCGAGAATGGTACGCTGAGCAGCGTCCTGAAGGGCGAGCCCGAGGACGCCTACTGGGAATCGATGATCTACATCGAGACCGCGCGGATCGACTCCAAGCAGCGCCGTGCGCTCGAAGAAGAACTGCGCGCAACGCTCGGAGATGTGCGTGCCGCAGTTACCGACTGGGGCAAGCTGCAGGAGCAGATGCAGGCCGATGCGAAGACCATCGGGGACACGGAAGGCCGCGCGCTGCTCGAATGGCTCGATTCGGGGATGCTGACCCAGTTGGGCCACGTCGTGCGCCTGCGCGACGGCAGTCAGGAAAGCCCGCTCGGCATCTGCCGCGCCGGCGTACCGCAACTCCTGGTCGACTCGAGCTTCGAACGCGCATTCAAGTGGTTCGAAGGCAAGGGTGACAGGCGCGAACCGCTGATCATCAAGGCCAACCATCTCGCGCGCGTGCATCGCCATGTGCCGCTCGATCTGTTCATTGTACCGCGCCGCGAAGGCAAGAAGCTGGTCGCGCTGTCGGTCCACGCCGGCGTGTGGACCAGTGCCGCGCTCGCCGCGCCCCCGCGTGCGGTTCCGATTCTGCGCGAACGGCTCGATACCATCCGCAAGAAGCTGAACTTCGACGAAGGCGGCCATGCGGGCAAGGCGCTGGTCCATGCGATGACTGCGCTGCCGCACGATTTGCTGATCGGCTTCTCCGAAGAGGCGACAGAGCGTGTCGCCACCACGATGATGGCGCTGGTCGACCGGCCGCGCCCGCGCCTCGCGCTGGTCGAGGCACCGCTTGCGCGGCACCTCTTCGCCTTCGTCTGGCTGCCGCGCGACATGCTGGCCACCCAGGTCCGCCTGCAGATCAAGTCGCTGCTCGAAGAGAACGCCGCTGCGCGCCTGCTCGACTGGAGCCTCGAGGTCGAAGGCGGCAATCTCGCCATGCTGCGCTTCGTGCTCGACATTCGGGATGGCGCCAAGGCACCGGACGAAGCACTGCTCGAGGAACAGCTGCAGACGCTGCTGCGCGGCTGGACCGAGGCGGTCGAGAACGAGCTCGTCAATCTCGTCGAGAAGGGCCGTGCCGCTGCGCTGGCGATGCGCTTCGCCGAATATTTCCCCACGGCCTATCGCGCCCGCTTCGGCCCGCGCGAAGCTGCCGAGGATATCGCTCGCCTGCGCGCGCTCGGCATCCATGCTGACGAAACGGAGGAAGAGGACAGCGATGCGCCCCATCGCGGTGCACGGATCTATCTTTGCGAGCGCGAAGAACCGGCCTGCCTGCGCCTCAAACTGTACCAGGCCGAAGGAAGCCTGCCGCTGTCCGATGCAGTCCCCGTGCTCGAGAACTTCGGCTTCCACGTGCAATCCGAAATGCCCACCGTCCTGAAGGATGGCGCGCTCGGCACGATCCATGATTTCGCGCTCGAACTCGCACCGGGCGTCGATGCTGCCGACCTCGTCGCTCGCTCCAAGGACATCGAGGCGGCCGTTGCCGCGGTGCTCAACGGCCATGCCGAAAACGACGTCTTCAACCGCCTCGTCGCGGAAGCCGGCCTGGGTGCAGCGGAAGCGGACTGGCTGCGCGCCTTCTATCGCTATTTGCGCCAGACCGGCATGGGCTTCACCATCTATACGGTGGTCGATGCCCTGGCGAAGAACCGCGACATTACCGCCGCGCTGATCGACCTGTTCACCGCACGTCACGATCCCCGCTTCAAGGGCGATCGCGACGGCGCGATCAAGGATGCGCGCAGTGCCATCAAGCGCGGACTGTCCAAGGTAAAGGCGATCAACGACGACCGCCTGCTGCGGCTCTACAATTCGCTCATCGATGCGATCTTGCGCACCAACAGCTTCGCCCCCGCGGCGAACGAGGCGCTGGCGTTTAAGATCGACAGCTCGCTGGTCCCCAGCCTTCCAAAGCCGATCCCCTGGCGCGAAATCTTCGTCTATTCGCGCCGTGTCGAGGGCATCCATCTGCGCTCCGGCCCGGTGGCGCGCGGCGGGCTTCGCTGGTCCGACCGGCGCGACGACTTCCGGACCGAGATCCTCGGTTTGATGAAGGCCCAGCGCGTCAAGAACGCCGTCATCGTTCCGACCGGTGCCAAGGGGGGCTTCTATCCCAAGCAGCTTCCCGATGCCGCGCTCGACCGCGATGCTTGGGCGGCGGAAGGCCAGGCCAGCTACGAAGTCTTCATTCGCACCCTGCTATCGGTCACCGACAATATCGTAGACGACAAGGTCGTGCATCCGGACGATGTGGTCATCACCGATGGCGAAGATCCCTATTTCGTCGTCGCCGCCGACAAGGGCACCGCGCGCTTTTCCGATGTTGCCAACGCCATCGCCGAAAGCCGCGATTTCTGGCTCGACGACGCATTCGCATCGGGCGGCTCGAAAGGTTACGACCACAAGGCCATGGGCATCACCGCCAAGGGTGCCTGGGTCAGCGTGCAGCGCCATTTCCTGGAAATGGGCATCGATGTGCAGTCCGATCCGATCCAGGTGGTCGGCTGCGGCGATATGTCGGGCGACGTGTTCGGCAACGGCATGCTGCTGTCGAAAGCGATCAAGCTGGTGGCGGCCTTCGACCACCGCCACATCTTCCTCGATCCCGATCCCGATCCAGCGACGAGCTGGAAGGAACGCAAGCGCATGTTCGACCTGCCGCGATCGAGCTGGGAGGATTACGATGCCGCCCTCATCTCGCGCGGCGGAGGCGTCTATCCGCGCGATGCGAAGTCGATCAAGCTGTCGAAGGCGATGCAGAAGGTGCTTGGCCTCGATGTGAAGGAGATCGAGCCCGAAGCGCTGATCTCGGGCATCCTCAAGGCACCGGTCGATCTCATCTGGTTCGGCGGTATCGGGACCTACATCAAGGCCGCTTCCGAAAACAACGTCCAGGTAGGCGACCCGGCCAACGATCCCCTGCGCGTCGATGCCGGGGAAGTTCGCGCCCGAGTGATCGGGGAAGGGGCCAACCTCGGCACGACGCAGGCCGGCCGCATCGAATTTTCGCACAATGGCGGACGCTGCAATACCGACTTCATCGACAATTCGGCCGGCGTCGATTGTTCGGATAACGAGGTCAACATCAAGATCGCGCTCGCCGCGGCGAAGCGCTCCGGCAAGCTGACCGAACCCAAGCGCGTCGACCTGCTTGAACGGATGACCGACGAGGTCAGCGACATCGTGCTCGAAGACAATCGCCTGCAGGCGCTGGCGCTTTCGATCGCCGAAATCGGCGGTGAACGGGCGATGGCTTCGCAATTGCACCTGATCGAAACGCTCGAGGCCGGCGGCAATCTCGACCGGCGGACCGAAGGGCTGGCGGACAATCAGACCCTGCAACGCCGTGCGGCCGACGGCATGGGTCTCACGCGGCCCGAACTCGCCGTGCTGCTGTCCTCGACCAAGCTCGTGCTTCAGGACGCCATCGAGGGCAGCGATCTGCCCGACGATCCGATCCTCGAAGACCTCTTGATACGCAGCTTCCCCGAGCCGATGCGCCGCAAGTTCAAGGCGCAGATCGAAAACCATCGCCTGCGTCGTGAGATCATCGCAACCAAGCTCGCCAATGCGATGGTCAACCGGCTCGGCATAATCCATCCCTTCGAACTGGCGGAGGAAGAAGGGGTCGAACTCTCGCAGGTGGCGGCAAGCTTCGTGGCCGTGGCGCATCTGTTCGATTTGCGCGCCCTGTGGGCCGAACTCGACACGGCAAAAATGGAGGAAGGCGCACGCCTGCTCCTGTTCGACCGGCTGGCAGCCGCGGCGGCCAATCTCATGTCCGACGTGCTGCGCACCGGCGCCGGCCGCGTGAAACCGGCGGACATGGTCGCCGAGCTGGGCAAGGGCGTGCGGATGCTGATCGCCGATACGGACAAGTTGCTCGGCAGCGAACTCAAGAGCCAGTCGGCGAAGCTGCACGAACGTTTCACCAAGGCCGGGGCGAGCGATGCGGTCGCTTCGCGCGTCACCCATATGTTCGACCTCGACGGTTCGGTCGGCCTCGCCCAGCTGGCGAGCGACACCGAAATCGGTGCGCGCATGATCACCGAAGGCTTCACCGATGTCGGCGCGAAGCTGGGGATCGACTGGGCGCAGAGCACGGCTGCAACGATGAATCCCTCCGATGTGTGGGAGCGCCTGCTGGTCTCCGGCCTGGCACGCGATTTCCAGCAGATGCGGCTCGAACTCCTGCGCCGCCTGGCGCGCCGCAAGGATGCCAAGAAGGATATGCCGGGCGTGGTGGAAAACTGGCTGGGCGATCACGAAGTCGCCGTGAAGCAGTTCCGCGCCATGGTCGAACGTGCGCAGGCCCAGACCCCGGTCGCGCCCGCTATGCTCGCGCAAATTGCCAGCATGGCCCGCAACCTCCTGGCGCGGTGATACATCGCTTAGACCTTGACCGCAGCAGCGTTTGACGCCAGCCGTTAGCGCCATGGAGCATTTCGACGTCGTCATCGTGGGGTCGGGACACGGCGGCGCGCAGGCTGCGATAGCCTTGCGCCAGGCAGGCCACGAGGAAAGCATCCTCATGGTCAGCCGCGACCGCAATCCGCCTTACGAGCGCCCGCCGCTTTCGAAGGAATATCTCGCCGGCGACAAGCCTTTCGAGAAGATCCTCATCCGCCCCGAAGCTTTCTGGGCGGAGCGCAACGTGACCTTGCGGCTCGGCGCGAATGTCAACGAAGTCGACTGGATGAAGCACGTCCTTTCGCTGTCGGACGATACCACAGTCAGCTATCGCAAGCTCATCTGGGCCGGCGGCGGCGATGCCCGAAGGCTGGGCTGCCCGGGCGCCGAGCTCGGCGGGATCCACACGATCCGCAACCGGCGCGATACCGATACGCTGAAGGCCCAGCTCGAAGCGGGCTCACGCCGCGCGGTCGTGGTCGGGGCCGGCTATATCGGGCTGGAAGCGGCCGCCGTACTGCGCAAGCTGGAATGCGAAGTGACCGTGGTCGAAATGCAGGACCGCGTACTGGCACGCGTCGCAGGGCCGGAAATTTCGGAATTCTACGCTGCAGAGCATCGCGCGCAGGGTGTCGACCTGCGGCTCGAAACCGGCGTCGAGCGGATCGAGGGCGATGGCGAGAAGGTCACCGGCGTGACGCTTTCCACGGGCGAGACGATCGCCTGCGAAATCGTCATTGTCGGCATCGGCATCGTGCCTGCGGTCGGCCCGCTGATCGCAGCCGGGGCCGCGGGCAGCAACGGGGTCGATGTCGATACCTACGGGCGGACATCGCTCGACGACATCTACGCCATCGGCGACTGCGCGGCGCATCCCAATGCCTATGCGGGCAATGCGGTCATCCGGCTTGAGTCGGTCCAGAACGCCAACGACATGGCGAGTGTGGCGGCCAAGGCCATCATGGGCGACAAGCAGGATTACGATGCGGTGCCCTGGTTCTGGTCGAACCAGTACGATTTGCGCCTCCAGACTGTCGGCATATCTTCGGGCTACGACCGGACGGTCCTGCGCGGCGACCCCGCCGACCGGAAGTTCAGCTTGGTCTACCTGAAGGAGGGCGAAGTCATCGCGCTCGACTGCGTGAACAATACACGCGATTATGCGCAGGGCCGCAAGCTGGTGATGAACCGGGCGGAAATCGACCCGGACCTGCTGGCCGATACCGAGGTGCCGCTCAAGGAGATGGGTTGAGCTTGCGCGCCGCCCAGTCGGCGGCTTCGGCCACAACCGGGTCGGCATCGCTTCGCAACGCCTCCACCGGTCCGATCAATTCCGCATTGCCGCTATTGCCGGCCGCGTAGAGGCAGTTTCTCACGAACCGGTCGCGCCCGACGCGCTTGATCGGCGAGCCGGAGAAGAATTGCCGGAAACCGGCATCGTCGAAGCGCAGGAATTCCGCCAGGCGCGGCGCGGCGAGCTCTTCGCGCGGGGCGAGCTTGATGTGCCGGTGTGCGGCGTCGGCGAACTTGTTCCACGGACATACCGCAAGGCAATCGTCGCAGCCGTAGATGCGGTTGCCGAGCGCCGCGCGAAACTCTTCCGGGATCGGCCCCTTGTGCTCGATCGTGAGGTAGGAAATGCAGCGCCGGGCATCGAGCCGGTAGGGCGCGGGGAAGGCATCGGTTGGGCAGGCATCCTGGCAGGCACGACAACTTCCGCACATGTCGCGATGCGATGTGTCCGGTTCGAATTCGAGGGTCGAATAGATCGCACCAAGGAACAGCCAACTGCCGTGATCGCGGTTGACCAGATTGGTGTGCTTGCCCTGCCAGCCGATCCCCGCCGCTTCTCCCAGCGGTTTCTCCATCACCGGCGCGGTATCGACGAAGACCTTGAGCTCGCTTTCGGGTTCGCGCGCGATCAGCCAGCGCGCGAGTGCCTTGAGCGCCTTCTTCACGACATCGTGATAGTCGCGCCCCTGCGCGTAGACCGAGATTCGCGCCCGCTCATCGTCCCCTTCCAGTGCCAGGGGATCGAGATCGGGCGCATAACTCATGCCGAGCGCGATCACGCTGTTCGCTTCGGGCCACAGCCCCTGTGGCGAGGCACGCTGGACCTTGCGGCTCTCCATCCACTCCATCGAGCCGTGCCGATCTTCGCCGAGCCATTCCTCGAACCGTTCGGCGCGCAGCGGGTCTTCGCCTGCCCCCGTAAATCCGCAGGCAACGAAACCCAGGGCGCGCGCCTCCCGTCTCAAGGCGTCCTGCAATTCATCGAGTGACGCGGATTTAACCAAACTTGCTGTTGCTCCCGTTCACCTGGCTTGTTTAAGTCCTCCGGGCTCACAGGGGGACCGGATACACGCGATGTCGCGAAACGAGCTTCATTACAACAGCGGCCTTGCCATCGAGGCGCGGGGGCTGGTCAAGCGGTTCGACGACACGCTGGCGGTCGACGGGGTCGATATCAGCGTCCCAGAAGGTGCGATCTACGGCATCCTCGGCCCCAATGGTGCGGGCAAGACCACGACTTTGCGCATGCTGCTGGGTATCATCGATCCCGACGAAGGCCTGCGCCGCGTGTTCGGGCACGACCGCCCGCACGAAATCGCCAAGTGGATCGGTTACCTCCCCGAAGAGCGCGGCCTCTATCCGGCGATGAAATGCGACGAGGCGATCGCCTTCATGGGCGCGCTGCGCGGCCTGCCGCTCGACGAAGGGCGCAAGCGGGGGCGCGAATTGCTCGAAGCGCATGCAATGGGTCATGCCGTGGACCGGCAGATTCGCCAGCTGTCGAAGGGCATGGCGCAAACCGTTCAATTGCTCGGAACGCTGGTGCATCGGCCGAAACTGGTGGTGTTCGACGAGCCTTTCAGCGGGCTCGATGCGATCAACCAGGGCAAGCTCGAAGTCATGATCCGCGATCTCGCGCGCGCAGGCACGACCGTCATCTTCTCGACTCACGTCATCCACCATGCCGAACGGCTGTGCAACGATGTCGCCATCATCGCCGGGGGCCGCGTGCCCTATGCCGGTTCGGTCGATGCGGCGCGCGACCGGATACCCGCGCAGGTCAGGCTCGAAACGCGCAATGCCGAGGGCGAATGGCGCAGTGCTCTCCCCGCCGAAGCCCGCCACGATCCCAAGGAAGGCGGCGGGCATTTCTGGTATTTTCCCATTCCCGATGGCGGAATCGAGGCGCTGCTCAAACGGCTCATCGACGGCGAAGCGGGGATTCTCTCGCTCTCGATCGAGCGGGCGGGCCTGCATGACGCTTTCGTCGAAATCGCCGGGGCAGCGGCCGCCCGCGCACTCGAAGCGGAGGAAGACCAATGAGTGGCGATAGCGAAGCGGCGCGCCTGTCCTTCTTCGAGGCGGCGTGGGTCGTTGCCAGGCGCGATTTCAAGGCGATCCTGTTCAGCCGGGCCTTTTTCTTCTTCCTCCTGGGGCCGCTGTTCCCGGTGATTATCGGCGCGCTTGCCGGGGGTATCGGCGGACAGGTCCAGCGCGAAGCGATCTCGAACACCGTTGCCGTTGCAATGTCCGAAGCCGACAATGCCGCCATGCTGGCGGCGCGGGCGACGGCAGAGGAAAACATCGGCGGCTTCCCCAAAGTCGTCGCGATCGAAGAATCCGCGAACGGTGAGAGGGCAGTCCCGGATTCGCTGCTTTCGGTCAACGATTTTGCTGTCGTGGTAACGGGCGATTTGGCCGAGCCGGTCCTGACCGGCACACAAGCGCAGATCAATCGCTTCGACGGGCCGATCACGCTGCTTGCAGCAATGGCGGTCGGTGAAGCCCCCGCGAGTTACCCGACACTGACGAAGAACCCCCTGGCCACGACGGCATCGGCGGCGCGATCCGACGGGATCCGCACCGCCCAGGCGGGCCAGCTTCTGCTGTTCCTGCTGATGATGCTCCTTGCCGGCATGGTTCTGTCGAACCTCGTCGAAGAGAAGGCCAACAAGGTCATCGAGGTGCTCGCCGCCGCCATCCCGATGGATTCGGTGTTCTTCGGAAAGCTCTTCGCCATGCTGGGCGTGAGCTTCGTCGGCATAGCCGTATG
Organism: uncultured Qipengyuania sp.; assembly: GCA_964407585.1. Taxonomy (GTDB): domain Bacteria; phylum Pseudomonadota; class Alphaproteobacteria; order Sphingomonadales; family Sphingomonadaceae; genus Qipengyuania. Next base: position 16,394 of record CAYOWF010000021.1, read on the forward strand.
GGCAGGCTTCGGCGGCCTCGTCGCCGCACTTGCGGGAGAATCGCTGCCGAGCTTGCCCGAACCGGCGCTCGGCTGGCCGCTCTTCATCCTTCTGGGCGTGGTCTATTTCTCGACGGGCTATCTGCTGCTCGGCTCGCTCTTCCTGACCATCGGCGGGATGGCGACCACCGTGCGCGAGGTGCAGACGCTGTCCATGCCCGTCACCATGGCGCAATTGCTGGTCTTCTTCCTCGCCGCTTTCGCGATGACCGATCCGGGCTCCCCGCTCGAATTGACGGCGGCGATCTTTCCGCTCTCCTCGCCTTTCGCAATGCTCGCTCGTGCAGCCCAGTCACCGGAGATCTGGCCGCACCTCCTCGCCCTCGCGTGGCAGGCGCTTTGCGTCGGCCTCTTCATCAAGGCAGGTGCGACGCTGTTCCGGCGCCGGGTGATGAAATCGGGCAAGGCAGGACGCGGAGCCAAAACGCGCGTCGCGTCCGTGCAATCATCGACTCGTGCGACAAATTAGGTTCGTTTTTGAAACGCACTATTGACACGCCTGTCAGTTAAGGCAGGATATGCAGCGAGACAGCAGCGACCCCTATGACCGGAGTCGCGCTCCGGGAGAGAAACTCATGGCAACCGTCGCCCCTCAAAGGCCCGAAGTCCGTACCAGCCCCACCGCCTACGAAGCGCTGAAGAAGCATTTCGAGGAACATCCCGAGCAGCGCCCCGACCATCCGCATAAATGGGACGTCAGCCGCAGCGACATCTATTTCGAGAACACCTGGCAGCCGATCTTCAGGGAGATGCGCGAAGCCGGACCGCTTCATTACATTCCCGAAAGCCCCTTCGGTCCCTATTGGGCGGTGGTCGGCCACAAGGCGATCCAGCATATCGAGGCGCTGCCCG
>CAYOWF010000022.1:0-16892 GCA_964407585.1 uncultured Qipengyuania sp.
TGATCCGCAAGCTCGTCGCCCTGCAATACAAGCGCAACGATGCCGCCTTCGCGCGCGGCAATTTCCGGGTGCGCGGCGACAACCTAGAAATCTTCCCGAGCCACTATGAAGACATGGCCTGGCGCATTTCCTTCTTCGGCGACGAAATCGAGGAAATCAGCGAATTCGACCCGCTTACCGGCAAGAAGGGCGCGAACCTCGACAAGGTCCGGATCTACGCCAATTCGCACTACGTCACACCCGGCCCGACGATGAAACAGGCCTCCGAAGCCATAAAGTTCGAGCTGACCGAGCGCCTCAAGGAGCTGCACGAAGAAGGGCGGCTGCTTGAAGCACAGCGGCTAGAACAGCGCACCAATTTCGACCTCGAGATGATCGCAGCGACGGGTAGCTGCGCGGGGATCGAGAATTACAGTCGTTTCCTGACCGGTCGTCTCCCTGGTGAGCCGCCGCCGACGTTGTTTGAGTACTTGCCTGAAAACGCATTGCTTTTCGTCGATGAGAGCCACCAGACGGTGCCGCAGATCGGTGCGATGGCGCGGGGAGACCATCGCCGCAAGCTAACGCTGGCCGAATATGGCTTCCGCCTGCCCTCCTGCATCGACAACCGGCCCCTTCGGTTCAACGAATGGGACGCGATGCGTCCGCAGACCTTCTGCGTCTCGGCAACGCCGGGACCGTGGGAAATGGAGCAGACCGGCGGCGTCTTCGCCGAGCAGGTCATTCGCCCGACCGGGCTAATCGATCCGCCGGTAGAAATCCGTCCGGTCGAGGACCAGGTCCAGGATTGCATCGAGGAATGCAAGCAGACCGCCAAGATGGGCTACCGCACGCTCGTTACCACCCTGACCAAGCGCATGGCGGAGGATCTGACCGAATTCATGCACGAGGCTGGCGTCAAGGTGCGCTACATGCATTCCGACGTGGAGACGCTGGAGCGCATCGAGCTGATCCGCGACTTGCGGCTGGGTGTCTACGACGTGTTGGTCGGCATCAACCTCCTTCGTGAAGGGCTCGACATTCCAGAATGCGGGCTCGTCTGCATCCTCGACGCAGACAAGGAAGGCTTCCTGCGTTCGGAGACCAGCCTCGTGCAGACCATCGGCCGCGCGGCGCGCAACGTGGAGGGCCGCGTTATCCTCTATGCCGACCGCGTGACCGGAAGCATGGAACGCGCGATGGCGGAAACCGACCGCCGCCGTGAGAAGCAGCGTGCCTATAACGAAGAGCACGGTATCACGCCGAAAACGATCAAGCGCAACATCGCCGACATCGTCGCGCATACCGCTGCCCAGGATGGCGTTACCGTCGATACCAGCGACGACGAGCGCAACAACCTCGTCGGCCACAATTTGCGCGCTTACATCGAAGACTTGGAAAAGCGCATGCGTGAAGCGGCCGCCGATCTCGAATTCGAGGAAGCCGGTCGCCTGCGCGACGAGATTCGCCGTCTCGAAAACGACGAACTGGGCTTGGGTGACGATGAAAAGAAAGCGCCGCGCGTGGGTCGCAGCGATGCGGGACGGCCCGGAACGCGCAAGACACGCTACGGCAAGACGCGGTACAAAAGGATGGGCGGCAAGCCCTAGACATCGACCAGCGCACGCGCTCGGTCGACCGGCGTAGCCTGCAGGGCTTCCCACCTGCCCAAGAGGGGTCCAATCTCTCCCTGCATTTTGCAAGGGGAGAGAAGCATGAAACCGCACCTGATCCTGACCACCGCTCTGGCCCTGTCGCTTGCAGCCTGTTCACAGCCGAGAGCCGAGAATACCGAAGATACCGCCATCACCCTGGCCGTGCCGGCGGATACCCTCGACGCCGCCGTCGCCAACGATGCCCGCCCCGAGCGAGCTCGCGAACTCGATGAAAGCCGCAAGCCCGCCGAAGTCCTCGCTTTCCTCGGCCTGGAGGAAGGCGATGACGCAGCCGATCTTATTTCGGGCGGTGGCTATTGGGCGGAAATTCTTGCCCGTTCGGTCGGCGAAAGCGGCAGCGTGACTGCGCTCGAACCCGAACAGTTCTTCGATGAAGAAGCATGGACCGCCTTATCCGAGCGCGAACCCGGGATCGCTCTCGAACGCTATCCCTTCGAAGGTTTTGCACCCGGCACGGACCGCTTCGATTTCGCGATCATGAATCTCAATTATCACGACGTCTATTGGGAATCGGAAGAATACAACGTCCCCCGTTCGGACCCGGATGAGTTCCTCGCCGCACTCTATGCTGCGATGAAGCCTGGCGGTGTGGTCGGCGTCATCGACCATGCCGGTGATGAAGGCGACACGCGCGCGATCGTCGAAGAAACCCACCGTATCGCCCCCTCCGTCGTTCGCGCCGATTTCGAAAAGGCCGGTTTCGTCCTCGAAGATGAAAGCGACATGCTGCGGAATCCGGATGACGATTATTCAACCAGCGTGTTCAACCCGGAAATTCGCGGCAAGACCGACCGGTTCGTAATGAGGTTCGTAAAACCGACCGAGTAGAGCTTTTCAGGTGAATCGGCGTTCGGGCGCCTTGCAGGAGTTGGGGCAATTGGCATAGCTGCGCGCATGGTTCGCACTCTCGCCTTCTCCACCCTCATGCTTCTTGCCGCCTGCAAGCCGCCCGCTTCGGACGAATATCTTGGGCGCAACGCGGTGTCGGACGAACGTCAGGCGGCGGCGGAACCGGTGGATTCACCCGATACAGAAGGTGCCACATGGGCACCGAGCGAAGGCAGCGGGCGGCTTCTTTACGGCCAGCCGGGCGAACCTCCCCTGTTTTCGCTCGCCTGCGAGGAAGGAACTTTGGTCTATACTCGCTATGAGCGCGCGGATGCCAATGCCAAGGCCGTTCTGGCGCTGATCGGCAACGGTCATGTCGAGCGTTTGTGGATCGATGCGGAACGGCAGGGCCCCGAAGGCAAGGGCGCATGGCTTTGGCGCGGGCGGATCTCTGCCGACGACCCCAAGCTGGAAGTGCTGACCGGCTTGCGACAGGTCGAAGCCACCGTGCCGGGTGCCGGTTCGGTCAAGCTCAACCCCAGTCGCCTGCCGGGCGAGTTCATAGCCCGCTGCGCGAACTCGATTACCTATCCGCCAGAGCCGGAAGAAGGTCCGGCGTAAGCACCTGCGGCAATTGCTCGGCCTCGCCGCCGGGTGCATACCAGAGATAGAGCGGTACGCCTGCCGCACCCTGCTGTGCAAGAAAGGCGGCAATTTCCTCGTCGCGCCTGGTCCAGTCGCCGCGCAAGGCGATCACGTCGGCACTTTCGAATGCGTCGCGGGTCTCTTCGCGTTCGATAGCGACCTGCTCGTTTACCTTGCAGGTTACGCACCAGTCGGCAGTAAACCAGACGAATACCGGCCTGCCGGAAGCGCGCGCCTCGGCCAGCGCAGCCTGAGAAAATGGCCGGGGATCGAGCATGCTTTCTCCGGCCAGTTCTCGTGGTTCGGGTTCGGGGAAGGTCGAAAGGGCGAAGATCGCGAGCGCCACGACGCTGGTGAAGATGATATTTTCGCCCCCGGCACCCTTCGCCTGCCGCCGTCCGAGCGTTGCGAGGATTGCCAGCAGCAACACGGCCACCACGCCCAGCATGACCAGCCAGAAATCGTCGGCGATACGCCAGAGCAGCCATGCGAGCGCCAGCATCGTCAGCCCCATGGGCAGCGCCATCCAGCGGCGGAAGCGCTCCATCCAGGCGCCCGGTTTCGGCAGGCGACGGCGTAAGGCAGGAATGAATCCGATGAGCAGGAACGGCAAGGCCAGTCCCACTCCCAGCGCGGTAAAGATGGCAAAGGCTTCGATCGGCCTGAGCACCAAAGCGGCACCCAGCGCCAGCGCCATGAACGGTCCCGTGCAAGGCGTGGCGACGAAGGCCGCCAGCAGGCCGGTTCCGAAAGATCCGCGCGTCGACGCTTTGCCGCCGGCGATCGCCATTCCCGGAACCTGGAACAGGCCGAGGAAATTGGCAGTGATCGCCATGGCCAGCAGGAACAGCGCACCCACCACGCGGGGCTCCTGCAACTGGAAAGCCCAGCCGACCTGCTCGCCCGCCGACCGCAGGATCATGATCAGCGCGCCAAGCCCCGCGCAAGCGAACACCACGCCTGCCGTATAGGCCAGTGCATCGCGCCGCGCTGACATCTCGTCGCCGCCCGCCCTGGCGAGCGCCAGAGCCTTGAGGCTGAGGATCGGGAATACGCAGGGCATGATGTTGAGCAGCAATCCGCCCGCCAGCGATGCGAAAAGCAGCACCCACAGGTCAGGCATTTGGACGGGCCCGCGCAAGGGCTTCGCCCCTTCGAGGGGAACGTCGCGCTGCTCGGCAGCGAAACGCACACCCTGTCCCTCGCCTATCGACAGGATGCCGTCGATCCGCTGGGGAAGCGGCGAGGCGACAGCACCTTCGCGGCGCTTCAGGGGCATCTCCACGACCAGCAAATCACCTTCGCGGATAAATGTCTGACTCGAGGCATAGTCCGGTGATAGGCCGCTGCCGAAATCGCTCGTTTCCATGAACAGGTGGAGATCGCCGAGATCCAGGTCGGCGGGAAGCGGGATACCGACCCTCAGCCTGTCCCCAACGACTTCGAAGCCTGCCGTGCTGTCGAGCTGCGGAGCGACCTGCGCACGCCATTCGCGGAAGTCACCTCCATCGCGAACCCGCAACTTCGCATCCTGCGGAACGCAAATCCTGTCTGTGCAGGCGAGATACGAGACGAAGCCCGTAATCGGCGCAACGTTCTGCACCCCTGCTTGCACAGGTACGTCGACCGGCACGAGGATTGCGTACTCGCCTTCGTAGATGTGATTCATCAGACCCGCGATGGTGAGCGTCCTGGGAACTGGGTAGAGCGGTTCGCCCGCTTCCCATCCCTCCGGCAAGTCCAGTTCGAGCTCCATGCCCTGTCCCGCATCGCCGGGGTTCGACCAGTATCCGTGCCACTCGCTGCTGCTCGGCGTGAAATGCAGTGCCAGCATCCATGTTTCGCCCGGCACCGGCGATCCGTCGCTACGCAAGTCGACAGCGATATTCTCGTCGCCGAAGCGGGCTTCCTGCGCGGAGAGCGCGGTGGGCAGCAGGCAGACGAGGGCCAGCACCAAACCCAGCCAAAAGCCGCGCGCCACTTGCATTGTCCTTGCGTCCGTCACGCATCGCGCATTAGGGATTGGCCCCATGACAGACAAGCGTGACTTGCTAATCCTCGGCGGCGGCCTCGTCGGCACCACTCTGGCACTGGCGGCGGCAAAACGCGGGCTTTCGAGCCATCTCGTCGACCGGGCCGATCCGGCGGACCTGACCGCCGAAGGTTTCGACGGGCGCGCCTCCGCCATCTCCACCGCCAGCTGGCGGTTGTTCCGCAATATCGGACTTGCCGAAGCGTTGGAGCCCCATGGTTGCGAGATCGAAGCCATTGCGGTGATCGACCAGATGAAGCCGGGTCGCATCGATTTTCGCCCCGAACCGCACGAGGGAACCCTCGGGCGAATGTTCGCCAATCGCCAGCTGCGCACCGCCCTGTTCGAGGCGGCGAGGAACGAACCGCTTATCGCGATGCATGCTCCGGTCGATGTCGTGAGCCGCCACCGCGATGCCTTTGCGGTCAGCGCCACGCTGGGAGACGGAACCGTGCTCGAAGCCGATCTGCTCATCGGGGCGGAAGGGCGCGGCTCGCCTACGCGCGAGGAGGCCGAACTCAAGATGGCGAGCTGGGACTATTCGCACCGCGCCATCATTACCGGTCTCGATCATTCGAAGCCGCATGACGGCGTCGCCTGGGAAATATTTTACGAAGACGGACCGTTTGCCCTTCTTCCCATGCTCGATACCGCCGACGGCACGCATCGCAGCGCTCTCGTCTGGACGGTGGCGGAGAAAGACGCTCCCGGCGTGCTCAAGATGGGTGATCGTGCTTTCCTTGCCGAAGTCGAAAAGCGCATGGGCGATATCCTCGGCACGCTTTCACTCAACAGCGGGCGGTCGTCCTATCCGCTCAGTTTCCAGCATACCGCACGCATCGTGGGCGAGCGCATGGCGCTGATCGGCGACAGCGCGCACGGCATGCACCCGATCGCGGGACAGGGCCTCAACCTCGGCCTGCGCGATGTCGGTGCACTTGTGGAAGTACTGGAAGAAGCGCGTCGCCTCGGCCTCGATCTTGGCGATGCGCAAGTGCTCGAACGCTACGAGAAGTGGCGGGCACTCGATTCGATCATGGTTATGGGCGCCACCGACACGCTTACGCGGCTGTTCGGCGTTCCGGGCAAGACCGCCAGCGCCGTGCGGCGTCTTGGCATGGCAGGCGTCCAGCGCAGCGGCTGGCTGAAAAAGTTCTTCATGGACGAAGCGCGAGGCGTGTCGGGCGATGTGCCCGAACTGATGAAAGCCTGAAGCCTAGTCTTCCGCTGGCCCGGTCTGCGCTTCTGCCGGGCTCGGCTGCGAAATGCGGTTGCCCGCGCCGTCGCGCAGGCGACGCGGTTCGAGCACGGCGGCGGTCTCGATGAGGTCGAGCGCCTGCTGGGTCGCCGCATAGCGTTCCGCATCGCGGATCCACCCTTGCGCCCGGGCTGCGCCGGGCATGTTGCGCACTTCACCGACTGCATCTTCCGGCCGACCCGACAGTAGGAACAACCGTGCGCGCTCGATACGCATTTCGGGCTGCGGCGACGGTGCGCTTTCGCGGCGAACCGTGAACAGCGCGCCCAGTTCGTCGGTGAAACGTTCGAACCCACCGCGCTGGTCCCCAGACTGGAGCTGCGGCGAGAGGCCGTCGAGCCTGGCAATCAACTGGTCCAATGTGACCGGATCGCGCGAGAAGGTGAGGATGGTGTTCGTCGCATTCGGCAGGGCATCGCCGAAGCGCAGCCTCAGCTGGTCGGCGAGGAAGCCGAGCTCGGCCCCCTTGTCGATCGCACGGCGAATAGCGAAGGCGATTAGCAATCCTTCGGCTCGCGCAGCATTGCCGGCTGCGGCCTGCGCCTGGAGGTCCAGCCGCGAAAGGCGCTGTTCCGCCGCGGCGAGTCGCTGGTCGATGCCACCTTGCGTCTCCGCCATCTGCTCGACCGACTGGGCCGATGCCGATGTATCCGAAGCGGTGGGCGTGGGAAGCGGACTGTCGGCGCTGGAAGACTGTGCGGCGACCTGGGCGGGCGGCGTATCGGCTTCTGCCTCTGCCTGGTCCGTGTTCATCCTCCAGGAAACGTAGCCGACCAGCGACGCGCCGAGCGCGAATGCGCCTGCAAGGGCCAGCAGCATCGGCCGCATGGATCCGCGGCTTCGCCGATTGCTCGAAAAATCGTCCATCCTACTCCGTTTCGCAAACCCGTTTGAGGCTGCTTTTACCCTGCAGCGATCCTTGCCTCAGCCTTGGCACAAAGCCTGCGCCAAGGCCAGTAGCTCGGCATCGAGAGGCTGCGGCGCGATGTGGACAGATTCCCACCCCTCGCCTGCGATCTCCGCGATCCTCGGGCCGAGTGCGGCGATGGTGATGGCAGTGCGTTCGATACCGAGACGTTCGCACTCATCGCGCAGTCGGCGGGCAGCCTCGCCCGAATGGAGCAGCGCCACACCGCCTTCCTTCCGCATCGCCTTGCTGACATCCGGCGCTATTTCGAGCGGCACGGTTCGATAGACCACACGCGTTTCTATCTCGATATCCGCAGGAGGTGTGAGCTCGACCATCTTTTCACCGGCGAGACGCAGGAACTTCAACTCTCTTCCGGCCACTTCGTCGAGCAGTTTCTGCAGCCCGCCCTTGCCGGTCAGCGTGACGAGGAAGCCCTTTTCCCGCGCGCCATCGGCCGTGGCTTCGCCCACTGCGTAGACAGGCAGCCCCTCGAGCTTGGTGAGGCCCTGGCCGCCATGACGGAAGACATTGGAGCTTCCGACCAGCAGCGCATCGAATTCAGAGCGCGGCGGGGCCATCCATTCGACCCCTTCGACCTTGAACAGAGGACAGCCGAGCGCCTCCATACCCGATGCGGCTGCAGTCTCCAGCGTCACCCGCAATCCCGGCTCGGGGCGCAGGACGAACAGCTGCCGGCTCATGAATTTCCGCCGAAATGCGCGGTCACCTCGGTTGGCGCATCGGAGAGGAGATCGGTCGCCAGCCTGCGTGCGGCGTCGAGGTCCTGTGGCTCGAATACAGCCTCGCGCTCGATGCGGATTGCGCCGTCGGGGCTGTAGATGACGGCCCTCAACCTGATCGAATCGCCGTCGCGTAGCGACAGCGCTGCAATTGGACTGTGGCAAGTGCCGCCCAGCCCTTCGAGCAAGGCGCGCTCGACCAGCACTTCTTCGCGGCTCGGCTCATGATCGATCGCGGCAAGCAGGTCCTTCGCGCGTTCGTCCGATGCGCGGCATTCGATCCCGATGGCCGCCTGTGCTGGGGCGGGCAACCAGACTTCCGGGTCGAGGCGAGTGCCGATTGCATCCTCGCCCAAGCGCGCCAGTCCGGCGGCGGCGAGGAAAGTCGCATCTGCTTCGCCCGCTTGCAGCTTTGCCATGCGGGTGGCGACATTGCCGCGAATACCGACGACTTCGAGATCGGGCCGCGCATGGAGCAATTGTGCGGCGCGGCGCGGCGCACTCGTGCCGACCCGCGAGCCGTGGGGGATGGCGTCGAGCGAAGCGGCACCGAGAAGCATGTCGGCCTTGTCGGCACGCGGCAGGATGGCACCGATCGTGAATTCATGCGGTCGAATGGTTTCGACGTCCTTCATCGAATGGACCGCAGCATCGATCTTGCCTTCGGCCAGCCACGCATCGAGTTCTCGCGTCCACAGCGCCTTGCCGCCAATATCCGCCAGCGGGCGATCGAGAATCTTGTCGCCGCTTGCCACCACGGGGACGAGTTCGACCTGACTTTCATCCCAGTCCATCGCCGCGCAAATGCGCGCACGAGTCTCGTGCGCTTGCGCCATGGCTAGCGGGGAACGGCGGGTTCCGAGGCGGAATGGCGGGTTGTCGGTCTTGCTGGTCGGCATGGGTATGCTTGCCCTAGCGGGCGATATGGCTAAGGGGAAGCGCACAATGGTTCTGGTTCTCGGCATAGAAAGTTCTTGCGACGAAACGGCAGCCGCGCTGGTCGATGGCGAACGGCGTATCGTTGCGCAGCGCATCGCCTCGCAGGATGCCGAGCACGCCCCGTTCGGTGGCGTGGTCCCGGAGATCGCCGCCCGCGCCCATGCCGAGCGGCTGTCGCCCATGATAGAAGCGGTCCTGAAGGATGCGGATGTGACGCTGGGAGACCTCGACGCGATCGCCGCAACCGCCGGCCCCGGCCTTATCGGCGGGGTCATGGTCGGTCTGGTCAGCGCCAAGGCGCTTGCCATGGCGAGCGACCTCCCGCTGATCGCGGTCAATCATCTGGAAGGCCATGCTCTCAGCCCGCGCCTTGCCGACGCAACTCTTCAATTCCCTTATGCGCTGCTCCTCGTTTCGGGGGGACATTGCCAGATCCTGCGGGTCGATGGCGTGGGACGGTATCGACGCCTCGCAACGACTATCGACGATGCGCTGGGCGAAGCGTTCGACAAGACTGCGAAGATCCTCGGACTAGGCTTTCCCGGTGGCCCTGCGGTCGAGCGCGTGGCGCTGGATGGTGATCCGGATGCCGTCCCCCTTCCCCGCCCCATGGTCGGGAGTGGCGAGCCGCACTTCAGTTTCGCAGGCCTCAAAAGTGCGGTGCTGCGCGCGCATGAGAGCGGAAAGTACCAAGTTGCCGATGTCGCGGCGAGTTTCCAGCAGGCGGCAGTGGATTGCGTGGTCGATCGCTTGCGGATCGCTCTAAGGCAGATGCGCGATTGCACGACGCTGGTGGTTGCGGGCGGTGTAGCCGCCAATGCATCGGTTCGCACGGCACTCGAAGAGCTGGCCGCAGCGCATTCGATGCGCTTTACCGCTCCGCCGCCCAAGCTGTGCACCGACAATGCGGCGATGATCGCCTGGGCGGGTATCGAGCGATTGTCGTTGCAGGATTTCGCACCCGATCCGCTCGAAATCTCGGCGCGCCCCCGATGGCCGCTCGACCCCGATGCGGAACCGGTGCGCGGCGCAGGGGTAAAAGCATGACGGTCGGGGTACTTGGAGCCGGAGCCTGGGGCACGGCGCTTGCGCAAATGGTGGCGAGCGACGGCACCGATGTACTCATCTGGGCGCGCGAGACCGAGCTCGTTGAGGAAATCAACGAACGCGGTACCAACTCCATCTACCTACCCGCTGCCCGCCTTGCCAAGACCATCCGCGCCACCTCGGACCTCGCGGAGATGGCGAAGTTCGACATTCTTCTCGTGGTCACTCCCGCACAGCACATGGGTAGCGTACTCGAAGCCATTCCCGCTTTGCCGCGCGATCTCATTCTGTGCTCCAAGGGTATCGAGGCCGGTACGGGCCGGTTGATGAACGACGTCGCACGCGATGTAGCTCCGGACAGCGATATTGCCGTACTTTCCGGCCCGACATTCGCCCATGAAGTCGTCGCCGGGCTCCCTGCGGCCGTTACGCTGGCGTGCGGAGGTGGCGAGGCGCAATGGAATCGCATCGCCCCGCATATCGCCCGCCAGACCTTCCGTCCCTATTACTCCGACGACGTAACTGGCGCCGAAATAGGCGGGGCGGTCAAGAACGTCCTCGCAATCGCCTGCGGAGTGGTGGACGGCCTGCAACTGGGCCAGAATGCACGCGCAGCTCTTATCGCGCGCGGCTATGCGGAAATGCTCCGCTTCGGCCAGGCCATGGGTGCCCAGGCCGAAACGCTGACCGGATTGTGCGGCCTCGGCGACCTCGTGCTGACATGCTCCTCCACATCGAGCCGCAATTTCTCTCTCGGCAAGGCGCTGGGCGAAGGCCAGAAAGCGCAGGACCTCATGGCCGACCGCAAGACCGTCGCCGAGGGCGCATTTACCGCGCCGGTGCTCGTCGAACTCGCGGCAAAGCACGGCATCGCCATGCCTATCGTCACCGCGGTTTACGACCTACTCAAGGGCGATGACCCCGGGAAAGTCGTCAAAGGCATTCTTGCCCGGCCGCTTAAGGCCGAACAGGGCGGCGCCGGATGACCTCGGAAGCGAGCGACGACGATCTCTCCGCCATTGCCAAGGGCGGCAAGCAGAACGTCCTCGGATTCCTGCTGAGGCTCCTGGCACGCATCCCCTTCCTCTTTATCGCCGGGCGTCTTTACGGCGTCGATGCCGTGGGACGCTTCGCTTCAGCGCTGGTGGTCGTGGAACTGGTCGCGCTGGTGTGTGCGATGGGCGAAAAGCGCGGGCTTGCGCAGCGCCTTTCCGATGGCGACGAACACCACCCGGCTAATCTCGTCTACGATGGGATGCTGCTGGCGCTGATCTTCGCCTCGCTGGCCGCGGCCTTCTTCTATTTCGTGCCAGCACCGCTTTTTCCGAGCGGCGAATTCACCCCGCTCGACCGGCTGATCGTGATTGCCATCCCCGGTTATGCGCTGACCGAAATCGTGCTCGCCGCCCAGGCCTATAAGTACGATATCGCCACCACGGTCCGGGCGCGGGCCGTCGTCGAACCCTGGACTATATCGATCATGGCGGGTGCATTCTATTTCGTGCCCGGAGTGGCGGATTCGGGCCTCTCCATGGCCTATCTCGTATCGATCTATGCCGGACTTGCGGTAGGTCTCTGGGCCTTTTTCCGAAGCTATGGCCGCCCCGTCGGTTGGCGGCCGAGCCCCCGATACATGGGCAAGATCACGCTTCGCGCCCTCCCCCTGGCGACGGCCGATGCGATCGAATGGGGCACGCGGCGCGTCGACATCTTCATCCTCGGCCTGTTCGCGGCCCCGGCAGCAGTCGGCGTCTATTACATGGCACAGCAGCTGGCGAGCCTGCCGCAAAAGCTGAAGACCAGCTTCGAGCCGATCCTCGGCCCGGTCATCACCAAGAATCTCAAAACGCGGAATTACGGCGCGATTGCGAAGCAAGTATGCCAGGTCGGCTTCTGGATCATCGCCGCACAGGCCGGGATTGCGCTTGCGCTGGGGGTGCCGGGCGAAGCCATCATGGGCCTCTTCGGGCCCGAATATGTCGGCGGCACCGGTGCGCTGGCGTTCTTGCTCACCGCAGAAGTCGTCGCGGCGACTGCCGTGGTTTCCGAGGCCGTGCTGGTCTATGTTGCGCGGGTCCGGAACTTGTGGATTTCACTGACCACGATTGCAGTTCAGGCGGGCCTGACCATCCTCTTCATCAAGCTGATGGTCGCCTATGGCTATGGCGAACCGTTCAAGGCAGCTGCCGCAGCCATCGCATTGATGCTCTCGCTCGGTCTCGCCAGCCTCGTGAAGGCCTTCCTGCTCTCGCGGATCATCGGGCAGCCCATCAATCCCTTCCGCTGGCCTCTGGTATGGGCAGTCGCACCGGCGGTGCTCGTCGGGTGGCTGGCGACCTTCCTGCCCGAGTGGGCGGAACTGGCTCTGGGTGTCCCGGCAATCCTCGGAACTTACGGTTTCGTCATCTGGAAACGGGGCTTCGGGCCCGAAGATCGGGTGTTGTTCAGCAAGAGCAAGGCAAAAAAGGCCGAGTGACGCCCTAGTTGGGACAGCGTGCGCCGTCAGCCTGAAAGTGACCTTCAATCACTACGTTATGCGATTACCAAGAGCGCGATTGCGGATTGCAAGCACATGGGGATTCGCGCAAACGGCGCCAATTCCGTCCTTGGCAGGTGCAGCGCCGCGCGGCTAAAGGCCAAGCCATGATGCATCGCCTCGCCATTCCCATCGGTGCCCTTGCGGTCATTGCGATCGGGTCCGCCTCCAGCTGGTCGGGACGCGCCGACGCCATGGCGGAGCGCCTTTCGGAAGAAGCCTCGGCCACACTGAGCGCCGAGGGTCTGGGCATGGTGGAAGCGAACTTTACCAATCGATACGGGTCTCCCTCGCGCCACCCGCTGCTGTCGGGCGGAGAGAACCTCAACGACATGCAGCGCACTCGCGCCGCCCAACTGGTCAGCGCCGTCCCTGGAGTGGGCGGCGTCAATTGGGTCGATGGCACGGTTACGGCCGGGGGCGCCGACCGGACGTTCGAACCGCTCCACTGCCAGGAAGATGTCGACGGCCTGCTACGCACCCGCACCATCCGCTTCCAGGAAGGCAGTGCCGCGCTTCTTTCTGCCAGCCGCATGTTGCTCGACGAGGTAAGCGCAGCGCTGGAACCCTGTTCGGGTGCGATCATCGCCATCACCGGCCACACCGACAGATCGGGCGACGAAGATGCCAATATCGCCCTGAGCATGGATCGGGCACGCGTGGTGCGCGAGGCGCTGGTGCGCCGCGGCATCCCGCGCGATAGCCTGCGCGCCCGCGGGCTCGGTTCGAGCGAACCGGCCGAGCGCCTGACGCCGGAAGACCCGGCCAACCGCCGCATCGAATTCTCGGTCATCCGCTTGGAACCGCTGACCCCTACCCCGGTCGATACGCCGGGCCCGAGATAGCCATGCCCATCTGGTTCGAAGTCATTGCCCTGATGCTGGTCGCATATCTCGTTGGCCTCACCATCGGCTGGGCGCTTTGGGGGCGTTCCTCACCGATCGGGACCGGCATAACGAAGGAAGACGATACATGAGCGAACTCTTCGCCGACAACTGGATCTTGCTGGCCATTGCCCTGGCGATAGGCCTGGTCGTGGCTTGGTTCCTGTTCCGAACCAATCGCCGCACGCGTGTGACCGGAACGACCAGAGACGTACTCGATGAAGGAGCCGAACGCGCCCAGCGCAACAACGCCTTGGTGGACGCTCCGCCGGCTGCCTCTCACGAAGCTGAACCGCTCAGAGTAAGCGACGGGAATGGTGACGATTTGACCCGCATCAAGGGTGTGGGTCCCAAGCTCGCAGCGACGCTCGAAAGCCTCGGCGTGACCAGCTTTGCGCAGATTGCCGCCTGGGACGATGCAGAAATCGACCGGATCGACGCGCAGCTAGGGCGCTTCGAAGGCCGGATCCGCCGCGACGACTGGACTGGCCAGGCCCGTTTCCTGGCAGAGGGGGACAGCGCGGGGTTCACGGAAAAGTACGGTGCGGGGGCCTGAGTCAGGAACCTTGTTGGCACAGGCTCATTGAAGACCTTTGGGTCGCACCAACGAGGAGAGCGTGGATGGGACAGCAGCAGCCCTTGCAACAGCAGCCGTTACGAGTGCTGGTTGCCGAAGACGAATTGATAATCGGATTCGATCTCTGCAATACCGTTTCCGAAGCCGGCTATATCGTCGAAGGTCCTTACGACGATTTGTCCAGCGCCATGCTCGCCTACCAGAAATCCAAGCCCGATATCGCGATCCTCGATGTGAAATTGGGAGACGGTATCGTCTATCCTTTGGCCGAACAGATGATGGCCGAAGATGTCCCGGTCATTTTCCATTCCGGCCAGCTGACCCCGGAAGAAGTTTCGCGCAAATTCCCCAATGCACAGGCGCTGCACAAGCCCTGCCCGCCGGCGGAGGTCATCCATTCGATCAAACGCGCAGCCGCAATCGCCTGAACGCCCAATAGCCGAAAAATCGGAACGCCCTACGGGTCGCAGCCTTTCCTTGGGTAGGTTTCCCCTCTCGAGGAAAGGCGTTTTTTTCGTTTCCCTTCAGCAAACGGTCGATGCGCTCTCGCAAGTGCACCACAAGACCGAAGCCCCCTTGCGCGCGCCTCTCCGCTCTGCCATCGGCGAATAAAGTTACAAAGGAGACCACATGGCCGGCCAAAATTCCGGTATGGTGCCGTTCGATTGGCAGGACCCGTTCAATCTCGACGACCAGCTGACCGAGGAAGAGCGGATGATCCGCGACGCCGCGCACGGATTTGCGCAAGGGCAGCTCCAGCCGCGAGTGATCGAGGGCTTCAGCCAGGAGAAGGACGCTCCCGAACTCTTCCCGATGATGGGCGAGGCAGGACTTCTCGGCGCGACGATCCCGGAGGAATACGGCGGCGCGGGTGCGGGCTATGTCGCCTATGGTCTGATCGCGCGCGAGATCGAGCGCGTCGACTCCGGGTACCGCTCGATGGCCTCGGTCCAGTCCAGCCTCGTGATGTACCCGATCCACGCCTATGGTTCGGA
Organism: uncultured Qipengyuania sp.; assembly: GCA_964407585.1. Classification (GTDB taxonomy): domain Bacteria; phylum Pseudomonadota; class Alphaproteobacteria; order Sphingomonadales; family Sphingomonadaceae; genus Qipengyuania. The sequence goes on from CAYOWF010000022.1 coordinate 15,047, forward strand.
AGAGCAGCGCAGGAAATATCTTCCGGGCCTTGCCAGCGGCCAGCTGATCGGCTGCTTCGGCCTGACCGAACCCGATGCGGGCAGCGATCCTGCGGGCATGAAGACCGTCGCCAGGAAAGTCGACGGCGGCTATGTCCTCAACGGTTCGAAAACCTGGATTTCCAACTCGCCCTTCGCCGATGTCTTCGTCGTCTGGGCCAAGAGCGAGGCTCATGGCGGCGGTATCCGCGGCTTCGTGCTGGAAAAGGGCATGAAGGGCCTTTCGGCACCCAAGATCGAAGGAAAAATCTCGCTGCGTGCCAGCACCACCGGCATGATCGTCATGGACGAGGTCGAGGTGGGTGAAGACGCCCTCCTGCCCGATGTGCAGGGCCTCAAGGGCCCGTTCGGCTGCCTGAACCGCGCGCGCTACGGCATCAGCTGGGGTGCAATGGGGGCAGCCGAATTCTGCATGCATGCGGCGCGCCAATACGGCCTCGACCGCGAACAGTTCGGCGTACCGCTGGCCTCGAAACAGCTCTACCAATTGAAGCTCGCGGACATGATGACCGAGATATCGCTCGGCCTGCAGGGTAGCCTGCGCGTCGGCCGCCTGATGGACGAAGGCAGGTTCTCGCCCGACATGATCTCCATCGTGAAGCGCAACAATGTCGGCAAGGCCCTGGATATAGCTCGCAAGGCACGCGACATGCACGGCGGCAACGGCATTTCCGAAGAGTATCAGGTCATCCGCCACATGGTGAATCTCGAGACGGTGAACACCTACGAAGGCACGCATGACGTCCATGCGCTGATCCTCGGCCGCGCCATTACCGGTATCGCCGCATTCTGATGCCCTTCCCTAGTTCGAGGGAAGCTGGCATCACGGGCAAATGATCAGCCGCAAACGCGCCCTGCCCCTTGCATTGCAAGGTACAGCCGCGAATGCCGGGTTTTCGCCCAGACCGTGTTCCAAGCTGTAGGAGAGACAGCATGATCCGCCTGCACGGCTACTATCGCAGCTCGACCAGCTATCGCCTGCGTATCGCGCTGGAGTTGAAGGGGCTGGACTACGAATATGTGCCGGTGAACCTGCTCGCAAGCGAGCAGAAGGGCGAGGCATTTACCAGCCGCAACCCTTTCGGTTCGGTCCCGCTGCTGGAAGCCGGCGGCAAGGACCGGGTACAATCGATGGCGCAGATCGAATGGCTCGACGAAGCCTATCCCGAAAAGCCGCTGCTTCCCGTGGATATCGAGGACCGCTATGTCGCGCGGGAGCTCGGATATGCGATCGCCACCGAACTCCACGCCCCGCTCAACCTGCCGGTGCTCAAATACCTCGCAAACGAATACGGCAAGTCGCAGGACGAGATCGCAATCTGGTACCGCCACTGGCTTGCCCGCACGCTGGAGCCGCTCGAAGCCCGGCTGGCCCAGCTCGGCACCGGCGACTTCCTGTTCGACAGGCCCGGTTTCTTCGAAGTCGTACTGCTGCCGCAGGTCTACAACGCGCGCCGCTTCGATTTCGACTTCGGTGACAAGCCCCATATCACCCGGATAGAGGCCGCATGCCTCGCCCTTCCCCCATTCCAGCGCGCCCATCCGGACGCGCAGCCCGACAATCCCGAAAGGACTTCCTCATGAAACTCGCCACGCTCAAGGACGGAACCCGCGACGGCAAACTGGTGGTCGTTTCCAAGGATCTCACCCGCTATTGCGCAGCCGACAATATCGCGCCGACGATGCAGGCCGCGCTCGACAATTGGGACGAGATCGCGCCGAAACTCAATGCGCTCTATACAGATGTGGAGCACCAGACCGTGCCTTGCGAGCGGTTCCACGAACGCGAAGCCCATTCGCCGCTTCC
>CAYOWF010000023.1:0-16328 GCA_964407585.1 uncultured Qipengyuania sp.
TCCTCGCATACCGTCGGTCCGATGCGCATTTCGCGGGCTTTCGTGCGCGGGCTGGAGAAGTCGGGCAAGCTCGACAGGGTGGCGTGGATCGCGGTCGAATTGCAGGGATCCCTGGCACTTACCGGAGTAGGGCATGGGACGGTCGACGCGACCATGCTCGGCCTGATGGGCTTTGCGCCCGACCGGACCTGCCCCGACGAAGCGGCTGCGGCATTGGCGACATTGCGCGAGGAAAAGCGCATGGCGCTCGGCGGCAAGCGGGACATGGCGTTCGATCCGGCCGCCGATATCGACCTTGCCGGGCACATCATTCCCGACCTGCATCCCAACGGCATGAAGCTTTCCGCGATGGACGATGCCGGCGCGGTGCTGACGACCCGGACCTATTATTCGACCGGCGGCGGCTTCGTCGCCTCCGAAGCCCAGCTCAAGCGCAAGCCCAAGGACGACCGAATCAATACGGGTACGAAGGTACCGCATGATTTCGGGTCGGCGGAAGAGCTGCTGGCCGCCTGCGAGCGGACCGGGCTGACCATCGCCGAGCTCCTGCTGGAGAACGAGGACGCATTCCGCCCGCGCGAAAAGACGCTCGCAGGGATCGACCGGGTTGCGAAGGCGATGGACCAGTGCATCGATCGCGGTCTCGGCCAGCGCGGCATCCTTCCCGGCGGGCTGAAGGTCGAACGGCGCGCGCCCGAACTGTGGGACAAGCTTTCGGCCAATCCGCAATCGAACGAGCGCGAGCAATTGTTCGACTGGCTCAATTGCTATGCCATGGCGGTGAACGAGGAGAATGCCGCAGGCGGGCGCGTGGTGACCGCGCCCACCAATGGCGCCGCGGGAATCATCCCGGCGGTGATCCGCTTCTACTGCGTCACCAATGACGAGCAGCCTTGCACCGAGAGCCGCCGGACCTTCCTGCTCACCGCAGGCGCAATCGGGCTGCTCTACAAGCAGCGCGCCAGCATTTCGGGCGCCGAAATGGGGTGCCAGGGAGAGGTCGGCGTCGCTTGCTCGATGGCGGCGGCCGGGCTCGCCGCGCTTTGGGGTGCATCGCCTGCGCAGATTGCCAGCGCCGCCGAAATCGGAATGGAGCACAATCTTGGCCTCACTTGCGATCCGGTCGGCGGGCTGGTGCAGGTGCCATGCATCGAACGCAATGCCATCGGCGCGGTCAAGGCGGTCAACGCTGCACGCCTCGCGCTGCACAGAACCGGCGCGGAAACGCTCGTCAGCCTCGACCAGGTGATCGAAACCATGCGCCAGACCGGGCTCGACATGAGCAACAAGTATAAGGAAACGAGCCAGGGCGGGCTGGCGGTCAACGTCATCGAATGCTGACTCGACAGGCGCGCGCCGGTGGATAGGGTGCGCGGCATGGGAGAAACACAGCACCGCGCCGCGCTCGAACAGCCATTCGGTTCGTTTTCGCAGATCATTGCCGCAAACGCACGACGGCTGGGAACCCGGTCTGCCTTGCGCGACGAGCATGAAGAGCTGAGCTGGGCCGAGCTCGGCGACCGGGTCGAGCGGATTGCCGCCAGCCTGCTCGAAGACGGCCTCGAGCCGGGGCAATCGGTCGCCATCCTCGGATATTCGAGCGTAGCATACGCGCTGGTCTTCCTGGCAGCGGTAAGGGCGGGCGGTGTGGCTGCGCCGCTCACCACCAGTGCCACGGCGGAGCAGCTGGCGGGCATGGCGAGCGATTCGGGCGCGCGGCATGTCTTCATCGATCGCGCCAAGCTTGCCGAGCTGGGCGAAGACTGCTTCCCCGGCCTGTCGAAGGTCGTCCTCGACGAGGACCTCGATGGCTGGATGGCACCCCAAGGGACAGAGGCGCCGCCTGTCGAGCATGCGCCATCGGATCCGTTCAACATCATCTATTCCAGCGGCACCACCGGCACGCCCAAGGGTATCGTCCATTCGCACCGGATGCGCTGGCGCCAATTCGCAGCGACGGCGGCTAGCTGGCTGGAGAACGGGCTGGAAGTGCGCAGCCTCGCCTCGACGCCGCTCTATTCGAATACGACGATGGTCGCCTTCCTGCCGGCGCTGCTGGCGGGCGGCACGGTGCGGGTGATGAGCAAGTTCGATCGTCTGCGCTGGCTCGACCATGCGCAAGCCGACCGTTCGACCATCACCATGCTCGTGCCCGTGCAATACCAGCGGCTGATGGACGAGCCGCAATTCGACACATTCGACCTTTCGTCGCTGCAGCTTAAATATTGCACCTCCGCGCCGTTCCCGGCCGAACTCAAGCGAGAGGTGCTCGAGCGAATGCCGGGGGCACTCATAGAAATCTACTCGATGACCGAGGGCGGGGTGGTCTGCCTGCTCGAAGCGCATAAATTCCCCGACAAGCTGCACACGGTCGGTCGACCGGCACCGGGAAGCGAACTCAAGGTCCTCGACGATGACGATCGCGAGGTGGCCGCGGGAACGCCGGGCAATCTGGTGGGTCGCAGCCAGACCATGATGAGCGGATACAAGAATCGCCCCGAGCAGACGCGCGAAGGCTATTGGACCGACCCCGACACCGGCGAGCTGTGGCAGCGCATGGGCGATATCGGGCGGCTCGACTCCGAAGGCTTCGTCGAGCTCGTCGGCCGCGCGAAGGACATGATCATCTCGGGCGGTTTCAATATCTACCCGGTCGATCTGGAGAACGCGCTGCTCGAAGCGGATGGCGTGATCGAGGCCGCGGTCATCGGCGTGCCCTCGCGCCAGTGGGGCGAAACGCCGGTGGGATTCGTGCGGCTTGCGCAAGGCGCGCGCGATATCTCCGCGATCCTCGAACAGGTGAATGCAAAACTGGGCAAAACCCAGCGCCTCGCGCAGTTGCACGAAATCGAAGAAATGCCGCGCAGCCACATCGGCAAGCTGCTCAAGACCGAATTGCGTGAGGAGGCCGAACGGCGCGGGCTTCCGGCCTGATGCCTGCAGCCGCGTTCGAGACGCGGCGCCGACACGTTGGGGGAGGGGAGAGGAGATGTGTGGGCGGCCGCGTCTCTACTCGCTGCCATATCGCCTCTCGGACAAGCGGCACTCGCGCTAGGAGTCGCGAGGGGCCAGTCGGCCGGCTCGCTTGCCGAGAGGAAGGCGACGACAGTTCAACTAGGGGGAAGGGACTGTCGCCATCTCTGTGCCAGGCGGGAAGTTATGGGAGGGACGTCTCCGCACCGGCTGTGATGGTTGTAATAATATTACTGCGCATTGAACTAAAGTGAGAAAACATCAGGGCGTGTTGCGTTTTGCGCAAGTTACAACTTGCATGTACATCACGCCTCTCTGGACAGCGGGAAAGCAGCGCCCTAACCGCCGCGGATGGACACCGCGCACCTTCCCGATTCCATCCTCATCGTCGATTTCGGCAGCCAGGTCACCCAGCTCATCGCGCGCCGCGTGCGCGAAGCCGGGGTCTACTCCGAAATCGCACCCTTCACCCAGGCGGAAGAGGCATTCCACCGGCTCAAGCCGAAGGGGGTCATCCTCTCGGGAAGCCCGGCAAGCGTGCCCGATCGCGACAGTCCGCGTGCGCCGGAAGTGATCTTCGATAGCAAGGTCCCGATCCTCGGCATCTGCTACGGCCAGCAGGTCATGACGCAGCAGCTAGGGGGCGAAGTCCGCCCGGGGCACGAAACCGGCGAAGGCGGCGAATTCGGCCGTGCCTTCTGCGAAGTGACCGAGGAATGCGTGCTGTTCGACGGGCTGTGGAAGCCGGGCGAAACGCACCAGGTGTGGATGAGCCACGGCGACAAGGTCACGCGTATCGCCGACGGTTTCCGCATCGTCGCCACCAGCCCCGGCGCGCCCTTCGCGCTCATCGCCGACGATGCCCGCCGCTATTACGGTACGCAGTTCCACCCAGAGGTTGTGCACACGCCCGATGGCGGCAAGTTGCTCGCCAATTTCGTGCGCCATGTCTGCGGCCTCGCGGGCGATTGGACCATGGCCGAATTCCGCAAGACCAAGATCGAGGAAATTCGCGCGCAAGTGGGCGACGGGAAGGTCATCTGCGGCTTGTCCGGCGGCGTCGACAGCGCGGTTGCGGCCGTCCTGATCCACGAAGCGATCGGCGACCAGCTGACCTGCGTATTCGTCGATCACGGCCTGATGCGGATGAACGAGGCGGAACAGGTCGTGACGCTGTTCCGCGACCATTACAACATCCCGCTGGTCCATGTGAACGCGGAAGACATGTTCCTGTCCGGGCTGGAAGGCCAGACCGATCCGGAGAAGAAGCGCAAGTTTATCGGCGGCGCTTTCATCGACCTGTTCGAGGCCGAGGCGAAGAAGATCGGCGGGGCGGATTTCCTCGCTCAGGGTACGCTTTATCCCGACGTCATCGAAAGCGTCAGCTTCACCGGCGGGCCGAGCGTGACCATCAAGAGCCACCACAATGTCGGCGGCCTGCCCGAACGCATGAACATGGAACTCGTCGAGCCCTTGCGCGAACTGTTCAAGGACGAGGTCCGCGACCTTGGCCGCGAACTCGGCCTGCCCGAAGTCTTCGTCGGCCGGCACCCCTTCCCCGGCCCGGGCCTGGCGATCCGCATCCCCGGCGAAGTTACCAAGGAGCGCTGCGATATCCTGCGCAAGGCCGATGCGATCTATCTAGAGGAAATCCGCAATGCCGGCCTCTACGACGCGATCTGGCAGGCCTTCGCGGTGTTGCTGCCGGTCAAGACGGTGGGCGTGATGGGCGACGGGCGGACCTACGACAGCGTATGCGGCTTGCGCGCTGTCACCAGCACCGACGGAATGACTGCCGACATCTACCCCTTCGACGCCTCCTTCCTCAGCCGCGTCGCGACGCGCATTATCAACGAGGTCAAAGGCATCAATCGCGTGGTCTACGACTATACGTCGAAGCCGCCGGGCACGATCGAGTGGGAGTGATCTGCGATCCGGAGCGTGGCCGAGATTTCCACGGCTAGGGACCTCTCGATGTTCGCAGGCATTCTATAGCCAATACGGAGATAGCAATGCCCCACACCCGCACCGCACGATTCCTGTTCACGATTGCTGCAATCGCACCGCTGGCCGCCTGCGCGACCGCACCCGATCCGGCGGTCGGCGATAGCTGCGAAACCGCCCCGCAAATCGGCCTTTTCGATCCTTCGGAGGACTTGCTCGTCGCCAATTACGACAGCAAGCCCGATGTCGACGATCTGCAGGCGGTTGCAGGCCTCGGTTCGGTGCTCAAGCATCCGGCCTATTCCTGCGTCGACTATATCGCAACGGCGGGTGCCTATGGTTCGCAGGGAGGTGAATTCCTGCCCGCGGCGGAACTGTTCACGCTTGCGTTCGGCGACAGGTGGCAGGATGCGCATGCCAATCGCGAAGGCGCGATCGCAACGCTGGCCGCACGGATGCGCGAGACCATCGCCGATGGCGGCCGCGTCTGGGTCGCCGAGGCGGGGCAGTCCGATATCACCGCAGCGGCGGTCGAGCGTCTGCCGAAAGAAATGTGGACCAGCGTGCACGTGGTCCAGCACAGCTACTGGAACGAAAGCCAGACCAGTAAGGATGCCATGCAGACGGTGGTCTACAACACGCGCTACCATCGCATCCAGGATGGCAATTTCCCCGACAACGGTTCGCCCGCCTACAACACGAAGGACGGTTCGCACTGGGCGGTGTTGCTGAGCGATCCGGTGATCGGGCCGATCTGGACCGAGGCGAAGCGGCTATCCGATTATCACAATCCGAAAGCGGCCTATGTGAACCCGGCCGTCGCTGCTGGTGGCCTCGACTTTTCCGACACCGTGGAGGTCGCCTATATCTTCGGATTCGACGACCAGAAGGGCGTCGGCGACTTCGTCGAACAATTCACGCGCGACTGAACTTAGGCCTATGCAGCTTCCCCTGGGCCCGGATCCGCGAACGGAGAAGCTCCGGCGCCTGCAGGCGCTGTTGATCCAGCGGTTCGGGGGAATCGAGCGCGCGGCTGCGGCCTGGCGCGAGCCCGAATGGGTTTTGGTGCAGGGTGTAATCGGCGCACGAACCAAATCGGAAATCTCGAATGCGGCGACCGACCGGCTGATCGGGCGATACGGTTCTTGGGAGGGCGTGGCCGAGGCCAAGCTCGAAGAACTGCAGTCCGAACTGGCGACACAGACCTATCCGAATATCGCCGCCGAACGCTTGAAGGCCAGTCTTACGGCCCTGGTCGAACGGCGCGGTGCGGTGGATCTGTCGCACCTTGCCAATATGGAAACGCTCGAAGCCATGCGCTGGCTCGAAGGGCTTCCCGGCATCGGGCGCAAGATTGCTGCGGGGGTGATGAACGCTTCAACGCTCGACCGCCGGGCGATCGTCTTGGACGGCCATCACACGCGTATCCTGCAGCGGATGGGCCTGGTCCCGCCCAAGGCGAACACCGAGCGGGTCTTCGAGGCGATTATGCCGGTGATGCCGGAAGAATGGGACGGAGGCGATTTCGACGAGCATCACCTGCTGATGAAGAAGCTTGGCCAGACATTCTGTCGGCCGAAGTCGCCCGATTGCGCGAATTGTCTCGCGCTCTCGTTATGCAAGTCCGGGACCGAGCGTGTCGGAAATCGCTGAAATCAGCCCGCGTCGGCGATCCGATAGGGAATGAAATCGTCCAGGAAGATGATGCCCGAGAAGAAATTCCCGGTGCGGCTGTAGGTCGTGATCTGGTCGGTTCGGCACAGCGAGGTGCTGCTGAACTTGCGGATGACGAGATAATCGCCGTCATCGATCGCCTGCGGCGTGCGGGTATAGTTCACCCAGATGGTATCACCGCTTTTGTAGACCAGCGCCGTGTCGTCGATCTTGGTGAACCCGCGCGAACTGACCGTCCGAATGCACCGCTCGGGCTCGCCCGCAACGCGCCCGTCGAGCATCTTGGCCAGTTCGATTTCACCGCGCGTCATTTCCGGCTTTTCGTCTGCTTGGACGGCAGGTGCGGCCAGCAGGCCGACGGCGGCGGTGGCTAGGGCAAGGCGTGCGAACATGACGAGTCTCCTCAACTGAGGTGGAACATATACCAAACGCCACGTGAATGCACGCTGTCTGGCCCAAGGTCAGCCCGTGCCGCCCACCGTAATACCGTCGATCAGCAGCGTCGGCTGGCCCACTCCGGCAGGCACGCTTTGGCCGCCTTTCCCGCAGATGCCGATGCCTTCGTCAAGGCTCATGTCGTTGCCGATGCCCTTCACGCGGGTGAGCACGCTGGGGCCATCGCCGATGAGCGTGGCCCCCTTGATCGGCGCGACGATCTTGCCCTTCTCGACCTTGTAGGCCTCGGTACAGGCGAAGACGAATTTTCCGCTGGTGATGTCGACCTGGCCGCCACCGAAGCTGGTAGCGTAGATTCCATCCTCGACGCGGCTTAGCAGTTCCGCGGGATCGTCCTCACCACCGCGCATGAAAGTATTGGTCATGCGCGGCATGGGCGCGTGCTGGTAGCTTTCGCGGCGGCCGTTTCCGGTCGCTTCGACTCCCATCAGGCGCGCATTGAGACGGTCCTGCATGTAGCCCCTGAGAATGCCGTCCTCGATCAATACGGTTTCGCGCGTGGGGGTGCCTTCGTCGTCGATGCTGAGCGAGCCACGGCGCTCCGCCATCGAACCGTCGTCGACCACGGTCACGCCGGGAGCGGCGACGCGCTCGCCGATTCGACCCGAAAAGGCGCTGGTTCCCTTGCGGTTGAAATCGCCTTCGAGTCCGTGGCCGACCGCCTCATGCAGCAGCACGCCGGGCCAGCCCGGGCCGAGCAGTACGGTCTGTTCGCCTGCGGGGGCCGCTATGCTGTCGAGATTGACCAGTGCCTGGCGCACTGCCTCGTCGATGCCGCCCATCCAAGCACCTTCGTCGAACAACCGGTCGTAGAGGTACCGTCCGCCCATGCCGTAGAAGCCAGTCTCACGGCGTCCGTTCTGTTCGGCTACCACCTGGATGTTGAGCCGGACCAGCGGGCGGATATCGCGAGCGATATGCCCGTCGGGACGGACGATTTCGACAACGCTCCAGTTCGCCAGGAGGCTGGCGGAGACCTGCGCCACGCGCGGATCCTTGGCACGTGCGACAGCGTCGATCTTTTCGAGCAGCGCAACCTTCTCCTCGAACGGCACCAGATCGAGTGGACACAGGTCAGTGTATAGGTGGCGGTTGGTACGTTCGGGCGGTGCGGCCAGCGGACTGGTCGTCGCATCGAGAAGGTTTAGAGTTTCGCCCGCGCGCTTAATGGCGGAGGCGCTGATTTCATTGGCATGCGCGAAACCAGTCGTCTCACCCGACACGCCGCGCAGGCCGAAGCCGGAATCGCGCGAATAGTCGGCGGTCTTCAGGCGCCCGTCGTCGAAACCGAAGGCTTCGGAGGCGATGAACTGGAGGTAGAGTTCGCCGTCGTCGCAGGACGCGAGCAGCTTGCGGGTCAGCGCCTGCGCCTCTTCGGGCGCAAGCTTGGTGCCGTAAACGAACGAAAGCGGATCGGAAGTCGGTTCGGTCATGCAACCCTACCTAGGGTGCCGTATGCCAAATGGCGAGGGCTCAGCGGTGGCCAGGATCCCCGCCTTCGGAAATATCCATGAGCTGCGCCTGGTCGACTCCGTCCGCGGGGCCGCCTTCGAGGACGAAACGGCGATCGCAATATCCGCAATCGACATAGCCGTGCCCGTCGATCTGGAGATAGACCTTGGGGTGGCCGAGTGCGGCGGCACGGTACAGCTTGCCGCTGCGGATATCGGTTGCACCGTCGCACCACACGCTGCGGGTGGTGACCTTGGACACTTCGGGTGGTGGCAGACTCATGACGTGGCCCGATAATATGTGCTTGGCCCCGGCGCAAGGATTCGCCGCTTGCGGGGGCACGTTGTGCGTCCTACGTCGGCTGGCATGACCACGCCGCCAGCCATTCGCATCGACAATCTCGTCAAACGCTACGACCCGAATGGGCCGGGCGACGAGGGCAAGCTGGCGCTGAAGGGTGTCAGCTTCGACGTTCCGCAAGGCGGCGTTTTCGGTCTGCTCGGGCCCAATGGTGCGGGCAAGTCGACACTCATCAACATACTGGCGGGGCTGGTGCGCAAGACTGCCGGCAGCGCGGAGATCTGGGGCTTCGATATCGATGCGAATCCGCGCAACGCCAAGCGTTCGATCGGGATCGTGCCGCAGGAAATTGTTTTCGATCCCTTCTTCACGCCGTTCGAAGTGCTGGAAAACCAGGGCGGTTTCTACGGCATCCGCAAGTCCGAACGCCGCAGCGAGGACCTGCTTGCCGCCGTGCACCTGTCGGACAAGCGCGATGCCTATGCCCGCACGCTGTCGGGTGGAATGAAGCGCCGCCTGCTGATCGCCAAGGCGATGGTCCATTCGCCGCCGATCCTCGTTCTCGACGAGCCGACCGCAGGTGTGGACGTGGAACTGCGCCGCCAGCTGTGGGAGCTGGTCCAGGAACTGAATGCCGAAGGGGTGACCGTGGTACTGACCACGCATTATCTCGAAGAGGCCGAGCAGCTGTGCGACCGGATCGCGATCATCAATCACGGCGAACTGATCGCCAACAAGCCGACGCGCGAACTGGTGGGCATGGCGCGCGAGAAGATCGTCTCGGTCAGCGTGGACAAGGACCTCGGCGGCCCGATCATGGAAGAGGCCTTCCTCAAGGCCGAAGTGGTCGATCCGCGTCGGCTCGATATCACCTACGACCGTGACAAGGCCAGCGCGGGGCAAGTGCTCGCTCTGGTCCAGTCGCATGGCTACGCGATCGAGGACGTCACCACGCGCGAAGCCGATCTCGAGGATGTGTTCGTACAGTTGACGGGCGCGGGCTGAGCCGCGCCTGTCGCGTCAAGCCTTCAGCCGAAGGAGCGGGGGCCCAGCCCGGCATCTTTCACGCGCAGCACTTCCCAGACGTGCGGCTCGATCTCTTCCATCGGCGTTTTGCAATTCTTGCACTTGCAGACATGCGAACCGCCGGCTTTGCGCATGTTCGCGCGATCGACGGTGTGGCGCCCAAAGGCGCAGGCAAGCAGTCCCACTTTCATATTTGCGACCCTCCAAGGTGTCCCGATTTATCCCGTTCCCTGTTGAGTCGCTGCATAACGCGCGCGGGTCCAAAGTTAACCTTACTTTCGGCGAGTCGTTCTCTGCTTGCCGCGTAATGTTTGCACGGCCATGACAGGCGCATGACCGACAAGACCCACGACGTTCTCGTAATCGGATCCGGCGCTGCCGGGCTCACCGCCGCGCTCGAACTCGCACAGAGCAAGAAGGTACTGGTCCTCGCCAAGGGCAAGCTGACCAGCGGATCGACTGCATGGGCGCAGGGCGGGATTGCCGCCGTGCTCGATGCTGGCGACACTTTCGAGAACCATATCCGGGACACCATGGTCGCGGGCGCGGGGCTCAACGATCTCGAAACGGTCGAGTTCGTCATCGAGCGTGCTCCGGCGGCCATCGACCGGCTGTGCGAGTTGGGCGTCCCATTCAACCGCGATGAGGGGGATCTCCATCTTACGCGAGAAGGCGGGCATTCGCATCGCCGTATCGTTCACGTGAACGACGCCACCGGCTGGGCGGTCCAGGCGGCCTTGCTCAAGGCGGCGGAGGAAAACCCGAACATCACTCTGCTGCCGCACCAGAGCTGCATCGACCTTATCACCGGCCGCAATCAGCGCGAATATTCGGGCTCGGGACGCGTCTGGGGCGCCTATGCGCTGGACGAGGAAAGCGGCAAGGTGGTCGCCCATGTCGCGCGGGCCACCGTGCTCGCGGCGGGCGGGGCGGGCCGCGTCTACCTCTTCTCAACCGCGCCGCGCGGGGCGACCGGAGACGGCATCGCCATGGCCTGGCGCGCGGGTGCGCGCGTTTCGAACATGGAAATGATGCAGTTCCACCCGACCTGCCTTTACAATCTCGAGGTCAAGAACTTCCTCATCACCGAAGCGGTTCGCGGTGAGGGCGGGCGTCTGTACAACCCGGCAACGGGCGAGCGCTATATGGAGAAGTACGACGCCGAACGGATGGAACTCGCCCCGCGCGACATCGTGGCACGCGCGAACGACGACCAGATCAAGCGCCACGGTCTCGACTACGTCCATCTCGACATCAGCCACCAGCCGCCCGAATTCGTGGCGCAGCATTTCCCGACCATCCATGAAAAGCTGCTCGGCCTGGGTATCGACATGACCAAGGGCCCCATCCCGGTCGTGCCTGCGCAGCACTATACCTGCGGCGGGGTGAAAATCGGGCTCGATGCACGCACCGATCTGCCGGGCCTCTGGGCGGCGGGCGAATGTACCGAGAGCGGGCTGCACGGTGCCAACCGCCTCGCTTCCAACTCGCTGTTGGAATGCTTTGTCTTCGGCGAAGCCGCGGCACAAGACGTGCTGAAATGCTGGGACGAGCTCGACGATCCTCCTGCCATCCTGCAATGGGACGAAAGCCGCGTGACCGATTCCGACGAGGAAGTCGTGATCAAGCAGAACTGGACCGAGATCCGGCGCTTCATGTGGAACTATGTCGGCATAGTGCGGACGACCAAGCGGCTCGAACGCGCCGCCCACCGGATCCGGATGCTGCGCGAGGAGGTGGAGGATTATTACGGCCACTTCCGCGTGACCACAGACCTCATCGAATTGCGCAACCTGCTCGAATGTGCCGATCTCATCGTGAAAAGCGCGCTACGGCGGAACGAGAGCAGGGGGCTGCACTTCATTCTCGATTATCCGGAGACGGACAGTGTCGCGCGGGATACCGTGCTGGTTCCCTAGGGCCATGCGCGGAATATGGCGGGGTCCCCACGGATCGACGCTGTCCCCCTGGAATATCCTACATCGCTTTCCCGCCGGCCCGGTGTTCGCTCCGCATGGACCAGTCGTCGAGCGCGAGTTCGCGCACCAGCGCCGCCGGTATGGGCATCAGGAAGGAGATCCCGATCGCCTCGCCAAGCTGCCAGGCGATCCTTCCGCTGGCCGAATAGCCCGGCAGGAGTGTGACCTCGCAACGCGCGCCGACCTTGGCGGCCAGTTGTGCCGCCTCGATCATGCAGCCGGCCTGCGAAAGATTGCGCATGGTGCCGAAGAAATTATGTCCCTGAATCTCCACGCGCACGCTTCCGCGCGTGGTCCGGCGTTCGGCACTTCTGCGGTCCGTATTCATGGCGAGCCCTCTACCCTCACCGAGTAATATAGTGCTCATTTCTACAGTATGAATTGTATGCTTTCGACAAGAGAAGGCGGATATTTACTTGAAATTTACTATAAGTTCGACTGCTCTGCCGGAGCGCAGGTAGCGACTGGACAGTCGCCGCGATTTTTGGCCTATTGTCGCCTCACTTTCGGGAGAGCGTACGTGCCGAAGACACAAGCCAACGGGATCGAACTTCATTACGAGGAACACGGTAACCCTGCGGATCCGGCAATGCTCCTCATCATGGGCTTCGGCGCACAGCTGACCCTGTGGCCGGACGAGCTGGTCGAGGCGTTGGCGGAGCAGGGTTTCCGCGTCATCCGTTACGACAATCGCGACATCGGTCTCAGCCACAAGTTCGACGATGTGAAGGCGCCCGGCCTGATCAAGATGACGCTGCTGTCGAAGATCGGTCTGATGCCGCGCGTGCCCTATACGCTTGGCGACATGGCGGCGGACGGTGTGGGCCTGCTCGACGCGCTGGGCATCGACAAGGCGCATATCGTCGGCGCAAGCATGGGCGGGATGATCGCCCAGCATGTCGCGGCGAAATATCCGGAGCGCTGCCTCAGCTTCACGCAGATTTTTTCCACCACCGGCAACCCGAAACTCCCCGCTGCCAGGAAAGAGGCGCTGCAGGCGCTCGTGACTCGCCCGAAAAGCGATGAGGAAGATGCTCTGGTAGAGCACGGGATCATGCTTGCGCGGACCATCGGTTCACCCGCCTATCCTTCGCCCGAAGATCGGTTGCGCGAACGGACTCGTACGAATGTGCGGCGCAGTTTCTATCCCCAGGGGCCGACGCGACACCTGTCGGCGATCGTCGCCGACGGCGATCGCAGGGCCATGCTGCGGGACATCGAGGTTCCGACGCTGGTGCTACATGGCGAGGATGACCCGCTGGTCCCGTGCGAAGGGGGCCGCGACACTGCTGATTGCATTCCCGATGCCCGGCTGAAGACGATTCCCGGCTGGGGGCACGATTTACCACTCGAGCTGGTCGATCAAATCGTCGGGGAGATCACGCAGCATGCGCGATCTGCGACGGTAAGAGCCTGACGTGCGACCAGCCGTTCGGCGGTAGGCCCGGATTTCGAAGCCTGCCTACTCGGCTTTGGGAGAGTCGATTTCCCGTTACTGATTGTTTCGTTCTTTACCTTCAGCCATTCCATCCCGCTCGCGAAAGAAAATGCCGGCATGATCTTCGATCGTTTCTAAATTGTAAGTTCTTGCCACACAATCCTACGCCGTTTGACTCAATCGTTACGTGGGTGCATTTCGGGCAACGGTTGTCATTCGCTCCCGCAGGTGTTTGGCGACCGGATCGACCAACGACCGTCTTCGCTAGAAAGAAATAGAACGGTAGTCGCGATCACTGCGTAACTCTCTGCGGCCGATCATCGCTTTTCGTATGAAAAAGGATGATCACAATGAACAAGCTTTACACCCTTACCCTCGCCACCGCCTGCGCGGCAGCCATGCTTGCCCAGCCGGTGCTTTCCCAATCCATCGTCGTGTCACCGGAAGTCTCCGAACAGCAGTTCGTCGAGTCAGTCTCGAAGGACCTCAACACGAAACTCAGGCAAGCGTCCCGCTGGAATGAACCGGTTGGCGAAGGCATCACGATCGTACGCTTCACGCGTGCCAGCGATGGCGAACCCGACAATGTCCGCCTCTATCGCAGGTCCGGTAAGCACAATCTCGACCGTACGGCCATGCGCGCTGTGCGCCGGCTCGACTCGCTCGACGCAGTTCCGCGTGGCGTGGGACGCGATCAAATCTATCAGGCGAATATCATTTTCGCCAATGATGGGTACGGATTTGCCAAGCTGCAGGAGCAACTCGATGCCGAGGAGACTGCACGGATGGCTGCCGAAGGCGGCACTGGGAAGGTCCTCGCATTCGGTATCGTAGCTGACGGTCCATCCTCCTGACCGGCGTCTCTTTTCCGGCCGATCCTCCCCCGAAAGAGACCATTGGCCGGAAACACCCCGGTGTTGCGCTCCATTCTGCGGGAAGGGAGTGCCACCGGGGATTGCTTTATAGGGTAGGTGGCGATCCCCTCTCCGTGCCACCTCCCCGAAGGATGGAGCCGCCTGCCCGCACTCCGCATGCAGGCGGCCATCCGAGCCTTTGACGATCCGGGGTCGGTTCCCAATGGATCTATGGAGCTATCGCCAAGGCCCCAACCCTGATTCAAAAATTGCGCCCTCCGATTCGATTGAATCGCAACTGCGCAGGACAATTTTTGCCCGCAAAATTTTTTACACCACTGCATTTTTGGGCTTGCGATTTCGCAAAGCCAGCTTGGTCCACGCGTCGCTGCATCGCATCATGCTCCAAGGCCGCCTTCCCCGCCGTTCAACCACGTTAAAATTTCATTGACCCTCTTGCGTACGACTCGTGTCTGATTCAGTATCTAGTAGTCGGTTGCCTGGGGGTACCTACAAGACCTAGCGTTTTCCACTTGGCTTCCCATATGGGGAAACAAGCGGATTCGACCCGGTCTGTGGAGAAAAAGGGGAGAAGTTTTCGCCCTTTTCCAAGCCATCGATGATAGGCGGGTAGGGCATCCGTCGACTCGATACAGACGCGGCAGGCGGGCAAGCTGGAAGCTCCGCCGGGAACGCATAGAAAACGGTGGGGCAACATGGATTTCAAGAGCGGAGACGAGGCGGCAATGGGACTGGACCTGGACGACACGACCGAGGACACCAGTGCAACCAAGTCGAAGCCTTCGGAAAAGGCTGTCAGCATGGCAAAGCAAGACAAGGGTAGCGAAGACCTCGTCGCCGAAAAGGCGGGCGAGGTGATGGCGGGTGCCATGGCGGAAGTCGCCAAGGCCGCCACTGCCAAAGAAGACAGCAAGAAGGTTCTCGATCGCCGTTTCGACGTGAAGACCGACGACAGCCGTAACGAGCTGCTGACCGAATTCGGCAAGGAAACGCTCGAAGACCGTTACCTGCTGCCGGGCGAAAGCTACCAGGACCTGTTTGCGCGCGTCGCCGATTACTTCGCCGACGACGGAGACCACGCGCAGCGCCTCTACGACTACATTTCCAGGCTGTGGTTCATGCCAGCCACCCCCGTTCTCTCGAACGGCGGCACCACGCGCGGCCTGCCCATTTCCTGCTACCTCAATTCGGTTTCGGACAGCCTCGACGGGATCGTCGGCACCTGGAACGAAAACGTCTGGCTCGCTTCGAAGGGCGGCGGCATCGGCACCTATTGGGGCAATGTCCGCGGCATCGGCGAACCCGTCGGCCTCAATGGCAAGACCAGCGGCATCATTCCCTTCGTTCGGGTGATGGACAGTCTGACGCTGGCGATCTCGCAAGGGTCGCTGCGTCGCGGTTCGGCCGCCTGCTATATCGACGTCTCGCACCCCGAGATCGAGGAATTCCTAGAAATTCGCAAGCCGAGCGGCGACTTCAACCGCAAGGCGCTCAACCTGCACCACGGCGTGCTGGTGACCGATGCCTTCATGGAAGCGGTGCGCGAAGGTGCCGAATTCGACCTCGTTTCGCCGCGTGACGGCAGCGTCCGCAAGACGGTCGATGCACGCAGCCTGTTCCAGAAGCTGGTCGAAACCCGCCTCGCAACGGGCGAACCCTATATCGTTTTCTCCGATACGGTGAACCGGATGATGCCCAAGCATCACCGCGATCTCGGCCTCAAGGTTTCGACTTCGAACCTGTGCGCGGAAATCACCCTGCCCACCGGCATCGACCATCTCGGCAACGATCGCACGGCGGTCTGCTGCCTGTCCTCGCTCAACATTGAGAAGTGGGACGAATGGAGCGGCGAAAAGCAGTTCATCGAAGACGTCATGCGCTTCCTCGACAACGTCCTGCAGGACTATATCGACCGCGCGCCCGACGAAATGGCCCGGGCCAAGTACAGCGCCGAGCGCGAACGCAGCGTCGGCCTGGGCGTGATGGGCTTCCACTCCTTCCTCCAGCAGAAGGGCATCGGCTTCGAAAGCCCGATGGCCAAGGTCTGGAACCTGAAGATGTTCAAGCACATCCAGGGCAAGGCATCCGAAGCATCCATGATGCTCGCCCAGGAACGCGGCGCATGCCCCGATGCGGAAGAAATGGGCGCGATGGAGCGCTTCAGCTGCAAGATGGCGATCGCACCGACCGCGTCGATCAGCATCATCTGCG
>CAYOWF010000024.1:0-16215 GCA_964407585.1 uncultured Qipengyuania sp.
ACGAGATCGGCCTCGGTGATTACGGCAAGCCGACCGATTATTGCGCGCGCCAGATCGCGCGCTGGTCGAAGCAGTACAAGCTCTCCGAAACCGAGCACATGCCCAAGATGGAGCGGCTGATCGAATGGCTGCCGCAGACCATCCCGCCGCAACACGAAAGCAGCGTGGTCCATGGCGATTACCGCCTCGACAACATGATTTTCGCGAAGGACGAGAACAAGGTCCTCGCGGTTCTCGACTGGGAGCTGTCGACGCTGGGCGATCCGATTGCGGATTTCAGCTATCTCATGCTCAACTGGCACAATCCGCATGACGGGCGTGCCGGCCTGCTGGGCCTTGACCTCGAAGAGCTCGGTATCCCCTCGCAGGACGAGGCCGTGGAACGCTATGTCGCGAAGACCGGCTATCCTGTCCCGCCGATGGACTGGTATTTCGCCTACAATCTCTTCCGGCTTGCAGGGATCATGCAGGGCATCAAGAAGCGCGTCATCGACGGCACGGCTTCATCCGCCCACGCCAAGTCGATGAGTGAGCGCGTTGGCCCCCTGGTCGACCGCGCCTACGAATTCGCGCAAGCGGCGGGGATGGACTAGCGCGCCCACGCTGCTAACGACCTCTCCGAAAGTTCAAACGGAGACCAGCATGAGCGCCGACCTCGAAAACCGCATCGAAGCCGCGTGGGAAGACCGCGCCAACGTCACGCCGCAATCGAGCGACGTGCGCGAGGCGGTGAATGCGGCACTGGCCTTGCTGGACAGCGGCAAGGGCCGCGTCGCCGAGCCCGATGGTAAGGGCGGCTGGCAGGTCAACCAGTGGCTCAAGAAGGCGGTGCTTCTGTCCTTTCGCCTTAACGACAACCGCGTGATGGAAGGCGGCAGTGCCGGCCATCCTGCATTCGACAAGGTGCCGAGCAAGTTCGCAGGCTGGGACGATGCCCGTTTTCGCGATGCCGGTTTCCGCGTCGTGCCAGGCGCGATCGCCCGCGAAGGCGCCTATATCGCACCCGGCTGCGTCCTGATGCCCAGCTTCGTCAATATCGGCGCCCATGTCGGCAAGGGCACGATGGTCGACACCTGGGCCAGCATCGGGTCCTGCGCGCAGATCGGCGAGAACTGTCACATTTCTGCCGGAGCGGGCATCGGTGGGGTGCTGGAACCCATGCAGGCCAATCCGACGATCATCGGCGACAATTGCTTTATCGGCGCACGCTCCGAAATCGTGGAAGGCGTGATCGTGGGCGAAGGCTGTGTGGTGGCGATGGGAGTCTTCATCACCCAGTCGACCAAGATCGTCTACCGCGATACCGGCGAGGTCATTCGCGGCCATATTCCGCCCTATTCGGTAGTCGTACCCGGATCGCTTCCGGGGGAGAATGGCCGCCCCGGCCTCGCTTGCGCGGTAATCGTCAAGACAGTCGATGCACGAACCCGCGAGAAGACCGGGATCAACGACCTGTTGCGCGACTGAGCCGCGTATAGGAACATTCGCCCTCCGGGCGCGTACCTCTTGCGAATGAACAATGGTGAGGGAACATTCGATGAAACAGCACAACGGTCACGTACATCTCGATGAAGAAGAAGCCAGCGGCGGCTCGAAAGAGGGCGTCGTACGGTGGGTGCTGCTCGGTGGCCTCGTGCTGGCCGTAGTGCTGATGTCGATCGTCTGGATCGTCCCCGCAATGATGCAGGGCGATGTCGAGGAAGAGGCCACCGTCAGCGGCGAAATCCGTTCGATGGAAGACGACGGCGACGGCACCGACAGTCTCGTAACCGATCTCGGCGACGATACCGAAGCCACCCCGACCGACCAGACGGTCGAGGAAGACGGTCTCGAAGTCATCGAAAACTAGGCGCACGCCTGAAGAGGACGCATGAGCAATTCGAACAGTTTCCGGACGGACCAGTACGTCGAATGGAACTGGGGCGAAGGTACGGGCAAGGGACAGGTCAAGGCGCGTTTCGAGCGCGAAGTGACCCGGACCTTGCAAGGCACTGAAGTCACCAAGAGCGGTGACGGGGGCAATCCCGCCTATCTGATCGTCCAGGAAGACGGCGACGAAGTGCTCAAGCGCGGCTCGGAGCTTTCGGCGCAAAGTTGATGCCCGAAGCGACGTCACCAACCGGGGCCGCGAGCCCCTGACGCGATGGCCGGGAACGACCCTTTCGACCACTTCGTCGAGGCGCAGGGCGGCGGAACCTACGCACGGGCGCTCGGGGAAATCGCCAATGGAAGGAAGACAAGTCACTGGATGTGGTTCGTCTTTCCGCAAATTGCCGGTCTGGGCACCAGCGCGAAGGCGAAGAAATTCGCGCTCGCCGATCTCGAAGCGGCCCTCGCCTACTGCAATCACGAGGAACTCGGTCCGCGGCTGTTCGAAGCGACGGAGGCGATGCTCGAGTGGGCCGGCACGATGAGTGCCGAAGACATCCTCGGCCCGGTCGACGCCATGAAGTTTCGCAGTTCGATGACCCTCTTCGAACGTGCCTGCGGGGATGAGGATGCGCAGGTCTTCACCGATGCGATCGAAGCCTTCTACGACGGGGAACGCTGTCCCCTGACACTGGAGCGCCTATGACGGAAAACCTGCCCGACAATGCACAGGTCATAGACGCGACCTTCAACGAACAATTGCTTATCGGGGCGGCGATGATCGCCGTTTGCGTGATCATTCACGGGATCGGCCTGTTCACCATCCAGCGCGTCATCACCAGCGAAAGCATGCGCGAGCGAGTGAAGTCGCTCCAGCCTCTTTCTTTTACAGGGTCGCTGTTCACCCTGCTGGCGGTGTTCGCCATCATCTTCGTCCATTTCGTGGAGATCTGGCTCTTCGCCTTCCTCTACGATTACCTCGGTGCGCTGCACAATTTCGACGAAGCCCTGTACTTCTCGACCATCAGCTATGCGACGATCGGGTATTCCGACGCCGCGATCCATGAGCAATGGCGCATGGTCGCAGCGCTGCAGGGCGTGATGGGGGTGATCCTCCTCGGCTGGTCGACCGCCTTCTTCGTAAGAGTATTGGGCAGGCTGGAAGGCGACGACGCCGAACCGCGCTAGTTGCCGTCGCGCGCCGCGCCGGCAGGATATTCGATCGGGGCGACCCCGCGCTGGCTCGCCGCATAGGCTTCCGCCTCTCGCATCGCCCGCATCATGTTGCGCATCGAGATCTGCTCCAGCTCCGACTGCGTGTATCCGCGCCGCGCCAGTTCGACGAACAGCGCCGGATAGCCCGCGACATCCTCCATCCCCGCAGGGCCGTGCGGCATTCCGTCGTAGTCGCCGCCGATCCCGATGTAGTCGATCCCCGCAACGTCGCGAATATGGTCGATGTGATCGGCCATGTCGGCAATCGTGGACACGGGCTCGCGGTTCTCCGCATCCCACTTTGCAAGCAGGGCCGCGACTTGGTCGGGCTGCCCGGAATAAAGCGATTTCAGCCGCGCTTCTTCAGCCGCCCTGTTCGCGCCCCATTGGCGGCGGTCTTCATCGAGGAAGGCGGGCAAGGCAACTACCATCACCACGCCGCCATTGAGCGGCAACCTCTGAAGCACGCTGTCTGGCACGTTCCGCGGATGGCCGTTGATGGCCCGCGCGCCAGAGTGGCTGAAAATGACGGGAGCGCGCGCGGCATCCAGCGCATCGTGCATCGCCGCCTCGCTGACATGGCTGAGATCGACCAGCATGCCGATCCGGTTCATTTCGCGAACGACGTCCATCCCGAAGGCATTGAGCCCGTCATGCTTGGGCGTGTCGGTGGCGCTGTCCGCCCAGTCGAGCGTGCGACCATGGGTAATCGTCATGTAACGCGCCCCGAGGTCGTACATCTGGCGCAGGACCGCGAGGCTGTTGCCGATCGAATGACCGCCTTCCATTCCCATCAGCGACGCGATGCGCCCGTCGGCGATCGCTTCCTCGACATCGTCCGCGGTCAAGGCGAGCTGCAAGGCATCGGGGTTTTGGGCAATGAGCCGCTTGGTCACATCGATCTGTTCGAGGGTCTGCTGGACCGCTTCGGGCTCGGGCAGGCTCGCACTGACATAGACCGACCAGAACTGCGCGCCTACCTGCCCCTTCCGCAACCGGACGAGATCGCTATGCATGGCCTTGCGTTCGCCCTCGGCGGTGTCGAGTGTATCGACGAAATCGAAGTCCGAGATCACATTGTCGAAGCGCGATCTCAGCTGCCAGGGCACGTCGTTGTGCCCATCCCAGACCGGCGCAGCTTCGAGCGCCGCTGCAGCCGCGGCTTCGGCGCCGTCCTGCGCAGCGAGAGGAGTGGCAGCCAGCATCAAGCTGGCGCATGCGAGGCGGGCGACGATTTTCATTGTGACTGAACTCTCCATCGGGTTTGATCGGCACGCTTAACAGGGGAGACGCGTTTGACCAGAACTGCAAGGCAGATAATCGACACATTGTCCCTGGAACCGCATCCGGAAGGAGGATGGTATCGCGAAACCTGGAGGGCACCTGCAGCGGCGGGCGAGCGGGCGAGTGCGACCGCGATCCATTTCCTTCTCGAAAGCGGACAGAGCCCGCACTGGCACAAGGTCGATGCCACCGAAATCTGGCTGTGGCACGTGGGCGACGCACTGGAGCTGTCGCTCGCGGACGGAGCGAAGGGGCCGGTGTCCACGGTGGCACTGGGGGGCGATATCCTTGCAGGACATTCCGCCCAGCACATCGTTGAACCCCATCAATGGCAGGCCGCCCGACCTTTGGGCACGGCCCATGGCTTCGTCCTGGTCTCCTGCATCGTGTCGCCGGGTTTCGAGTTTTCGGGCTTCGAACTCGCCGAACCGGGCTGGTCGCCCGCATGATCCGCGCGGGACTGCGGTGGCTGCTGGCCGCCTTTTACGCCTTGGCGGGCTATATGCATCTGGCCGAACCGGCACCCTTCCTGGCGATCATGCCGTCATGGGTCCCCGTGCCCGAAGCCATAATTGCCTGGACCGGTATCGCAGAGCTGCTCGGCGCAGCGGCGCTGGTCCAGCCATGGTCGATGGAATTGAGAAAAGCCGGCGCGATCGGTCTCGCGCTATACGCAGTGTGCGTCTTCCCCGCCAATATCAATCACTTCGCGCTGGATATGGCGCGCGAGGACGGGGGATTGGGTCTGGCCTACCACGTGCCGCGCATGGTCGCGCAGCCGGTTCTGGTCTGGCTGGCCCTGTGGGTTGGCGGCGTCACGGACTGGCCGTGGCGCCGCCGAACCTGATCAATTACGACATGTGCTTCGAGACGGCACCGGTCATCTTGAACATGGAGATCTGATCGTTGCCGATCACCGCGCCCAGCTTGGCGTCGGGATTGATCATGCGGCGATCCTTCGAATCCTGAAGGTTGTTCGCCTTGATGTGATCCCACACCTTCGAGGTGACCTGAGCGCGGGTCATGGGACCCTTGCCGACCACATTCTCGAGCTGCGGCGAGAGGTTCACCGGCTTCTGAAGTGCGTTGTTCTTGCCAGCCATGTCAGTATCCTTTCAGTTGGCTATGCTTATCATTAGTCTTCGATACCGAAGTCTTCCGCGTCCAGCTCCTCGATCTCGTGCCCTTCGAAACGGGCCGTGAGTATCGCGGCAGCTGTGACGTGTCCCTTGATCTGTGTGAGCAGCTCTTCGTAACCCGCACCCGGCATCAGCGTGAGTGGCAGGTCGAGCGCGAAG
Source organism: uncultured Qipengyuania sp. (assembly GCA_964407585.1). Lineage (GTDB taxonomy): Bacteria > Pseudomonadota > Alphaproteobacteria > Sphingomonadales > Sphingomonadaceae > Qipengyuania. Next base: position 5,667 of record CAYOWF010000024.1, read on the forward strand.
AGCTGGAATACGTAGCGGTGCTGAACGCCCAGCGGCGGGTCGGGCAGCAGCCATTCGGAATTGCCGAGCGCATTCTTGCCCGTTCGCGGCGGTGCCTCGCCTTCGAACAGCGCACCCTTTTGCGCCTTGAGCCCCCAGACCAGCCAGTGCACCTTGCCGTCTCCGGCATCTTCCACAACCAGCGCCAGCTCCTGAGAGCCCGGCGGGGGCGCGGTCCATTCGAGAGGCGGTGCCACGGCATCGTCTTCGATGGCGGTGAAGCTGGGGTCGAGTTCGCCGCCATCACGGAACGCATCGCTCGACATTGCGAAACCGGACTTGCCGAGCAATCTCTCGTCGGCGACTTCGCCGATCGTGAGCGGGGCCTTCACCTCGCCGCCGACTGCCTGCTGGACCCAAGCGGGTATACCGGTACTCAAATCGAACTCCATTCGTCGCCTTGGCGCGCAACGCGCACCTTCGAAGAGCAAGCCTAGGCCCCCTTTTTGGCAAAAGGCCATGCCGCCAAGGCGAATTTGCACTATTTTCAGCCCGATTCGTCGCTGTTTTCCACCGGATTCCGTCGAGTTGCACATGCGGAAGGTCAACAAAGGACATCCTACTTGCTCAGTGACAGTTAATTGGCCAAATTCGAAACGAGCCGGGAACGGGTTAAAGCGCGCATCGACGCGGGGAGAATAAAGCATGGTTTTGGGTCGCACTGTACTTGTCGCAACACTGGCTGCGGCGCTCGCCGCCTGTGGCGGGGACGATAGCTCGAGCAGATCGTCGGGCGGCAATACCGTTGTCGATACCTGCTCGCTTTCGGCCAGGCAGGATTGGGCATTTTCGGTCCTGCAGGAGTGGTATCTCTTCCCCGACCTGCTCGACACCACGGTGAACAAGGCGAACCACAACAGCGTCCAATCCTATCTCGATGCGCTGGTCGCTCCGGCGCGGGCGCAGGGTAAGGACCGTTTCTTCACCTACATCACATCGATCCAGGAAGAGAACGACCTGATCAACAATGGCTCGAATGCCGGGTTCGGCATCAGGCTGATTTACGACACCACCAACAACCGGGTGTTCGTGGCAGAAGCATTCGAGAACGCTCCCGCCTTTCCAGCAGGGTTCGACCGCGGGACCGAAATCCTCCAGGTTGGCGGCCAGTCGACCTCTTCCATCATGGCTTCCGGCGGCCCGAGCGCCTTCAGCAATGCCCTCGGCCCCAGCGATCCGGGAGTGACGCGCAGCTTCGTGATCCGCAGCCCCTCGGGCGTCGAACGGACGGTTTCGGTCACGAAGGCGGAATATGCCCTGGATCCAATCTCGGACCGTTACGGAGTCGAAATCCTCAACGACGGTGTCGGCGGTCAGGTCGGCTACATCAATCTTCGCACCTTCATCGTGCAGAATGCCGGACCGCAGTTGCGCACCGCCTTCCAGCAGTTCCGTAATCAGGGCATCACCAATGTCGTCCTGGACCTTCGCTATAATGGGGGCGGACTGGTTTCGGTCGCCGAACTGCTCGGTGATCTTATGGCGGACGACCTCGAAGGACAGATATTCTCGCAGACCATGTTGCGCCCGTCCAAGGTATCGGAAAATTCGACCGATCGCTTCTCCGACCAGCCGGAACAGATCCGGGCAATGAAGCTCGCAGTCATCGGCAGGGGCGGCACGGCATCGGCCAGCGAACTCGTGACCAATTCGATGATCCCCTATCTCGGCAGCAATATCGCGCTGGTCGGGGCAAACACCTTCGGCAAGCCGGTAGGCCAGTTCGGTTTCGATCGCGCGGAATGCGACGACCGCCTGCGCGCCGTGACATTCAAGACGGTCAATGCCGACGGTCAGGGTGAATATTTCAATGGGCTCGCAAGCGTCATGCCCAACACCTGCCGCGCTTCCGACGACATCTTCACTCAGTTGGGCGATCCCGGCGAGGCGTCGGTGTCGGTCGCCCTCGACTTCATCGCGGGGCGCACCTGCACGCCTATCGGTTCTTCAGGCAAGGATATCACGATAAGCGCAGAGGGCGGAACGCGCGAACTGCTGCAGCCCGACTTCCCAACCGCCATCCAGCGCGAGAACCCGGGCGTCTACTGATTCAGGAGGCGACTTGGCACTTCTTCGCCCGGCTGGCCTCGAGCAGCGACAGGGCCTTGGCCACCACGCTGTCCGACGATGAGGGCTTGGCGATACGCGGCGCATCGAGCGAGCGGATGACTTCGTCCTGGCGGTCGAGGTCGCCCGAATGGATGACGAAGGGAATACCCTTGTCATCGAGACGCCGCGCGATCGGCAAGCAGTTCTCGCCCTCGGTCAGGCTGACATCGAGGACTGCCACGTCGATGATGTCGGCATGGCTGTCCATATAGGCCAGCCCCTGCGAAAGATTGGCTGCCGGAAGGCAGCTGAGCCCGGCATCCTCCGCTGCGAATTCCAGATCCATCAGTATCAGTGGCTCGTCCTCGACCACCAGGATGGTGCGCGTTTCTGCAGTCATATTCCCCCTCAAACTGCCAGTTCTATGGTCGCGTGGAGGCCCTCGGGTTTCCACTGCCGTTCGATCGTTCCGGAACTGGTGCCGAGCAGACGATCGATGATCTTGGCCCCCGCGCCCTGCCCCGGATGATCGTGCGCGAGGGCCGGACCGCCGGTTTCGATCCAGTCCAACCGCAATCCTTTTTCCTTGTCCGATGCGGCCCAGCGCACTTCCACCTTGCCGCCATCGTTGCTCCACGCTCCATGCTCGATGGCATTGTCGGCCAGTTCCTGCAGGATCAGGCCGACGGTGGAAACCGTTGCGAAACTGACCCCGAGGCCGTTGCCGACCAGCTCGAGCTGCTGCTCGTCCTGATAGGGCGCCAGGATGGCATGGATCGCCGGTCCGATGAAAATGGCCCCGGTCGATGCTTCGTCGAGCGTCGTCTCGTAAGCGCGACCCAGCGCCTGGATGCGCCGGTTGATTTCCTTGGCTTCGCTTTCGACGCCGCGCACCCGGCCGGTAATGTTGACGATCCCGGACACGACCGAGAACATGTTCTTCATCCGGTGCGACAACTCGCGCGCCATCGCCCGGGCGTCGCGTTCTTCGGACCGGGCGGCGCGGACATCGGACACATCCCACTGGCTGCCGAAGAAATAGGCAAGCTCGCCACGATCATCGTAGATCGGGCCGATGTGAAGCGCGTTCCAGAATGTCGTGCCGTCCTTGCGATAATTGAGCAGTTCTACGACGACTACGTCTTCCCGATCGATCGCCTCGCGCATCTTGCCGACGCTGGCGTCTCCGGTATCCGGCCCCTGCAGGAACCGGCAATTGCGCCCGATGATCTCTTCCTCGTCATAACCGGTCAGCGAGCGGAAGGCGCGATTGGCGAAGACGATGGGATTGTCGTCCTGGTTCGGGTCGGTCAGGCAGATGGCCATGCGCGTCTGCGCCATGGCACGTTCGAACAGCACGCCGGATGCACCCGAAAACTGGTCGCCCGGATGGCTCGCGAGGAAACGGTCGCCGCTGGTATCGAAAATTCGATGCGCCTGATCCATCTCCCCATTTTTGGGGTCGTCTTCTTCCACCAGAGAAACCGTCCTCGACCGAATTATATGCGTAAGTTCATTTCGCAACCGATGCCGGGATGCCTTGGTTCCCCGAAATGCGGCCAGTCGAAGACCGCTTGACCACCGGCTCCAAGCCGCGTCACATACCGGGATGAGCGAACGCTATTCGACCTTTGCCGAGTTCTGGCCCTTCTACCTGCGCGAACATTCGAAGCCGCGCACCCGTGCCCTGCATTACCTCGGGACCACGCTGGTGGTGCTGCTGGCCCTGGCAGCGCTGGTCACCGGGCGCTGGCTGCTGTTGGCCGCAATGCCGATAGCGGGCTATTTCTTCGCCTGGGTCGCGCATTTCGGTGTCGAGAAGAACCGCCCCGCAACCTTCACCTATCCGCTGTGGAGCCTGGGCGCGGACTTCCGGATGTGGTGGCTCTGGCTCACCGGACGGCTGAAGCCGGAACTGGAGCGCGCAGGCGTGACCGTCTAGGCCAGGCCGAGAGCGATCGTCAAAGCGCCCAGACCGATGGAAAGCGGCGCGCGCAGCTGCATCCACCAGCGCGGTGCAAGCGAGCCAATTCTGACATCGACGCCGAGTGCGACGAGCAGACCCGACCCCAGCATGACCAGCACAGGTTCCAGCGGGAGCCGGTCTTGGAGAAAAGCGGCAAGCAGGCCCAGCGCAAGCAGGCTCGGCGTGACGGCGGCCACCCACAACCATGCGAGCCCGCCGCGTCGCTCGGCAGCAGGGGCGCCCGCTGCAATTCCCCACCATGCACCGCCGAGGAAGGTGAAGATCAGACCCGCATAGAGCGCGCCCAGGCTGCGTGCCATTTCCCGCAAGACCTCGGGTCCGAGAAACGCGATCAGGACAAGGCCGAGCGACGGGAGAAGTCCGGCAAGTCCCAACAATCGCGGCCACTGCGGCACATCACGCATCATCAGGATACGAGCCTCACGGACGCTCGGGGCCGGAGAAGCCCTGCACATCGGTCCAGGCACACCCGTTACGCTGCTCGTCCTCGAATTTCAGAGTGGCGACATAGGGATAGCTGCGGTCGCTCATCCCGTCCGAGCATTGCCCCGGAGTGACCATCAGGTCGAAACTGCGCCCTTCGAAAATTCCGGTGAAGGCCAGTCCGTTGTTGCCTGCGAAGCGCTGCACGTCGAAGCGCACCCCGTCCTGTTTTTCGGGCGTCGTGTAGAGCGCCTTGCCGCCGGCTACTTCGCCGCCCCAGAAGGGTTCCGTCCCGGTGAGGTAGATCGTCTCATCGGCTGCGATCCCGTCGAACGCTTCGGTCGGACCGGCGCCTGGTGCGCCGTCACCCGATTGGCAGGCCGCGACCAGGACCGCGAGGCCAAGTGTAGCAGTTCGCCGGTTCATGAGACCCCTTCGGAACGGTGTGCACGGATGAAATCCGCCGTTTCTATCAGCGCCTTGCGGCCTTCGGGAACGGGAAACAGCATCCATACATGGAACATGCCCGCGTATTCGCGATAGCGAAAGTCATTCACGCCGAGCGCTTGCAATTTATCGACCAATCGCCGCGCATCGACCAGCAGGATGTCGTTGGTGCCGGCGAAAATCGCCATCGGCGGCAGGTTCTCCAGCGGGCCGAACAAGGGGCTGATGCGCGGGTCCTCCAGCGAAATCTCTCCGGCATAAAGCTTGCCGCAGGCCTCGAGCCCGTTGACCGAAAGCATCCGGTCGCGCGATTCTATGTCCCACTGACCCTCGCCCGAAGCCGTGGCATCCAGCCATGGAGAGAAGAGCACGAGGCTGCCGGGCATGGGCTCGCCGTCTTCGGCAAGCATCTGGGCCAGCGCCAGGCTCATTCCGCCGCCAGCGCTGTCGCCCATCACGGTCAGGTTCTGCGCACCGTACCGTTCGGCCAGTTCGCCGTAGAGCGCACGCATGGCCGGCAGCGTCTGCCCCGCGGCGACCTCGGGAGCGAGCGGATAGATCGGGACCGTCGCCGAAGCGCCGAGCTCTTCGCACAGATGGGCGACGCTGTTCCAGTGCACCGCGGCGATATCCATCACGTAACCGCCGCCGTGGAGATAGAGCAGGTGCGGCGCACCGGGCCTCGCCCCGCCCCTGGGCTGGATGGTAACAACCGGGAAGCCGCGCGAGGTGAACTCGGTAATCTCGAACTTCCGGTGCCATTTCCCGGCCGGACGGATCGGCTTCTTCCGGCGCAGCTTCGCAATCCGCTCGTCCAGCAGATCGGGCTCGGAAAAGAACGACTTGATGCCCAGCAGCGGAAGGGCAAGATCGATAAGGCGCGCGCGCAGGCTGGGCATTGGATGGCTCTCCCGAAAGAGCGCGGAACCTAGCGCAGCCCTGCGGCGACGCAAGACAGGACCTTCGCCCCTCAGCGGCCGAAGATGCGTGCGATCAGGCTCTTCTTTCCCGGATCCTCGTCCTCGACCGAAGCCGATACGCGGCGGCGCAGGTCGGTACCGGATGGCGGCTCCAGCACTTCCTCCACCTCGCGGCGGGTGATCACTGCGGTCGGCAGCATCTCAGCCATCTGCGGGCCGTCCTCCGCTTGGCGCTGTGCAGGCCGCTCTCCCTCGACCATGCCGTGGACCGAAATCGCATCGGGGTTCATGTCGACCATGCCGGCCAGCACCGGCACATTATACGGCAGCGGCTTCTGCCTGCAGATCTTCTCCACCGCGCGGTGGAACAGGAGCGCACGCCACCAGCAGGCCAGCACATATTCGACATAGCGTGCGGGCGCATGGTCGGGCGAGGTATCGCGGAAGAAGTGGCGTTCCTTGTGATGGACCAACGCCGTGTTGATGGCATCGAGCCCGACGCATTCGAGGAATACCTCGATATCCTCGTCATAGCCCGCCCACGCCGGGCCGTCCTCCGCGCCCGCCTCGGCAATGAGATCGAGCGCCCCGGCACGGCTGAAGGCATAGGGTACGTCGCTGTAGAGGCCGAGCATCATATAGGGGTGATGCACCTGACCCTTCTCGAACGCGCGGTCCGCCTCGTTCGCGATAGCCAGGGTAACGCCGGTGATCGGATCGCCTTCGTGCAGCTCGATGGCCTCCTGCAATCCCTCCCAGCCGGTGACGGAGACGCGGTCGGGATCGTCGATCAGGCAGCGCGTGGCCAGTTCGGTGCCGAGGGCTTCCAGCTGAGCCACGAGATAGGCCTGCGCTTCATCCATCGAGCCGGTGTGGAAATGCTCGTGCATTACCGCATGCCAGGCCGCCTCACCCTCCAGGGTGGCGAATTGCTTTTGTAACTCGTGCATTGTCCAGCGGTCCGTTAGCCCCGTTCGCCCGCGTTTATCGCGGAGATTCCTCACCATCGCATTAACTCTACCGCCTAGGCTTTGAGGCGCGATTACTGGGTGTCGTTAAGGGGGAATGAAGGCCCGGCACGCCGCCCCAGGGGAACCAGCGCGAGGCCGTCCCCGTTGGTAGGGCAAGACGCTTTTGCGGAGACAGACGATGAAATTCACCCCCCAGATCTTGGGCGCGGTGGCCGTGGTGGCGATTGCCGGAGCCCTTGCGGGTGGTGCCATCGGGGAAAGCCCCGTCCTCCTCCGAGGACAAACCGACAGCTTGCCCGAGGCGCCGATCATGAGCGCCGCCGACGATGCCATGCGCAGCGACCGGCGCCCGCCCGACCATTATCCGCTCGAGACCCCCAACGGCACCGTCGAAGTCGCCGAACTGGCGCTCCACGGCCGCTTGCGCGATCGCGGCGGCGATCTGTGGTGGGATGGCCGCTCCGAAGAACCGGTCCGGATGGGCGCGGCCTACGACTTCTACGAAACCGCCAGCCCCGAACGCATCGAGCGCGAAAGCAGGCTGCTCGCCTTCCACGAAGGCCACAGGGGTGCGACGCAGCACCCCGCCATCGAGCAGGGCAGGCAGCGCATCGACCGCCCGGCAAGCCGGGCCGAAGCGCCGATGGCGCTGGCCGAGCCGGTCGAAGTGGAGCAGGCCGAGCCCGCCCCCGACCCGGTCGAAGGACCGAGCATCGGCAACTCCAGAACGATCAACGTCACCGCCGCCCTCGAGCGCCGCGACCGATAGCGCACAGCCGGCGCGCCGCTTTCGGCAGCCGCCTTACATCACCTTGTCGGGTCGCGGGTCGTGGCCGTGGCGCCTTTCCTTGCCGAAGTGCCGGCCGAGCCGTTGCGACAGCGTCGCCGCGGCCTTGCGCGCCGCATCGTCGACCGTCGAGCCATGCTCGGTCACGCCGATAGGCTTGCCGCCGCGCGGCCGTGCCTCGATCGTGCAGGCCTTGTCGTCATGGCCGTGCGTATGGCGATTGTCGTTGTGGACATGCACTTCCAGCCGGGTGAGCCGTTCCTCGAACCGTTCCAGCTTCTCTCTCACCCTCGCCTGGATCCGTTCCGAAACGTTTTCCGTGCCCATGACGCTGCTGTCGGAGTTGAACTGGATCTGCATGAGGGGTGCTCCTTCTGTCTTGCCCTACCCGATTTCAACGCGCGCCGGGCCGTTTCGGTTTCCGGTGCCGGAGGGGCGATCCTGCAAGCCGGACCATGCGAGACACGGTCCGGCCCGAAAGCGATTCCCGGGCCGGAAACCCGCAGAAGTCTGCCCGATGGCGCGGTTTCGGGCAAGCGCATTCGCGCGCCCTTCCAGACCCGCATCTCTGCGGCAATGCCGCATGAGAAAGGGCGACCCGCAAGGGCCGCCCTTCCCGTTTCACTTGGCCGTATCGCTTACTGCGGCATCAGCACGGTATCGATCACGTGGATGACGCCGTTGGAGGCTTCCACATCGGTCGCGGTGACGGTCGAGGTGCCGCCCGCGGCATCGGTCAGCACGACATTGCCGTCGACCACATTGGCGGTCAGCGTGCCGCCGCCGACGGTCTCAATCGTATAGCCTGCGTCACCGGCATCGGCGATCGCCTGCGTCAGCGTGGCTGCATCCACATTGCCCGACACGACGTGGTACTGGAGGATCGCCCCCAGCGTTTCGGTGTCGTTGGTGGTCAGCTCGGTCAGCGTGGCTTCGTCGATCTTGCCGAAGGCGGCATTGGTCGGCGCGAAAACCGTGAACGGACCTTCGCCCGACAGCGTTTCGCCGAGGCCCGCGGCAGTCACGGCGCCAACCAGCGTCGAGAAATCGTCGTTGCCCTGCGCAACCTCTACGATCGTGCCGGTTTCGGCAGTCTCGTTGGCCATCTGGTCGGCCACGGCGGCATCGTCGGCCACCGGCTCTTCGGTTTCCGAGGCACAGGCGGCAATCGCGAGCGATGCGGCGGAGGCGAGCGCAATGGTGAACTTGTTCATGGTGGTTCCCTTTTGTTCGGTAAATTCAAGCATTAGGACAGCCGGCCCACCCGGCTGCTGCTTCAAGATACGAACGCCGGCGCCATCCGGATGTTTCGAATTTCGGCAATAATGTGTCGAGCCGTTCGATGTGCGCGGCGAGGCGTGGCAGGCGTGCGCCGGAGCTTCGTGCGCGCCGCGTCGAAGGTGACGAAGTTGACACCGTGTCACTTTCGCCGTTGGGCCTCAACCTCTTCCAATGCCTCCATTAATTCCTCGTCCGACAGGTCATGCGGACAGGGTGGCGGGGGAGAAAACGTCGCCCTCGTGCTGTCGAAGCTGCCGCGCAGCATCTCGATCTCGCCCGGATCGTCCGGCCCCGGTGCGCCGGTCTCGACCGCCTCGCCCGCTTCGACCTGGACAAGCAGCGTGCCGAAATCGCGCGCATGGCGCTCTGCCGCCGGGCCAAGCCGCCCGAACACCGGATTGCCGCCGTGCGTGAACTTGCCCAGCATCGCCACCGTCAGCCGCTCGTCGTAGCGGCGATAGATGTCGATCTTCTCGCCCCGGTAATAGACCGGCACCTCCACCCCGTTCAGCGCCCGCTCCAGCGCGGCATGGGCCAGCACATCGTAGGAATGGTGAAACGCCACTTCCCAAGCCAGGTCGAACGCCTGCCCCTTCAGCCGAGAGCGCAGCCGATAGGCCGACTGGCGCGACATGCCGACGGACTGCGCCGCCTCGCTGACCGAGTGCGTGGCGGACAGCTGGCGCAGGAACGCGGCCTGCTTGTCGAGGGTCCAGCCGTCGTGCCTTTCCTTCGGGCTTGTGGCGGTGGAAGGGGCCGGGGCTTCGGTCGGAGACGGGGCCGGGGCGGGCGAGCGAGGTGCGGGGATATAGTTTATCCGAGAGGATAGGGCAGATTTTGGCGGTGTAGGAAAGTTTTCCCGCACGGGCCGACGATGACGCGAAACTCGAGAAACGAAGTGCCGGTGCCCCGGGCCCTCAGGCTTGCCCCTCGGCGAGCCTGCGATGTTCGTCGACCGAGCGTTTCATCTCCGCCGCCTGCAAATGCAGCGCGGACGAGGACAGGCGTATCTCGCGGCTCTGCTGGAAGAAACCGAGGACCAGCCAAAGGAACGCCAGCGGACTGGAAACCCCGCCAAGGAAATCGCCCAATTCGTTGAGCCGCAGGTCGGCCGGGTTCTGCCCCTGCACCGCCAGATAGACGACCAGGCCCACCAGGTAGATTCCGGTCAGGACCAAACCGATCATCGGCAGGCGACGCCGCTCGCGCGTGTCGTCGAGTATGGTGGCGGGTTCGGATTGCGGCATGGTGGAGCTCCTTGGCTGCTGCCCCGGGGTCTAGACCGGCAAAGGCATTCCCTACGACCTGTCCTCCGGCAAATACAACTTCTCCCCCTTCTCCCGATACACCTCACTCATCTCTTCCATGCCCTTCCGCGCTTCCTCAGCCTCTTCGGCTGAGGTCTCGCGCTTCACGTTCTCGCTCGCGAGGTAGCTGTCCGAGTTCTGCTTCGCGGCGAAATCGCGCACTTCCTGCGTTATCTTCATCGAGCAGAACTTCGGGCCGCACATGGAGCAGAAGTGGGCGGTCTTGGCGCCTTCCGCCGGCAGCGTCTGATCGTGATATTGCTCGGCCGTTTCGGGGTCGAGTGACAGGTTGAACTGGTCGCGCCAGCGGAATTCGAAGCGGGCCTTCGACAGCGCGT
>CAYOWF010000025.1:0-15867 GCA_964407585.1 uncultured Qipengyuania sp.
TGCGGCAGGTTGAGGCTGTTCGCGGTGGTCACGAACATGATGTCCGACAGGTCGATATCCAGTTCCAGGTAATGGTCCTGGAACTTGCTGTTCTGTTCGGGATCCAGCACTTCGAGCAGCGCCGATGCGGGATCGCCGCGGAAGTCCTGTCCGAGCTTGTCGATCTCGTCGAGCAGGAACAGCGGGTTGATCTTGCCCGCCTTCTTGAGGTTGCTGACGATCTTGCCCGGGAGCGAACCGATATAGGTCCGGCGATGCCCGCGGATCTCCGCTTCGTCGCGCACGCCGCCCAGCGACTGGCGGATGAATTCGCGCCCGGTCGCCTTGGCAATGCTCTTGCCGAGCGAGGTCTTGCCGACACCGGGAGGGCCGACGAGGCACAGGATCGGCCCCTTCAGCTTGTTGGTGCGCGCCTGCACGGCGAGATATTCGATGATCCGGTCCTTGACCTTTTCCAGCGCATAGTGATCCGCATCGAGGATCTCCTGCGCCTTGCCGATATCCTTCTTGACGCGGCTCTTCTTGCCCCAGGGCAGGCCGAGCAGCACATCGAGATAGTTGCGGATCACGGTCGCCTCGGCGCTCATCGGCTGCATCGCCTTTAGCTTCTTGAGCTCGCTTTCCGCCTTGGCGCGCGCTTCCTTCGACAGCTTGGTCTTCCCGATCTTCTCGGTCAGTTCGGCGATCTCGTTGCCGCCATCCTCGTCGCCGTCGCCCAGTTCGTTCTGGATCGCCTTCAGCTGTTCGTTGAGGTAATATTCCCGCTGCGTCTTCTCCATCTGCCGCTTCACGCGGCCACGGATGCGGCGCTCCACCTGCAGCACCGACAGTTCGCCTTCCATGAAGGACATGACCATTTCTAGACGCTTGAGCGGATCGGGCTCGACCAGCAGCGACTGCTTGTCCGATACCTTGGCCTGGATCGCGGCGGCGATGGTATCGGCCAGTTCGCCCGCATCGTCGACTTCGGCCAGTTGTTCGGCGGCATCTTCGCCGATCTTCTTGTTGAGCTTGGCATATTCGCCGAACTGTTCGACCACCTGGCGCATCATGGCGCTGATTTCGGTGCCCGATGCGGTCGGCTCCTCGATTTCGGTGACATCGGCAGCGACATGATCGTCGACGGTCCTGAGGCCGTGAAGCTTGGCGCGCGCCTGCCCTTCGACAAGCACCCGGACGGTGCCATCGGGCAGCTTCAGCAATTGCAGGACCTGCGCGATGACGCCGGTATCGTAGAGATCGCTGCCTTCCGGATCGTCGCACCCCGGGTCGAGCTGCGAGAGCAGGAAGATGTCCTTCGAGCCTTCCATGGCGACTTCCAGCGCCGCCACCGACTTTTCGCGGCCCACGAACAGCGGGACGACCATGCCGGGAAAGACGACGATGTCGCGCAGGGGAAGGAGGGGAAAGGTCTCGGTCATAAGTGATCCATCAATGGTCGGGCGATCGCGGTAGCCGCTACAGGGAAGTAATATGGGTAGCCATCCGCCTCCCTGCAACGGCTTACGCAGGCATTGTTGTGGACGGCACGATCGACCGGCTCGGGCCAGGAAGACAGGAGAGCTTGGGTACCTTGTCGATCGGTGATAAGACCGTCCCCGAGGTCGTGGCCGCCCTTGGGTGCCTGGGAGGGGACAGACCTTGGATACGTCACCGCAGAATATCGCGAATTTGACGCCGCTGCGCGGAATTGCCGCCTTTCTCGTCATGGTCTTCCATTACGAGATTTTCGTCAGGCCCATCTTCCCGGCTTCTGTAGCCCCGGTGCTCGGCAAATCCTATCTGTGGGTCGACCTCTTCTTCGTGCTCTCGGGCTTTATAATCGCCCATGTCTATACCCGCTCCTTCGAAGGGGGATTGACCGGCGAAGGACTGAAGCGCTTCTTCCAGGCACGCTTCGCCCGCATCTATCCGCTGCATTTTGCGACACTCGCATATCTTGTTCTGATCGCCCTGCTCAGTTTCGGCGCCGGGATGGACCGAACGAAGAGCCCGGCCTTTTTCTTCGACTTCGAACAATTGCCGCTCCAGTTGACGTTGCTTCACGCCACATGGCTTGCCGACGAACCCTGGTGGAACACCCCTTCCTGGTCGATCAGTACCGAGTGGTGGGCTTACGTTTGCTTTCCCGTGCTTGCAGTCGTCTTCGCGCGCGGCAATTGGCTCGTCAGGGCTATTTTGATCCTGCTGGTCGCCTTCGCCTATTTCGCGATAATGGAATGGCTCCAGCCGCATTTCTGGGAAACGCGGTGGGCGCGACTGGGATTCGATCCGGAAATCATTCCGTTCGAACGCGGCACGATCGACATAGTTGCGCAGAGCGCGCCGGTCCGATGCCTGGCGGGATTCATCATCGGAATGATGGGCTGGGAGGTCTGGAAGAGCGGCCGTTTCGCGACGTTCTTCGGATCGGGATACAGCTTTCTCGCCTACTGTGCCTTGCTAATACTGGGCTGGAGCACGGAAACCCTGATCGATCCGCTCGCTGTCGTTATCTTCGCAATGATGATCCTTTCCCTGGCCCACAATGACGATTGGTTGAGCACGTGGTTCGGCAACCGGCCGATGACCCATCTAGGCGATATCAGCTACAGCATATATCTCGTACATATGCCCGTATTGATAAGCTGGATGGTGGTCAGGGAAATCACGATGGAGGACCCCGGGAAACTGCCGAATTCGGCGATCGGTTATGACCTGCCCTTATGGCAAGGCTGGATCGGCTTCGCGATTTTCGTCCCGTTGGTGCTTATCCTGGCAAGCCTGAGCTATCGCTATATCGAGTGCCCGGCACGCGATTGGCTGCGCCCGTCCAGGAAGCCGCTTCCCGTTTGAGGTCAGCCGAGGCCCGGGATGTTCATGCCCGGCGGCAGGCCCATCCCGCCCTGGATCGCCTCCATTTCCTCGGCCGACTTGCGATCCGCCTTGTCGCGCGCGTCGTTGAACGCGGCAGCGACGAGGTCTTCGACCATCTGCTTTTCTTCCGGCTTCAACAGGCTCTCGTCTATTTCGACGCCGATGATTCGGCCGCGAGCGGTGGCGCGCACCTTCACAAGCCCGCCGCCGGCCGTGCCTTCGACTTCGATCGTGTCGAGCTTGGCCTGCGCATCGTTCATCTGGGTCTGGATCTGCTCTGCAGCCTTTTGCGCCGCGGCGATCATTTCTTCCATCGACTTCATCTGTCTTTCCTCATGCTCTGCGGTTCCAGGGAACCTCGCGCCGTTGCGGGGGGAGTTCGGCGCCGTCTTCCAGTATTTCGGCATCGGGGAAGGCAGCTTCAACCGCTTTCACCATCGGATGCTCTCGCATGGCGGCCCTGGCGGCTTCCGCCTTGGCCTGACGCTGTTCTTCCAGCGAGGGCGTAGCCAGCGAAGGATCCCCGGTTTCGAGCTGCCAGCGGGTTTCGGTTACCGCATAGAGCGCGTCCTTGAGTACCGGCTCGATCGCATCGCTGTATTTCGCGTCGCGGACATAGACCAGCCTGCCCGGTTCCACGCTGATCGGACGAATCTGGAGCCGCATGATGCTTTCCGCCTGCAGCTTGCCCGCTGCGGAAACCTTCTCGACCAGCCCTTCCCAGTCCAGCGAGGCGCTGGGAGCGCCTGCCCCGCCCTCCCCCGACGATGCGGCGGGAGCCGGCCCGCGTGCCGCCAATTCCTCCAGCTGCTTCGCCAGCTTGCCCGGGTCGGGCATCCCCGAAGCGTGGAGCACACGGAGCAGTGCCATGCGCGCCGAAACCAGCGGATCGGGAGCCTGGCGCACTTCCTCGTGCCCCTTGAGCAGCAATTGCCACAGCCGGTGCACCTGCCCGACCTCGAGCCTCGCAGCCCATTCGGTCAGCTGTTCGCGTTCTTCGGCCGTCGTCGCCTCGGCCTCGCCGCCTGCCACCTGCGCCAGTGCGATACGATGGGTCAGGTCCATCAGCGACCGCATCAGCGCCAGCGGTTCGACACCCAGTGCATATTGATCGTCCACCGCAGCCAGAGTGGCCTTGGCATCGCCATCGAGGAGATGGGCGAAGAGCCGGCGCTGCGCGCCCCGGTCGGCTAGGCCGAGCATGTCGCGCACGCGCTCGGCGGTGACCTTGCCGCCGCTATCCATGTCGGCATGGGCGATCGCCTGGTCGAGGATCGAAAGCCCGTCGCGCACCGAACCTTCGGCGGCATTGGCGACGATATGCAAGGCTTCGTCTTCCGCTTCGGCACCTTCCTTGCGGCAGATTTCGGCAAAATGCGCTTCGAGCAGATCCACCGGGATGCGGCGGAGGTCGAAGCGCTGCGTCCGGCTGAGAACCGTGACCGGAAGCTTGTCAACCTCGGTCGTGGCGAACAGGAATTTCACATGTGCCGGCGGTTCTTCCAGCGTCTTTAGCAACGCGTTGAAGGCGTTGCGCGACAGCATGTGAACCTCGTCGATGATGTAAATCTTGTAGCGCGCCGATACGGCGGCATAGCGCACCGCCTCGATGATTTCGCGCACATCGTCGACGCCGGTATGGCTGGCGGCGTCCATCTCGATCACGTCGATATGGCGCCCCTCGGCAATCGCGCGGCAGGGCTCGCACTCGCCGCAGGGGCTGATCGTCGGACCGCCATTGCCGTCGGGACCGATGCAGTTCAGGGCCTTGGCGATCAGACGCGCGGTCGAGGTCTTACCGACCCCGCGCACGCCGGTCATCAGGAAGGCATGGGCCAGCCGGTCGCGCGCGATGGCATTGGCAAGCGTGCGGACCATCGCATCCTGCCCGATCAACTCGGCAAAGGTCTGCGGACGATACTTGCGCGCAAGCACGCGATAGGGCTGCGCGGATTCGGTCTGCGCCTGTGCGGGAGCCGGCGCAGTCTTGGCGGCCTGCTCCGCCACCGGGGCCGGTTCGACTTCCGGTTCGCCGGTCGCTTCGGGCTCGGCATCGCCGAACATCGAATTCTGCCCCGCCGCCTCCAGTTCGGCAGCGCTGGGCGTCTCGTCCTCGGCTTCGGTCTCCCACGGGAGGCCGTCGGAATTATCCGGTGAATCATCCATGCAGGATTAGGTAGGCGCAGACGCGCCGAATGTCATGCCGATGATCGTGGAAAATAAAAAGGAGCCGAGCGACCCGCCGCAATTCACCTGGGCTGCTTCCTTCCGGACCTGACCCGGTGAGCGAACGCAAACGTCCACCCGACTCCCGGCGCGCCATATGGCGATGGTCGCACTAGAAATCAATCACCGAAAATTATCGGCGTAGGCCTGCAGCTTGAGGCTGTGCGGCGGCGTGGCATGGACGCGCGCGGCGATGCCGTATTTCTCGGCATAGGCCTTGGCTTCTTCCTTGCTCGGGAAGTTGAGCTGCACCTGCGCCTGCGTATCGCCGCTGCCGGTCCAACCCATCAGCGGGTCTGCGCGGCGCGCTTCGGACTGTTCGAATTCGAGCACCCACTCGTCGGTACGGGCCTTGCCCGATTGCATCGCGCTTTGCGGTCTTTGGTAGATTCGTGCAGCCATAGTGGGCGCGCTGTAATTCACCCTCGGGAATTTTGGAAGGCGTTCTTGGTCTTCAAGCTCGGCTTTTCCGCCCATGGCTCCTCGGGCCAGCGATGCTTGGGATAGCGGCCCTTCATGTCCTTGCGCACATCTTCCCAGCTGCCGCGCCAGAAGCCCGGCAGGTCGCGGGTCGACTGGATCGGACGTCCGGCAGGGCTCGTGAGCCTGAGCAGCAGCGGCGTATTGCCCGCCATCGGGTGCCGTTCCAGACCGAACAGCGCCTGCACGCGCACCTCGACGCTCGGTGCATCGTCGCCCGTATAATCGATGCGGTGCGTCGTGCCGGCGGGCGAGGTGAATTCGCGCGGTACTTCCTTATCGAGCCGCTGGCGTTCGTCCCAGTCGAGCGTGCCCAATAAGGCATCGACCAGCTTGCTCCCCGGCACATCGAGATCGCGGCGCCCTTCGAGCAGCGGTGAAAGCCACAGAGTCGCGCTTTCGGCGAGCCGGCCTGCAGAGAAGGCTTCGATCCCGGCGAAGCGTCCGCGCGCGAGCAAGTCGGCCGGGAGGAGTTTTGCCGGGTTTTCCAGAGCCTTGCCCACAAGGATATCCAAAAGCGCATCACGGTCCGGGTCGGGATCGGGCCCCTTGGCGAGCGTGATGGCACCCAGCCGCCTTTCGACCAAAGCCTCCACCCGGTCGCCTTTCCAGCGCAGGACCTTTTGACGGTCGATCCGTTCACCCAGCCACTGCTCGAAAGCGGCTTCGTCCAGCGCGATCGCCGAGGCAATCCGCGCGCCCTTAGCCTGACCTTGCGCATCGCCGATCACGAGGAATTCCGACTGGGCCAGCGGCGATGCCGGATCGAGCGAAAAACCGCGCCCGCCGGACGATATCCAGCTTTCGCCCGAAGCGTCGCGCCGTTTGGCGACGAATTCGGGACGGCCTGCAGCGAGGAGGATGGCCGGAGGCGGTGCCTCGTTACCCGCTTGGGCGGAGCTTACGGCCATCAGGTGCCGCGCCTGTTTCGCCCAGCGCCCCGCGAGCTTCCGGCTCGCCTCCGCCCGCGCCCCGCGGTCGCCGTTCCAGCGGGCCAGCCGTGCCTCGAGATCTTCGCCACGACCGCCGAGCCCCCGCTCCTGCAACAGCAGTGCCAGCTTTGCGGCAGTGCCCGCCTCGCCGTGCTCCGCGCCGAACAGCAGCATTGCCGCCGAGGCCGGATCGAGCGGCAGGGAGGCCAGGTCCTCGCCGAAGCGCGTAATCCGCCCTTCTTCATCGAGCGCGCCCAACGCCTGCAGCGTCTTGCGTGCAGCCGAAACCGAAGCGTCCGGCGGCGGATCGAGCCATTGCAGGCTGGCAGGCTCGCCAGTGCCCCATTTCGCCAGCGAAAGCACCAGCGGGGCGAGGTCCGCGGTCTCGATCTCCGGCGGGTCGAACGGCCGCCTGCCTTGGTGGCCGCCTTCCTCCCATAGGCGATAGGCCACGCCGGGACCCTGCCGAGCCGCGCGTCCCGCGCGCTGCGCCGCCGCGGCCTGGCTCGCCCGGTGCGTCACGAGATGCGTCGTGCCTGCCGCCCGGTCGAACTCGGCCCTGCGGGACAGACCGGCATCGACCACCACGGACACGCCGTCGAGCGTCAGCGAAGTCTCCGCAATGGCGGTCGCGAGTACGATACGCCTGCGACCGTCGGGATCACGGCGGATGGCTGCGCGCTGGTCGGCGGGCTGTACCTGGCCATGGAGCGGCAGAACGAGCGCTCCGCGCAATCGATCTTCCAGCCGTTCGCGCGTCCTCTCGATTTCACCCACGCCCGGCAGGAAAGCGAGGATGTCGCCATCCTGCTCGCGCCAGGCCGTGGCGATGGCCGCTGTCATGGCATCTTCCACCCGCTCCTGCGGAGAAGAGCCGAGCCAGCGGATATCGAGCGGGAAGGCACGCCCTTCGCTTTCGATGACCGTAGTGCCTTCGCCCATGAGCGAGGCGAACCGTGCGCCGTCGATCGTCGCCGACATCACCAGTACGCGCAGGTCCTCGCGCAAGACCCCGCGAGTCTCGAGCGCCAGCGCCAGACCGAGGTCGCTGTCGAGATGCCGCTCATGCGCCTCGTCGAACAGCACCGCCGATACGCCGGCCAGTTCCGGGTCGGCGAGAATGGTGTTCACGAAGATCGCTTCCGTCACGACGAGGATGCGCGTCGTGGCGCTGCGCTTGCTGTCGAGGCGAGTGAGATAGCCGACAGTCTCGCCCGGCTTTTCGCCCAGCATTTGCGCCATCCGTTCCGCCGCCGCACGTGCCGCCACACGCCGGGGCGAGGTGAGGATGATCGTGCCGCTGCACCACTGCTCTTCCAGCAAGGCCGGAGCAACGGCCGTGGTCTTGCCCGCGCCAGGCGGGGCGACGAGCACTGCCCCATTGCTCTTGCGCAGAGCGCCGAGGAGATCGGGCAGCACGTCATGGATGGGAAGCGCTTCGGTCACAGGCTCGCTCTTTACACGATCGGCGGGGCGGGACAGCCCCTCCTCGACGCTTCGATATGGAAACATTCAGGCAGGTTGCGAATCCGCTTCCGCTTGGAGAATCCTGCAGAATGCTGTTAACCCTGCGAATCCTTGCTCTTTCATTCGGGTGGAGGGGGTAGGGCGTCCAGTGGCCGAACGACGCAATGGCGCGCGGCCGGATACCATGAAAGCAAGGGAGAGACACATGAAAAGGATGATGACCGCGCTCGCGGCATTTACGCTGACGGCGACCATGACGGCCTGCGGCAGTCGGGAAGATACCGAGGCGGTGGCGGAAGCCGGCGGTATTGCCGGTGACTGGCTGATCGATCTCGATTCAGCCCAGTTCGAAAACGACAATCGCGACTTCCTGCTCGCCGACGGTACGTTCAAGTGCAACAGCTGCACTCCGCCTGCGGAGGTCGCTGCCAATGGCGAATGGCAGACCGTCGATCGCCCCGGTTTCGATGGCCAGATGGTCGAAGTCGTCGACGACCGGACGGTCAAGATGGCCAGCCGCCGTGGTGACGAGGACCTGGGCAATTCGACGTGGACCGTCAGTGAGGACGGCCAGACGATGCGCCTCGAATTCACCGACCTGGCAGGAGACGAACCGGTCAGCGGCACCGGCTCCTTCACCCGCACCGGCGATGCGCCCGATGGCGCGCATGCAATGTCCGGCCAGTGGTCGAACAACGGTCCGGACAGCTACGACGAAGCCGGATTGCGCTTCAGCTACGGCCTCGACGGAGACACCTTCACCAGCAGCGGGAACGGCTCCAGCTATTCCGCGACCCTGGGCGGCGAACCGGTCGCCATCGAAGGCAACAACGCCGGTGTAATGGTTGCAGTCGAACGGATGGGCGAAAACGGTTACCGCGAAACCTTCTCGCGCGATGGCGAAACGCTGTCGGTTACCGAAATTACCGTCGACGGCGATACCATCAATGCCGTGTCGACCGATGCGCAAGACAACAGCGTGGTGCGCTGGTCGGCAACGCGCCAGTAATACTGCAAAATCGGAAAGCCCGGCCTGCCACCAGCGGGCCGGGCTTTTCAGTACCCGCGCGAAACTGCGAACAGTGCCGCCTGGGTCATCGCACGGCGGGCCTTGCCGTCGGGAAAGATCGACAGCGCATCGATCGATCGCTGCGCGAAATGCCGCGCGCGCGCCTTGGTATCGGCCACGGCATTGTGCCGATCGATCAGGCGGATGGCCTCGTCGAGGTCTTCGTCCGTTGTGCGGAAGCCGCCGATCGCGGCTTTCCAGAACTCGCGTTCTTCCTCACTGCCCCTGGCATAGGCTAGAATCACCGGCAGCGTCATCTTGCCTTCGCGGAAGTCGTCGCCGCGGTCCTTGCCCATCTGCGCGGCGTCCGCATCGTAATCGAGTGCATCGTCGACCAGCTGGAAGGCCACGCCGAGATTGCGACCATATTCGTCGAGCGCCTGCTCTTCCTCTTCGCTGCATTCGGCGACGACTGCAGCGATACGGCTTGCCGCAGCGAATAGCGCTGCCGTCTTGGCGCGGATGATGTGGAGGTAGCGCTCTTCGCTCGTGTCGATCTTGCGTTGCGCGGTGAGCTGGTCGACCTCTCCCTCGGCGATGATCGCGCTGGCACCCGAAAGTATCTTGAGCACCTTGAGGCTGCCATCTTCGGTCATCAGTTCGAAACTGCGGCTGAAGAGGAAATCGCCGACCAGCACGGTGGCGGGATTGCCGTAGATGATATTGGCGGCCGCCTTGCCGCGCCGCAGATCGCTGCCGTCGACGACATCGTCGTGCAGCAATGTCGCGGTGTGGATGAACTCGACTGCGGCGGCGAGCTTGTGGTGGCGCGTCCCGCTGTATCCGACGAGCTCCGCACCCGCGAGCGTCAGCATCGGACGAAGCCGCTTGCCTCCGCCGGAGATCAGGTGGCCCGCAAGCGCGGGGATGAGCGGCACCTCGCTCTGCATCCGATCGAGGATGACCTGGTTGACCTTGTTCATGCCCGATGCGGTCAAAGCCAGCATCGGTTCGATCGAGGGCTGGGGCGCCTTGCGCGGCAGGGGTACGACGTCTGCTGTCATGTCAGCTTGGCCATGTCCTGCCTAAGCTTTCTTGGCAAGAGCGCGATTGCCGTTAATCTGGCAAGCGATGACGCAAGAGGTGCAACAATCGCCGCCCGAGGACGCGACTCTGGCAGGGTACCGCAAGAGCATCGACAATATCGATGCCGCGCTGGTGCATATGCTGGCGGAACGCTTCCGAATCACCCAGGCCGTGGGGGCCTATAAGGCGAAAGTCACGCTGCCCCCCGCAGACCCTGCGCGCGAGGCCGAACAGATCGCCCGGTTACGGCGCCTGGCGGAGGAAAGCGAACTGGACCCGGAATTCACCGAGAAGTTCCTGCGCTTCATCATCGACGAAGTCATTCGTCATCACGAACAGGCCCGCGCAGGCGGGGATTAAGTCGAAGATTCACTCGTCCTCTTTGCGCTCCGAAACATCTCGTCGCGGTGACATAGTCCGTCGGGAAGCCTGTCGACGCTCGGGACGGGGAGCCGCGACCTCGCGCTGCGAACGGGTCGGACGTCGCGCCTGCTGCGGCGCTTCCGTCGAGCGGCTCGTTACGGCTCGGCGCGGGGCTACTGCAGCGGGTGCACTGCTACGACGCGAGCCCGAATGTTCCGACCTCCGTTCGCGCCGTTCTTCACGCGATGCCGCCTGGGCTGCAGCACGCACTGCGTCGTTGGCGAAGCCGCCATCGCGTTCTTCGCGGCGTTCGCTACGGCGCTCGGCCCTGCGCTCTTCGCGCCGATCGCCCGAGCGACGATCGCGCCGTCCTTCACGGTGGCCGCGGCGGTTGTCGCGGTCCCCGCGGTGGGCATGGCGTCGCTGGTCGCGATACACGCCGTCGCTGCTGCGGCTATAACCGCCCCAATTGTCGACGATGGCCCTCACGCCGCTGCGGCGCTGGGTCCAGTAGTGACGATGCCGGTCGCTCCAGCGATGGCGATAGCCGTAGCGGTCGTAGACGTAATAGCCGGTGCCGGGATAATAATAATCGTCGTACCAGCCGTAATAGTAATCGTCGTAATAGGGGTCGTAATATCCGTCGTGATAGCCGACGCCGACCGAGACGCCCGAATGGCCATAGCCATTATCGTAAATGGTACATCCGCCCAGGCCGAGGCCAGTTAGGCCGATCAATCCCATCCGGATAGCGAGTGGCGCCATGCGCCCGGTTTTCTTCGAGTCGTCCATGAAGCGTGGTCTATCGGAGACGAATTGAACCAAATGTGAATTCAATTGCCGGGTCTTGGCAATCTTAGCGTCACGAGCAGGCCGCCGAGGTCCTCGCTTGTGCCGAGTTCGACTTCACCCGAATAAATCTCGGCCACGTCGCGCACGATCGACAGGCCGAGACCGGTTCCCGGCTTGCCCGTATCGAGCCGGACGCCACGATCGAAAATGCGAACGCGTTCCGCTTCCGGAATGCCTGGGCCATCGTCTTCGATCCAGATCGTGCAGAGCTCTTCATCGGGCTGCGCATCGACCGTGACGAACACGCTTCCGCCACCGTATTTCGCGGCATTTTCGATGAGGTTTCCGAGGATTTCGTCGAGATCCTGCCGTTCGATGGCAACTTCCGCTTGCCGGTTGCCATCGAGATCGAAGCGCGTTTCCTCGTAGATCCGCGTCACCGCGCGCAACACGCTTTCCGCGCTGGGCCAGACCTCGGCACGCGAATGACCGCTTGCCCTGCGCCCCACCGCCCGCGCCCGCGCGAGGTGGTGCTCGACATGGCGCTGCATGGTCTTGGTTTCGCGGCAGACGAGGTCGGACAGCTTGGGATCGTGCGCCGTGGCGGCATTGGTCAGCACGGTCAGCGGCGTTTTCAGCGCATGGGCGAGATTGCCCGCATGCATGCGCGCTTCCTCGGCCTGCTTTTCAGTATGCGCCAGCAGGCCGTTGATTTCGTCGACCAGCGGCTCGACCTCGAGCGGGAGCGGTTCTTCGATGCGGTTCGCACCTTCGGATCGCATGGTCTTTATCGCAGCACGCACGCGGCGCAGGGGAGAAAGGCCGTACCAGCTTTGCAGCGCCGCCATGATGAACAGGCCGAGTGCCAGCGCGGCGAAACTCCACACGAGGATCGAGCGAATGCGCGATATCTGGTAATCGAGCTCTTCACGCGCGGAGGCCACGGTGAAGGTCCATTGCGTGTCGCTGTCGGGAAGGATGATATTGCGCTCGACGATCCGCAGCGGCTCGTCCGGAAACTGGTCGCTGTCGTAGAAATGCGGCTCGTTATCCGATGTATCGCCCCTGATATCGAGAGTGCGATCCCACAGGCTGCGGCTGGGATAGGGATCTTTCCCCGGGCCGCTGATCTGCCAGTAGACCCCACTGTTCACTTCGAGGAAGCGCTGGTCGCCGAGCGAGCGGTAGAAGCGCACATCGCCCCAATCGTCCACCTCGGCCGAGGCTATCAGGGCGGTCAGCACATATTCGAGCTGGTCGTCGAAATTGTTCTGGATCTGCTTGGTCAGTGCGCGTTCGAGTACGAATCCACCGCCGATAAGCACGATCGACATCCAGATCGCCGCGATGGCCATCATGCGCCGGGCAAGGCTGCGCTTGGGCGCAGCCCGGGTCGCGAGCGTTACCGGTGAGCCCTCATCCGCGGGCGCACCGGCGGCGTCGCGAGGAGATCCCGCCGCCGCCCTCGCCCCGGCGCCATCGTCAGGATGCGCGGGGCTGGTCGGCGGGGTCGTCGAGGCTGTAACCGAGTCCACGGATCGTCGTAATCACTTCTGCACCCAGCTTCTTGCGGATGCGCGTGACGAAGACTTCGATCGTGTTCGAATCGCGATCGAAGTCCTGGTCGTAAATGTGTTCGATGAGTTCGGTGCGGCTAACCACCTTGCCCTTGTGGTGCATGAGGTAGCTCAGCAGCTTGTATTCCTGCGCGGTCAGCTTGACCGGTTCGCCCTTGAGCGTGACGCGGCCGGAGCGCGTATCGAGGCGCACGTCGCCGGCAGTCAGCTCGCTGGAGGTATTGCCCGAAGCGCGGCGGATCAGCGCGCGCAGGCGGGCGATGAGTTCTTCGGTCTGGAACGGCTTGGCGAGGTAATCGTCCGCGCCCGCATCGAGCCCGGCCACCTTGTCGGACCAGCTGTCGCGCGCGGTGAGCACGAGGACCGGGAACTTGCGTCCTTCCTTGCGCCACATTCCGAGCACGGTCAGCCCGTCGATTTCGGGCAGGCCGAGGTCGAGAATCACGGCATCGTAATCTTCGGTCGAGCCGAGGAAATGGCCATCCTCGCCATCGGTCGACAAATCGACCGCATAGCCGTTCTGTTCGAGCGTGCTCTTGAGCTGCTGCCCGAGTGTCGGCTCGTCTTCGACGATAAGGATTCTCATGAATTTCCGTCCTCGCTAATATTCTTGCGCATGTCGTTCATGTAGATGAACGCGTCAAGATGAACGAGGTTTCTGATGGCCGGAATTCAGCGGCTGCGACGCAGTACGCGGCCGGTGCGTGCATCGACGTCCACATACAGCACCTTGCCCTGTTTGATGAACTTCAGGCGATAGGCCATGGCCGTCGAATCATAGTCGAAGCCGAGATATTCGGCATCGCCCATCATCGGCAGGACGCGGTTTTCGATCTCGCGGGCGCGCAGGATGTTACCCGCACGCATTTCCTTGCGCGCTTCGCCCTGGTCTGTGCGGCGCTGCGCCTCTGCGGGAGTCGCGGCAATCGGCCCGGCGATGAGGCCGACTGCCAGGAGAGATGCGAGAACCTGTTTCATGTTGCCCGTCTTACTAGGCATGAAGCATTGAACAAGGAGTGAATGCGGGCGTCCGCACCCGTTCAGCGAACCATCTCGTATTTGACCGTGATCGTCACCCCGGTCCCGACTTCACCCGGCTCGATCGGCGTGGAAGCATCGGCAGCCGCTTCCATCCGCATCGCGGTCGCCACGGGCGGGCCGCGCATATAGGACTGGAAGCTCTCCGACACCTCGAGCAACCGCACACCGGAATAACCCGCCATGCCGGCATATTTCTCGGCCATGGCCTTGCCGCTGGCGAAGGCAGCGGCGCGCGCCTCTTCCTTGGCCTCGGCGTCGTCTTCCAGCATGAAGTTGGGACCGTGGATATTGTTCGCCCCGGCGGCGACCAGCGCATCGAGCACTTCGCCCGCACGTTTCAGATCGCGCAGCTTGACGTTGACCTGGTTGTGCACCGTGTAACCCGCAAAGCTCTGCTCGCCCGTTTGCGGATTGTGCCGATAATCGGGATTGAGGTTGAAGTTCGCAGTCTGGATATCGCGCCGCTCGATGCCGAGCGCGCGCATCCGTTCCACCAGTTGCTCCATCGCCTGCGCATTGCTCTGGACCGCCTGCTGCGCACTGGCCGCGCGGGTGATGACTCCGGCACCGATCTGAGCGACATCGGGCGCTGAGTGAACGATTTCCTGAACGTTCAGCTCGACCACGGGGCCTTGCGAAGCGATTTGCACTTCGGCGGCCTGCACGCTGAGCGGCAGGGCAGCGGTGAGAATTAGGGCGGGAACGGCGTAACGCAGCATGGGCGACTCTCCTTTGGTCGAGTGATGTTTTCACCCTGCCGGTTTACGCGTCGCTGAACGGGAATGTTCCGCTAAGCGCTTTGCGCTCAGGGAATTGCGCGCTAGCGAGATGCGCGAGAGGGGACGACCATAGTGAAACTTCCGAAGATCATCATTGCCGCGCTGGGAATGCTTGTCGCACCGCCGCTGGCGGCTCAGGGCATGGAACCCGTTCCGGACCGCGTGGAGGGCGAAGGGCCCTATTCCACGCTCATCGTCTCGGGCGCGACCATGGTCGAAGGATCGGGCGCACCGCCCATGGGGCCGGTCGATATCGTGATCGAGGGCAATCGCATTTCCGCGATCCATGGCGGCAGCGCTCCCGAAGAGGTGCGCGCAAGGGCAGGCAGGATAATCGATGCCAGGGGCATGACCGTGATGCCTGGCTTCGTCGACACACACGGGCACAATGGCGATCCGGCGAAAGCCGCGCAGCCCTCCTATGGTTACAAGCTTTGGCTTGCGCATGGGGTAACCAGCGTGCGCGGCGTCTCTTTCTACTTCGGTCCGGGCCAGCCCGACCTTTCCGATACTCGCCGCAGCGCCGCCAACACGATCGCCGCACCGCGCCTCTTTCCCTATGCCGTCATGGGCGACAAATGGGACGGCGGCCCCATCGACAGCGAAGCGAGGGCCCGCGAATGGGTCCGCTGGGCGAAGGGCCAGGGCTTTTGGGGGATCAAGTTCTTCAACTCGATGGAACCCGCACTGCTCGAAGCCGCGCTGGACGAGGCCGAAAAGCAGGGCTTGGGCACCGTGGCCCATCTCGCACAGACCGGCGTCCAGCGGGTCAATGCGGCAAAGGCCGTCGAACTGGGCATGGACGGCATCACCCATTTCTACGGCCATTTCGAAAGCCTTCTCGACGAGGCCGCGCTCCCGAAATACCCGCAGGGTTACAATTATTTCGACGAACAATCGCGCTTCGGTTGGGTGGCGCGGCTCGCCGACCAGGTAGTGGAGCCGGGAAGCGAGCCGTGGGACGACTATATCGACCACCTCGTCGAAAGCGGCGTCACGCTGAGCCCGACTTTCAATATCTATTCCGCCAGCCGTGACGTGATGGCCGCGAAGAATCGCGACTGGCACGAGCGCTACACGCTCCCCAGCCTGATGGAGTTCTACGCCCCCAGCGCGACCAACCACGGCAGCTATTACAAGGACTGGAGCACCGAGGACGAAGTCGCCTGGCGCAAGTTCTACCGTTACTGGTTCGACCTGACGAAGGAGTTCCACCGGCGCGGCGGACGGGTCACTGCGGGCAGCGATCCGGGCTATAT
>CAYOWF010000026.1:0-15720 GCA_964407585.1 uncultured Qipengyuania sp.
CCGATGCCTGGATGCGGATCTGCTGCTCCTTGCCGGTGCCCTTGTCCTTGGCCGAGACGTTGACGATGCCGTTCGCATCGATGTCGAAGGTGACTTCGATCTGCGGTACGCCGCGCGGTGCGGGCGGGATGCCGACCAGGTCGAACTGGCCGAGCAGCTTGTTGTCCTGCGCCATTTCGCGCTCGCCCTGGAACACGCGGATCGTCACCGCCTGCTGGTTGTCCTCGGCAGTCGAGTAGGTCTGGCTCTTCTTGGTCGGGATCGTCGTGTTGCGATCGATCATCTTGGTCATGATGCCGCCGAGCGTTTCGATACCGAGCGAAAGCGGGGTCACGTCGAGCAGCAGCACGTCCTTGACGTCGCCCTGAAGGACGCCGGCCTGGATCGCCGCGCCCATGGCCACGACTTCATCGGGGTTCACGCCGGTATGCGGCTTCTTGCCGAAGAATTCCTCGACCGTCTCGCGGACCTTGGGCATGCGGGTCATGCCGCCGACGAGGATCACCTCGTCCACGCCGCCCTTGTCGATCCCGGCATCGGCCAGCGCCTTCTTGCAGGGTTCGAGCGTACGCTTGATCAGGTCGCCGACCATCTTTTCGAGGTCCGAACGGCTGATCGTTTCCACGAGGTGCAGCGGGGTGGACGATCCACCTTCCATGCGCGCGGTGATGAAGGGCAGGTTCACCTCGGTGGTCTGCGCCGAACTCAGCTCGATCTTCGCCTTTTCGGCGGCTTCCTTGAGGCGCTGCAGGGCGAGCTTGTCGCTCCGCAGATCCATGTTTTCCTTCTTCTTGAACTGGTCGGCCAGCCATTCGACGATCGCGCTGTCGAAGTCTTCACCGCCGAGGAAGGTGTCGCCATTGGTCGACTTCACTTCGAACACACCGTCACCGATTTCGAGGATCGAGACGTCGAAGGTACCGCCGCCAAGGTCGTAGACTGCGATGGTCTTGCCGTCGTCCTTGTCGAGGCCATAGGCCAGCGCAGCCGCGGTCGGCTCGTTGATGATGCGCTCGACCTCGAGGCCGGCGATCTTGCCGGCATCCTTGGTCGCCTGGCGCTGTGCGTCGTTGAAATAGGCCGGGACGGTGATGACCGCCTTCTCGACCTTCTCGCCGAGATATTCCTCGGCGGTTTCCTTCATCTTCTGGAGGATGAAGGCGGAAACCTGGCTCGGGCTGTACTTCTCGCCAGCGGCTTCGACCCAGGCGTCGCCGTTCGGGCCCTTGACGATGTCATAGGGGACCAGCTCCATGTCCTTCTTGGTCATGGGGTCGTCGAACCGGCGGCCGATGAGGCGCTTGATCGCGAAAAGCGTGTTGTCGGGGTTGGTGACCGCCTGGCGCTTGGCCGGCTGACCGATCAGTCGCTCGCCATCCTTGGTGAAGGCGGTGATCGATGGCGTGGTGCGCGCACCTTCCGAATTTTCGATGACCTTGGGCTTGCCCCCGTCCATCACGGCAACGCAGCTGTTGGTGGTGCCGAGGTCGATACCGATAATCTTGCTCATGGTTTCCCCATCTGTTTCAAGTCGTTGGACGCCGCACAGCTGGGTTCCCTTTTCTGGCGAAACCGGTCGGCGGCTCAATAAAACGGTGTATTACATGGGCGATATAGGAGCGCTTTTCCTTGGCACAAGGGATGCGGCACGCTACTTTTTTCGGCATCCAACGGGAGGGAAATTGCAATGAGAATATCGACCTTTGCCGCCGCTATGCTGGCGATCGCACCGATCGCGCTGACCGCCTGCGGCGAGACAGCGGATGCGCCCACGGCACCCGATGGCGAAGGCACGATCGCCGGCATCGAGATAACCAAAGCCCGCCTCGTACTTCCCCCGGTCTCGGGCAACCCCGGAGCGATCTATTTCGAACTCGCCAACAATGGCGAGCGCAGCGTGACAATCCGCAATGCCGAGGTGGCCGGTGCGGGACGAGCCGAAATTCACGAGACCATCATGCAGGGCGAGGAAATGGTCATGGGAGAAGGCCACCCATTCACCGTCCAGCCCGGTGGCAGCGAAGAATTCGCACCCGGCGGACGCCATGTAATGGTGTTCGACCTCGGCGCCGACATCGCCGAAGGTTCGACCACCGAAGTCACCCTCATAGCTGCCGGCGGCAAACGCCATTCCTTCGAGGTGACCGCGCAGGCCGCGGGGGATGATCGCTGAGCGACGCGCGCGATACGCTTGGGGTGGAGAGCCATGAAGAGCCCGTCCCGCCGAACTGTCCGGTCGGCGGGGAGCGGCCCCTCACCCCGGGCGAAATCGCGCTGGCACGGACCATATTCGGCGATGCGATCGACTATCGGCGTGTAACCATCCGCCGCCGCAAGTGGTTTCCCTTCCAGCCCAGGCGCATAACCATGGCGCCGCGCGGACACGTGCATTTCCACCCTTCTTCGGAAAACTATTGCGACGACTTCTCCCGCGAGAGCGTGATCCGGCAGGGCCTGCTGATTCACGAACTCGTGCACGTCTGGCAGACACAGACCAGGGGCGATTGGTATTTGGTGACGCACCGCATGCCGTGGTCGCGCTACGATTACAGCCTCAGGCCGGGCTGGTCGCTCGAGCGATACGGTATCGAACAGCAGGCGGAAATCGTAAAACACGCCTTCTGGCTGAGGAACGGTGTAAAGCTGGCCGGGGCGGCAGATATGGCCGCTTACGACCTGTTGGTGAACTTCCCGGGCGCAACGGGATAGGGCTGTCGCCGACCGATTATCCACCACCCGGCCTTGAGCAATCCGGTTGCAATGGATACGAATGCACGCATTGACCGGGCGGCCCAACCCGCGCCCGGCGATGAGTCATCACAATGGAGCTTAAAGACTACGGTATGAGCCGCGAGCGCGGCTACCTTTCGCATTACGAAATCGACGAAATCACCCTTCCCGCCCGGTTCGACCCGATCGTCGAAGCCGCAGGCAAGCTTTCCGGCCTGCTCACGACCGGCAGGGTGCGTCACTTCCTCGACCGGCTGCCCGATCCCGAAATCGGCGAATGGGCCCAGAGCGCGGCAGAGGAAGAAGTCCGCACCGCGATGGTGCACTATTCCTTCCTGGTACAGGCCTATGTCTGGGGTGAGCCGACGCCTCCCGCACACTTGCCCGCCAACCTGAGCCGCCCGATGTGCGCAATCGCCGATCGGCTCGGGCAGGCGCCGCTGCTGCCCTATTCGGGATATGTGCTCGACAATTGGTACAGGCTCGACAAGTCGGGCCCGATCGCGCTCGACAACATCGTCATGCACCAGAACTTCCTAGGCGGTGCCGACGAAAACTGGTTCGTGCTGGTCCATGTCGCCATCGAGGCGGAGGCCGGCGTGCTGCTCGACAATGCCGCACGGCTCGTTTCGGTCGCCAAGACCGGCGATGAAACCGAAGCCACCCGCCTGCTGAAGGAAATGGACGAGGCGTGGGAACGTATCTACGCCCATTTCGCCCGCATGCCCGAGCAATGCGATCCGTATATCTATTTCCACCGCGTCCGCCCCTATATCCACGGATGGGCGAACAATCCGGCGCTCGAAGGCGGCGGTCTCGTCTACGAGGGTATGGATCGCTACGAAGGCAAGCCGCAGGCCTTCCGCGGCCAGACCGGTTCGCAATCGAGCATCGTCCCGGCCATGGATGCGCTGTTCCAGGTCGGTCATAGCGACGATCCGCTCAAGAGCTTCCTCGACGAGTTGCACCAGTATCGCCCGGTCGAACACCGGCGCTTCATCGAGGATCTGGCGAAGCATTCGACGCTCCGCGATTTCGTGTCGGCCAGCGACGATCGGGAGTTGAAGGATGCCTTCAACGCCTGTCTCGAACAGTCGGCCCGCTTCCGCACGAGGCATCTCGAATATGCGGCAAGCTACATCAACAAGCAGGCCGGTTCGATTGCGGGGAACGACCCCGATGTCGGCACGGGCGGCACACCGTTCATGAAATATCTCAAGAAACACCGCGACGAGAACCGCGCGCAGGTGGTAGCCTGAGAACAGGCAGGGCCGCCCAATTCATGGGCGGCCCTGTCCCCTTTTATCGGGATCAGTCCCAATATCGGGCATAGCGGTCGTCGTAGCGACAATCGTCGTCGACGTAGCGCCCGTCTCCGTAATAGCCGTCGCACCTGTCGTTCTTGTCCGTGGCATAGCCGACGACACCGCCGATCGCGGCGCCTGCCAGCGCATAGGTCTCGAAATCGCCATCGGTGAGTGCTGCGAGTCCGGCGCCGGCTGCCGCGCCGACGGCGGCTCCTTCCACGGCATAGTTTTCAGCACAGGCTCCGAGGCCGAGGCTCGATATGGCGAGGGCGGGAACGATCAAGATTTTGCTTTTCATGGCTTTTTCTCCGTTGGCCCCCATTGCCTTACCTACGGGGCACGAAGACGCCTGTTCCCGCTCAGTCGTAGCTCACTCCAGGCAAGCCCTCGCCACCGTCGGCGATGAAGGCATCGATCCGCGCCTCGAGCGCGGGTAGCGGAACCGAGCCCAGCGAAAGCACGACATCGTGGAATTTGCGGATGTCGAAATCCTCGCCCAGCGCCTCTTCGGCCCGCGCGCGTTCGCGGCGGATGGTCATCTCGCCGAGCTTGTAGGCGAGCGCCTGGCCCGGCCAGCTGATGTAGCGATCGATTTCGGTCCCTACTTCGCGATCGGAAAGCGCCGTGTGGCTGGAGAGGTAATCCACCGCCTGCTCGCGGGTCCAGCCATAGTGGTGCAGTCCCGTGTCGATCACGAGCCGCGCGGCGCGCCACATTTCGTAGGACAGCTGGCCGAAGCGCTCGTAGGGATTGCGATAGATCCCCATCTCGTTGCCGAGATATTCGGTGTAGAGGCCCCACCCTTCCCCGAAGCCCGAAAAATAGGTCTGGCGGCGGAAGCGCGGCGCATCTTCACGCTCGAGCGCGATCGCAGCCTGGAAGGAATGCCCCGGCGCGCATTCGTGCATGGTGAGCGCGGGAATGTTGTAGACCGGGCGCGAAGGCAGGTCGTGGGTGTTGATCTGGCAGTACTCCAGCCCGCCGCGACCGGCCGTGTAGAAGGGCGCAATCGCCGGGTCGACCGGGCGCAAGCCGTGGCGGTAGCGCGGCAGAAAGCCGAAATACTCGTCCAGCTTGTCGTCGACCCGCTTGGCGGTATAAGCGGCCACCCCCATCAATTCGTCGGGCGTGTCGGCCACGAATTGAGGATCGGTGCGCAGGAAGGTGATGAATTCGGCCAATGTACCGGAGAAGCCCGCGTCTTGCTTGGCCTTCTCCATCTCGGCGGTGATCCGCGCAACCTCGTCCAGCCCGATCCGGTGGATTTCCTCGGCGGTAAGGTCGAGCGTCGTGTACTGGCGGATCTGCTGCGCGTAATAGGCTGCGCCATCGGGAAATTCGCTTGCACCCAGCGAGGTCCGCGTCTGCGGCAAATACGTTTCGCGGAAAAAACCCAGCAAATTGCGATAGGCCGGGGTGACGCTTTTCGCGATCGCCGCCTTGCCTGCCGCTTCGAGGCGCGCCCGATCCTCGTCGGAAAACCGTTCCGGCATCCGGTCGAAAGGCGCCCAGAAGGGGCTCATTTCGGGGAAATCGACGACATAGGCTTCGATCGATGCATCGCGCCCTTCCAGGGTCACGCGCGGCACGCTGAAGCCGCGGTCCAGTCCGGCCTGCGCATTGGCGATCTGCTCGGCGAAATAGCGCGGCAGGTCGTTCATCCGACCGATGTAGTCCTCGTAATCCTCGACCGTCGAAAATCCGCTTCGGCCGGCAAGGTAGGACCAGAAATTGCTGTCGCTGTCGAAGGGCATTTCCCACTCGGAAAAGCGGGCGTCGCCGATTTCGCTTTCGAGCAGGGTCCGCAGCACCAGCGCATTGGTGCGTGCCTTCTCCGAAAGCGCGTCACGATCGATCGTTTCGAGCCGTGCAAGAATTTCCGCATAGCGCGCGGCCCGCGCCCGCTGCGATTGCGGCGTCACGCTCCACAGGCGGTCGCCCCATTCGGTATTGCCGCTCTCGGTCTCGGTCATGCCGTATTCGGCGAGCTGGTAATCGTAATATTCGTCGGCCAGCGCCATCACGCGATCGTCCGCGCTGTCCTGCGCGGCAAGCGGCATGGCACAGGCGGAGGCGGCAAGGACCGCGCTCGTCAAAAGGGCAGTCCTCATCGTCTCTCTCCCGATATCGCGATTATCAATCCGGCTTCTTCGCCACGCCGACCATGGCGGGGCGCAATAGGCGGTCCTTGATCATGTAGCCCGCCTGCATCTCCTGCACGATGATACCCGGCTCGACTTCGTCGGTAGGCACTTCCATCATCGCCTGGTGCTGGTTGGGGTCGAGCGGCATGCCCTTGGCAGCAATACGGGTAATGCCGTTCTTGTTCAGGACCTTTTCCAGCTCGCGCTGGGTCGCTTCGATCCCGGCGATGAAGCCCTTGAGCTTTTCATCTTCGCGCTGTTCGGCGGGAATCGCTTCGAGCGCACGGGCGAGATTGTCGCCCACGCTAAGGATATCGCGCGCAAAGCCGGTCGCGGCATAGTTGCGTGCGTCCTGAATGTCCTTTTCCATGCGGCGCCGCACATTCTGCGTTTCGGCACGGGCATAAAGCACGTCCTGCTTGGCCGCCTCCAAATCGCCGCGCAGGCTGGCCAAGGCATCTTCAAGAGCCTCATCCGCGGCATCGTTGCCATCGCCATCGCCGGTATCGCGCAGGTGCTCGGGCACGCCTTCCATCTCGCGCGCCACCTCTTCGTCGACCGCCTTGTCCTGCGGTTCGTTCGTTTTCTCGTCGTTCACTTGGAAACCCTGTCAGCTTATTCTCTTGCCCAAGGATCGGGCCGTGAAATCCACCATGGGGACGACTCGCGCGTAATTCAACCGAGTCGGGCCGATCACACCCAGCACGCCGACCACCTTTCCCTGCGCATCGCGATAGGGTGCGGCGATAACCGAGGAGCCCGAAAGAGAGAACAGCCGGTTCTCGCTGCCGATGAAGATTCGCAGTGCATCGGCCTCGCGCGCATTGTCGAGCAGGCTGGCGACCGATTGCTTGTTTTCGAGGTCGTCGAGCAGCGAGCGGACGCGTTCGATATCGGACAGTGCGCTTTCGTCCAGCAGGTTCGCCTGCCCGCGGACGATAAGGACCGGGCGGTTTGACCCATCTTCGGTCCAGGTAGCGATACCCTTGGCGACCAGGTCCCTGCTCGCTTCGTCGAGCGCGGTGCGCCCGCTGGCGATTTCGCTTTCCACCAGTTTCGCAGCTTCCGCGAGCGTGCGCCCGGCGGCCTTTGCGGTCAGGAAATTGCTGGCCTGCTCGAGCGAGGTACCAAGCGCTTCCACCGGCATCGGCAGCACGCGGTTCTCGACATGTCCATCCTCGCCGACCAGCACGGCCAGCACGCGCTGCCTATCGAGCGCGGTGAGCGAAATCTGCGCGAGGCGCGGCTCGCGCCGGGGGACCATGACCATGCCCGCCGCTCCGGACAGGTCGGACAGCAGAGCGCTCGTCTGTTCGAGCGCACGTTCGATCGGGCCCGGTTCGGCGATGCGCTGCTCGATCGCGGCCCGTTCGCTCGCAGTCGGCTCCGCCACCTGCATCATAGCGTCGACGAAGAGTCGCAGCCCGCTATCGGTCGGCATTCGTCCCGCACTGGTATGCGGTGCGGCAAGCAGTCCGCGCTGCTCCAGCTCGGCAAGCACAGAGCGAATCGAGGCGGGAGAAAGGTTCACCCCGCCCTCAGCCGCCAGCGCCTTGGACCCCACCGGCGACCCGCTTTCGAGATAGCCCTCGACCACGAGCCGGAAAATCTCCCGGGCGCGGTCGGACATATCGGTTAGCGGCGGTGCATTCATGTGTCCTATCTAGCCGCTCCCCTTGCAGCCTCAAGGGGCTAGCGACTAAGCCGCTCCACGAGATTCGACTGCATTGGAGACATTGATGCGACCTTCAGGACGCGCGCCCGACGAAATGCGCGCCATCACCATCGAGACCGGCTACACCAAACATGCGGAAGGCAGCTGCCTGATCAGCTTCGGCGAGACCAGGGTACTGTGCACCGCAAGCGTCGAAGAACGGATCCCGCCGTGGCTGCGCGGCAAGGGCGAAGGCTGGGTCACCGGCGAATATTCGATGCTCCCGCGTGCAACTCACACACGCGGCCAGCGCGAGGCAGCCAAGGGCAAGCAGAGCGGGCGGACGCAAGAAATCCAGCGACTTATCGGACGCTCCTTACGCGCCGTGGTCGATCACAAGAAGCTCGGCGAACGCCAGATCACGCTCGATTGCGACGTCATTCAGGCGGACGGCGGCACACGCACGGCCTCGATCTCGGGCGCCTGGGTCGCGCTGCGGCTCGCCGTCGACGGGTTGATGAAATCGGGCGACATCGTCGAGGACCCGATCACCGCCAAGGTCGCGGCGATCTCCTGCGGCGTCTACAAGGGCACGCCCGTGCTCGACCTCGACTATCCCGAGGACAGCAATGCCGATGCCGATGCCAATTTCGTGCTGATCGAAGGCGGCAAGATCGCCGAGGCACAGGCTACGGCCGAGGGGGCGCCCTATGACGAGGAAGCCTTCCTCCGCCTCCTCCGCCTCGCACAGATGGGCTGCGCGGACATCTTCAGGGCACAGGAAGAGGCAACCCGCAAATGACTCGCCGGATCGGTTCGGGAAGCCTCGTGATCGCCACGCATAATGCGGGCAAGCTGAAGGAGATTTCCGCACTGCTCGCCCCGCATGGGGTGAAGTGCATCTCCGCAGGATCGCTGGGTCTCCCCGAACCGCCGGAAACGGGGACCACTTTCGTCCAGAACGCGCTGATCAAGGCGCGGGCGGCGGCGGAGGCTTCGGGCCTCCCCGCGCTTGCCGACGATAGCGGACTGTCGGTCGATGCGCTGGGCGGTCGCCCCGGCGTTTACACCGCCGACTGGGCCGAGCGGCAGCATTTCGAAGGCGATCCGGGTCGCGACTGGTACATGGCCATGGGCAAGGTCGAGGGAATGCTGCAGGAAAAAGGCGCAGACGTCGATCGGTCATGCGCCTTCCATTGCGTTCTTGCGCTGGCTTGGCCCGATGGCGAACATGAAGTCTATGAAGGCACAGCCCCGGGCACGCTCACCTGGCCGCCGCGCGGAGAGATGGGCTTCGGTTACGATCCGGTGTTCGTCCCCAAGGGCCGCGAGCAGACATTCGCCGAGATCGCACCCGAGGAAAAACACGCGATCAGCCACCGGGCCGATGCCTTCGCCAAGCTCGTCGCCGAACAGTTCGGCTGATCAGTAGGCTTTCTGGCCCCAGACGTTTCCGGCCGGCCAGTAACGGCACACGAGGACGTCCCACCCCCTGTCGGTGACGACCGAACAGCCGACCTCCTTCGTGTCGCGCCAGACGATCTGGCTGTAATGCGCCACATCCGCCCATTTCCCGGTGTGTGAGATCTCCGGGAAGTTGCCGTGGCGATAGTGCTGTTTCTCGTCGATCATCATGTCGAGGCCCACGATCACGTCCCACTGGCCCTGGCTACCCATCCACAGGTTCTCGCCAGTACTGTTGCGCGTGCGCAGATCGGCATGTTCGAGCCGCCCCTTGCGCGCCAGTTCATGGCCCCATTGCTTCGCCTCGCGTTCGAGCGCGCGGTTCCACTTGAGTTTCGGCAGACCGAGCCGCTGGCGCTCGCGATTGTGCCTATCGAGCATGCGCACGGCGAGCCGGTCGTTCATCCGATTGTCGTATGAAGCGTCTCTCGCGCTTGCAGCCACGGTGATACCCGTGGCACATAGCGCGGCGAATGCGGCCCCCGCCGCAATGATGATCTTAGACCCGTCCATGGGTGATCTATGGCCCGGTCCCGCTTAATTTGAGGTGAAGCCGCGCTTGGCCCGTTCGCTCTACATCCACTGGCCTTTCTGCCTCGCGAAATGCCCCTATTGCGACTTCAACAGCCATGTCCGTGACCGCACCGACATGGCCGCATGGGAAGCCGCGCTGCTGGCCGATATGCGCGCCGAACATGCTGCGACGAAGAATGAAGATTCGCTCGTAAGTATCTTTTTCGGTGGGGGAACCCCCTCGCTCATGCCCCCTGCCCTCGTGGCGTCGCTACTGCGCGAGGCGGAGGGCTTGTGGGGATTCGCGCCGGATATCGAGATCACTCTGGAAGGCAATCCTTCCTCCGTCGAAGCGGCCAATTTCGCCGATTTGGCGCGCGCGGGCATCAATCGCGTCTCGCTAGGGGTGCAGAGCCTGCGCGACGACGTGCTGAAATTCCTGGGGCGTCTGCATGGCGTCGACGAGGCGCTCGCAGCAGTCGCGACGGCGCAGGGTCTGTTCGAGCGCGTCTCGATCGATCTCATCTATGCACGGCCCGACCAGACCCCTGCGCAATGGGAACAGGAGCTGTCCGAGGCTCTCGCACTGGGCACTTCGCACATGTCGCTCTACCAGCTGACCATCGAACCGGCGACGCGCTTCGCCACCGATGTCCGGCGCGGCGTATTCGACCCGCTGGCAGACGATCCCGCGGCCGATCTCTTCGCCCTGACCCGCGAAATGACCGCCGCAGCCGGACTGCCCGCCTATGAAATCAGCAATCACGCGCGGCCGGGCGAAGAAAGCCGCCACAACCTCACCTATTGGCGATATCGCGATTATCACGGCATCGGACCCGGCGCACACGGCAGGCGAGGCGGCGTGGCGACGACACGGCACAGGAAGCCGGAAAACTTCCTCGCTGCAGTCGACAGGCAGGGAGACGGTATCGCCGAGCACCGCGTGCTTGGCCGCAACGAACAGGCCTCCGAAGCGCTGCTGATGGGGCTGAGGCTGGCCGAGGGCGTGGATCTTGCCGAGCTTGCGCAGCGGTTCGACGTCCCGCCCACCCAACTCATCGACGATCATAAGCTGGCGCTGTACCGCGATCTCGGGCTCGTCTGGACGCAGGCCGAGCGCCTTGGCGTCACCGACAGGGGAATGCCCCTGCTCGACGCGCTGCTGGGCGAACTCGTCGCCGGCGAACTGGTGAGCAGTTGAGCAGGCAGGAAATCCTCGGCGGGTGGCACGACCACCTCGCGCTGGGCCTGAGGCGGTCGCCGCATACGGTGCGCGCCTATCACAAGGCTGCGGAACGCCTGCTGACCCGGCTCGAGATCGAAGACTTCGAAAAAGTCGCGACCATTTCGACGGGCAAGCTGCGAACCCACCTGGCCACACGCCGGAACGACGGCCTTTCCAATGCCTCCGCCGCGCGGGAATTGTCGGCGCTCAAGGCCTTCATCGCCTTTGCACGCGCGCAGGCCGGGCATGAGGTCACCGAAGCCCCGCGCCTGCGCGGGCCGCGCCTCAAGAAGGGACTGCCCCGCCCCGTCTCGCCCGACGATGCCATCGGCCTTGCCGAAACGGTCGAAGCGCTTGCCGGCGACGATTGGGTCGGTGCCCGCGACCGGGCGGTGCTGCTGCTCCTTTATGGCGCCGGCATGCGCATATCCGAGGCACTGGCCTTGAAGGGCGATGTCCTGCCGCTTGGCGAAACTCTCACGGTGACCGGCAAGGGGAACAAGCAACGCGTCGTCCCGCTCGTCCCGCTTATACGCGAGGCGGTGGATGCCTATGTCCGCAAATGTCCCTGGCCGGTTGCGGCGGACGCACCGCTGTTCCGCGGAATCAAGGGCGGTGCGCTTTCGCAAGGCGTCGTGCAGAAGGCGACCGCGCGTGCCCGCCGTGCGCTGGGCCTGCCCGACACGGCGACGCCGCATGCACTAAGGCACAGCTTCGCCACCCATCTGCTTGGTGCGGGAGCCGATCTGCGCAGCCTGCAGGAACTGCTGGGACATGCCAGCCTGGGTTCGACGCAGATCTACACCAAGGTCGATGCGGCCAGCCTGCTGGACACCTATCGCAACGCCCACCCGCGCGAGCGCGACGACTGATCACATCGCCGCGTGGCGCCGCTCGATCGCGTCCCAGATCTTCCCCGCGGTGTCGGTCCCGTTGAACCGGTCGATCGCGACGATGCCGGTAGGCGAAGTAACGTTGATTTCGGTCAGCCACTTGCCGCCGATGACGTCGATCCCGACAAAAACCAGACCGCGTCGCTTGAGCTCCGGACCCATGGCCGCACAGATTTCCTCTTCGCGCGACGTCAGTGTCGCAGCTTCGGCATGGCCACCCTGCGCAAGGTTCGAACGAAACTCACCTTCGCCGGGGAAGCGGTTGATTGCACCTGCGAATTCGCCATCGACCAGCACGATGCGCTTGTCGCCTTCACTCACTTCTGGAAGGAAGGGCTGGAGCATATGCGGCTCGGGCCAGGTCAGGTCGAACACCTCGCTCAGCGCGGAGAGGTTGGTGCCTTCCGCATCGAGCCGGAAAATCGCCTTGCCGCCATTGCCGTGAAGCGGTTTGACCACGACCGAACCGTGTTCCTTCTGGAAGGCTTTCATGTCGTCGAGATGCCGCGCGATCATGGTCGGTGGCATGAATTCGGAGTAATCGAGCACGAACATTTTCTCAGGCGCATTCACAACTTCGCGCGGGTCGTTGACAACCAGCGTTGTGCCCTTGAGCCGGTCGAGCAGGAAGGCCGCGCTGATGTAACCGAGGTGGAAAGGCGGATCCTGGCGCATCAGGACCACATCGATATTCCTTGCGAGATCGATCCGGCGACGCTCGCCCACCGCATAATGATCGCCTTCGACGCGTTGCACCGTGACGGGCGCGGCATGCGCGGTGATCTTCCCCGCCGGCGTGCCGTCGCTCTGCCAGGCGAGGCTGTGCACGTCGTAATGCCAGACTTCGTGCCCGCGTTCCTGTGCGGCAAGCATCAGTGCGAAACTGCTGTCGCCCGCGATTTTTATATTTTCCAGCGGGTCCATCTGGACCGCGACGCGCAGGGTCATGGTGGTATCCTCAAGGCTGCCAGGCGTTCGCGATGTGGCGAGGGAATGCGCCGGGTGCAAGCAGGAATACATCGACGCGGATATCGTCGCCCTCCCCTGTATAGCGATGCGCAACCGCTTCCGCGGCTGCGGCGACGCGCGCGAGGCGTCGCTCGTCGATCGCATGGTCCAGCTCTTCACGCCTGTTGCGCCACTTGACCTCGACGAAGGCGACCAGCTTGCCGCGCCTTGCCACAAGGTCGATCTCACCCGCTGGGGTCTTCACCCGGCGGTCGAGCACCTGCCAGCCCTTTGCACGCAGCCAGAAAGCCGCCCGCGATTCGCCGGCGCGCCCGCTGCGTTCGGCGAGCTGGCGCTTCATCCGGACTTCATCTCCATCGCGCGCGCATAGAGGCTCTTGCGGTCGAGGCCGGTTGCCTTGGCGACCTGTGCGGCGGCCTGGCTCGTCTTCATGGTTTCCAGCGCCTCGCGAAGCATCGCATCGGCGTCCGCATCGCTGGGTGCATGGTCTTCGGGCGGGCCGACCAGGAGGACGATTTCCCCCTTGGGCGGATTGGCATCGTAATAGGCCATCAACCCGTCGGCGAGGCCGCGACGGCACTCCTCGTGCAGCTTGGTCAGTTCGCGCGCGACGGCGATCTCACGCTCGGGCATGATGTCCTTGAGGGCGCCTAGCGATTTGAGCAGTCGCGGACCCGTTTCGTAGAACAAAAGCGTCGCATCGGTCGCGGCCAGTTCTTCCAGCGTCTCGCGCCGCGCCTTGTCCTTTGCGGGAAGGAACCCTGCGAAGAGGAACCGGTCGTTCGGCAAGCCCGAAAGCGTCAAGCCGACGATGGCCGCACAGGCACCCGGCAGGCTGGTCACCGGTATCCCTTCGGCGCGGCAATCGTTCACCAGGCGATAGCCCGGATCCGAAATCATCGGCGTGCCCGCATCACTCACCAGCGCCACCGCCCGGGTCCGCATCGATTCGACGAGCCGACCCCGGTCGCGATGTTCGCTGTGATCGTCGTACCGCCAAA
Source organism: uncultured Qipengyuania sp. (assembly GCA_964407585.1). Classification (GTDB taxonomy): domain Bacteria; phylum Pseudomonadota; class Alphaproteobacteria; order Sphingomonadales; family Sphingomonadaceae; genus Qipengyuania. The sequence continues at coordinate 13,901 of CAYOWF010000026.1, forward strand.
GGGGCTTGGAAATGCCGAGATGCTTCAACAGCTTGCCCGTAACCCGCGTATCTTCGCAGGCGACGCCATCGCACCGTGACAGAATGTCCACGGCCCGCAGGGTGATATCGCCAAGATTGCCGATAGGGGTGGCAACAAGGTAAAGACCGGGTGTAAGGCGGTCCTTCGAAGGCTGGGCATCCTCGCTCACCTCTTCCCCATGGACTACCAATACAGGACGCGGCAAGAATGAAGCGCGCATTTGTCACCCGGCGAAATTTGATGATGGCAGCGGGCGCAGTCCTGCTTTCGGGGTGTTCGATTATCCCCGATGGCGGCGAGGCGCCGCGTACGGGCACCCCCACTCCCGAACCGAGCGCAACCACCCTGCCCGAGGACGAAAACCTTCACCGCATCGCCTTGCTGGTGCCGCTGTCGGGCCAGAACGGCGAAGTCGGCCAGTCGATCGCCAATGCCACGACGATGGCGATCCTCGACACCGAAGCCGACAATCTGCGCATCACGACCTACGACACGGCGCAGGGTCCACAGTCCGCGGCCAGGCAGGCGATCGCCGATGGCAACAAGCTCATCCTCGGCCCGTTGCTCGGCAGCAATGTGGTTTCGGTCCGTGCCGAAGCCTCGCCCGTCGGCGTGCCGATCATCAGCTTCTCGAACGACGAGACCGTGGCCGGCCCCGGCGTCTTCGTCATGGGGCACATTCCGGAACAGTCGATTTCCCGCAGCGTCGAATATGCGCGCGAAAATGGCGCGGACGATTTCGCCATCCTCGCCCCCGACGGCGATTACGGCAATCGCGCCGAAGCGGCCCTGCGCTCCGCCCTTTCCGCCCATGGCGGCAGTTTCGTCACGGGAGAGCGCTACTCGCGTACCAATACCTCGGTCGTCAGCGCCGCGGGTCGGCTTAAGCAGCGCGGCGGTTTCGATGCCGTGCTCATCGCCGACGGCGGTACCAATTCGATTCGCGGCGCTGAGGCTGTGAAATTCGATGGCCTCCAGATCCTCGGCACCGAACGCTGGAGCGGTGATAGCGGCGTCCTGCGTTCCTCCGCACTGCGCGGAGCCATCTTCTCCGCCGTCAGCGACGCGCGCTATGGCGGCTTCGTGCGCAGCTACGAAGAGCGGTTCGGCGGACAGCCCTATCGCGTAGCGACTCTCGGTTACGATGCGGTCCTCCTCACCCTGCGTGCAGCGCGCGACTGGCGGTTCGGCCGCCCGTTCCCCACCAATGTGCTGTTCCAGGCGGGCGGCTTCGACGGCGTGGACGGCCCCTTCCGCTTCGGGCGCAACGGCGTGGTCGAGCGCGCGATGGAGGTCCGCCGCGTCACCGTTGACGATGTCGAGATCGTATCCGCGGCACCGCGGGGTTTCTGACAGGCGGATAACCTGCCGGCCAAGCTTGCGGGGCGGGCCGGGCACGATATAGCCTCAGCCAATGTCCGACGATCTGTTTGAGAATACGCCGACCTCTTCCGGCGACTACGACGCTTCTTCCATCGAGGTCCTCGAAGGCCTCGAGCCCGTGCGCCGTCGCCCGGGCATGTATATCGGCGGGACCGACGACCGCGCGCTGCATCACCTGGTCGCCGAAGTGCTCGACAACTCGATGGACGAAGCGGTCGCCGGCCATGCGAGCCGGATCGAGGTGCGTCTCGACGAAGGCAACCGGGTCACCATCGCGGACAACGGACGCGGAATGCCGGTGGCCGAGCACCCCAAATATCCGGGCAAGTCGACGCTCGAAGTCATCCTGACGACGCTGCATTCGGGCGGCAAGTTCTCGGGCAAGGCCTATGCCACCAGCGGCGGCCTGCACGGCG